>NYWG01000237.1 GCA_002684915.1 Verrucomicrobiales bacterium
GTTAATGCATCGGGTGGAGATACAAATGTTAATCTTAATCTCAACTCTAAAGGCACCGGTTCGGTTGAAGTTAGCAAGCTAGCTTTAGAAGCTGTTGAGATTAGCGCGGATGGTAATGCATCTCAATCTGCAACTTATATCATTTGTAATAAAGGTACAGCTCTTGCAGTAGGACTTCCAGATGGAACAACAACTGGAGAATATAAAATTTTTACAAACAAAGGTGCCGGTACCGCAACAATTACGCCTACAAGTTTTGGTACCAATAATAGTTTCGCAATTGCTCAAAACGAAGGAGCACAATGTATATGGGATGGTTCCAACTGGTTCCTCGTAGGCAACCAATCAGTAACAACGGTGGCATAATATGGTAGCGATAGCAACAGACTCATTAAAACAAAAATTTGCAGATCTTCTGTTTCAGGAAGTTACTGACGGCACAGATACCAACGAATACTTTATTGGTATTGGTAAAGCTGATGCTTATGATAGCTCCGACACTGTCATCACTCCAATTCGATCTCTAGAAGAAGAGAGAGAAGCACGATCAAACTTGCAATCGGTCAAAAAAATTACAGGTACTTCATTTGTTATCCCTAGAAATAACTGGACCTCAGGTACAATATATTCAGCCTGGAGAGATGATCTAACTGGTTATCCTACAAACGTATATTATGTAATGACTGAAGATCAAGAGATTTACATTTGCCTACAACAAGGTAAAGATGCAACTGGTACAGCTAACCCATCTATTGTAAAACCTAGCTTCACCGATGCCGGAGTTAATCAGGTTGAAGCGTTTAAAACTTCAGATGGTTATGTTTGGAAACTAATGTATGCGATCTCTGCTTCTAGAGCTGGTACATTTCTTTCATCCAGTTTCTTACCGGTTCAAAACATAACGATTGATTCTTCATCAGCAAATGCTTTTGAATTGCAACAGTTGAATGTTCAAAACACTGCAAGGAAAGGTGCTATCCTAGGATTTGACATTGTAAATGGTGGTAGTGGTTATTCTACAGCTCCTGCGATTACAATTAGAGGGAATGGATCTGGAGCTTCAGCGACTGCAACAATTTCTGGCGGAACAATCGTCAAAGTTGAAATGGATAATGAATCTGGCGGATTAGGATCTGGATATGATTATGCTAGTGCAACAGTGAGTGGAAATGCTAGCCTAAGACCTATCCTATCTACGGCAGAAGGAATCGGTGTTTCATCTATTAAAGATTTGAAATCATCGTCAGTGATGTTTAACATTAAACCTTCTGGTGCAGAAGGTGACACATTCAATATCACTAACGATTTTAGACAAATCCTTCTTTTAAAGAACTTAGACTTGACTGATAGCGCTGTGGCAGGACCTCGATTTACTGGCAATAGCTCTAAAGCTTCAAGGTTTATGACAATTACAACTACAATATCTGCTGCTGGATTTGCTGTAGATGAAGTTATAACTGGTGGAACATCTGGAGCTACAGCCTTTGTTGATGAACTCGATAGCGCAAGTGGCAATAAGATTTTCTTCCATCAAAATAGTAATAGCATCGCCGGTGTGTTTTCTGACGGCGAAACGATCACGGGATCTGGATCTGGCTCAGCCACTATTGATAGCGGAGATAAATACTCTTCAGTAGATGCTTACTCAGGTGATGTACTCTATATTGAAAACCGGGCTCGTGTTATTCGGTCGTCAGCTCAGACAGAAGATATTAAAGTTATCATAACGGTGTAAAGAATGGCAACAAATCTAACTACAACTACGTTCAATACAACATATAAAGACGACTTTCGAGATAGCGATAATTACCATCGAATTCTATTTAATTCGGGTAAAGCGTTGCAAGCTCGCGAGCTTACGCAGCTTCAAACTATTATCCAAAAAGAAGTTGAAAGATTTGGAAATAATATCTTTAGAGAAGGCGGGATGGTTAAGCCCGGAGGTTTAACTTTAAGCAATGTCAATTTTGTTAAGCTTGCTGGAGGACAACTGCCGACTAACACCGCAGATATTATCGGTAAAGACTTTACAGTAGCATCTCCTAACCCACAGCTTATTGTTAAAGTACTAGAAGTGATTCCAGCTACTGGTTCAGATCCTGATACACTCATTGTTCAGTATGTTTCTACGTCAGCTGGTACTTCAGGTTCATCGCCGGTTACTATTGGAAACAGTAATACTCTACAAAATGCTGGACTAGGCTCAGCATATGATATGATTACTGCTTCATCTGGTGCATCCGGTCAAGGCCTTCGGTTCTCAATTGCAGAAGGTGTTTTCTTTGCACAAGGACATTTTGTATTCTGCGAAAAACAGCAAATTGACTTAGCTAAATACACGCTTGATGGAACTTTCGATGTAGGATTTAAGCTTGTAGAAGATGTAGTGTCAATTGATGATGATACTGCACTCTATGATAATCAAGGTGCTGTTCCTAACATCGCTGCTCCTGGTGCTGATAGATACCGCATTAGGCTTGTGCTAACAACTAGAGACCAAGTTTCTTCTGGTGAGAACTTTATATTCTTGACTAAAGTTAACGGTGGTAGAATTACTGACACTACTACTACAGCAAACTCTTATAACATACTCAATGATACTTTAGCACTAAGAACAAAAGAAGAGTCTGGCGACTATATTGTCAAACCCTTTAATGCTAAATTCAATGATCTCAACGATTCAACTCTAGAGCTTGAAGTAACTGATGGCATTGTCTATATTGATGGTTACCGCCTAGAAATGCCTGCTGAAAAAATTAATGTATCAAAAGCACAAGAAACAGTAGCGATTCAAAATGAAGCTGTAGTTGTGCAATACGGAAACTATGTGTTAGGCGGCACTAATAAAGGTCTTCCTAATATCTCAGCATTTGAAAGACTTGAGATTAGATCTGCTATAACTTATGGCGGTGACTTCTTAGGTACATGTAGAGTTAGAGCAGTAGAAGAAGATGGTGCATTCCATCGGTATTATCTTTTCGATATTCGCATGGCCGCTGGTAAATCATTTGGATCTGCCAAGTCAATCGGAACAAGCGCAACTTCTTACTTTGATATTAACCTTGTAGATGGTGTAGCTCAACTAGTAAATACTGCACAAAACGATTTGCTATTTCCTCTACCAAGAGTCAGACCTACACAAACAGGTACTTCATATGACGCTATCTCGGTTCAAGAAAGATACACTGTCGCGACTGACGGCGCTGGAGCTTCAACTGCCAGTGTGTCCGTAACATCAGGAACTTTCGAGAATACCGGTCAATGGATTATTGCTCCAACCGATGGACCTATTGAGTCTCCTACTATTACTTTTACAGATGCATCACAGACTGCGTTTAACGTTACTGGTGCATCAGCAAGTAAAACTCTAGAAATTCTGGCCAAAGTAAGTAAGCCTTCTCCTACTGTACGTACTAAAGTTCTTAATGATACCAATATCACTATTACATGGCCTACAGACGCGAATGTTGATTCCGCTGGTCAGGAGTTTATTGATCTAGACAAAACTGACATCTTTAGTCTTGATGCAGTAAAGATTACAGATTCAGATGGCGCTGACATTTCTCAGAACTGGATACTAGATAATGGTCAAAGAGATAATTACTATGGATTCGGTAAACTTATTCTTAAAGGTGGCTTGTCTGCGCCGGCAGGCGATATCTATGTAAGATTTAAACACTTCACTCATACTAGTGGAAACTTCTTTGATGTTACATCATATCCTGCTGCAACAGTTCCATATAAAGATATTCCTACATACGAGCAAAATGATGGACAGTCAGTTCCTCTAAGAGATGTAGCTGACTTCAGACCTGTTGCAACTAAGACTGGATCTCTTCTCGGTGGGATTGGTCACGGATATGATTCTGACGGTGGTGGCGGTGCTGGGCTTATTAATCTTCTCCCAACAAACACTGAAACATTTACTGGCGATATCACTTACTATATGCCAAGACGAGATAGGCTAGTAGCAACGGCTGAAAGCACAAGAAAAAATTCTGCAGGGTATCAAGTCGGCAAAGTCGAAGTATTGACTGGTGTTTCTGATCTAGATCCTGAACAACCGGCTGTTACTACAAACTCTATGCTTCTTATGAATATCGACTTGAATCCTTTTACACTGAATGAGTCAGATCTATCTACTGCAATCATTCCTAATAAGCGATTTACAATGTCAGATATCGCTGAGCTTGAGCAAAGAATTGATACTCTTCAAGAACTAACTACTCTAAGTCTTTTAGAGCTCAACACATCAAGTCTTTCTGTTCTAGATTCTTCAGGAAATGCAAGAACAAAAGCAGGTTTCTTGGTTGATAACTTTAAAGACTATAGCTTCTCTGCAATCGATAGAGGCGAATATAGAGCAGTCATTGATGATCTTGAAGGTGTACTTACACCTGAACAACATGTTAGAAATGTTAGAATGCTTTTTGATTCTGCAGACGCAGGAACTTCAACCACTCTTAAAGGTGATCTAGTAATTCTTCCTATTGCTGAACAAAAAGAGTTTGTTAATCAGGATCTAGCAACAGGAACGCTTAATGTTAATCCATTCGCAGTTATTACTCACAACGGAGTAATGAGACTATCACCTGCATCTGATGAATGGGTTGAAACTAGATATGCTCCCGACGTAATCGTTAATGTCAATAAGATTGTAAATGGTGGATCACGAGTAGTTAACAGTATTGGTGCATGGAGAAATAGCTGGATCGGCAGGCCGAGTGGTAATACAGTTACTGTTAGAGGTAGTGTAACAACTCGAAGAGAAGTTATTGCTGATAAAGTTATTGATGTACAAATCATTCCATTCATGAGATCAAAGAAAGTATTCTTTAAGGCCGAAGGATTAAGACCTAATACTAAGCATTTCTCATATTTCAATGATATTGCAATTGATGCATATACTCGAGGTGAGACATTCAAAACATGGTCAAGACGCCGCGGTGATGATGGAAATACTTACACAAATAATACTTCTCATCCAAGTGGAGCAACTGACCTAATTAGTAATGCTGAAGGACAACTCACTGGATCGTTTATTATTCCAAGTAATTCATCTCTTAAATTCCGGACAGGCAGTAAATTATTTAAACTTCTAGATATTACAGGTGGAAATGATAATGACGCATTATCTAAAACATCAAATGTATTTACTTCTTCTGGAGTTCTAGAAACTCGACAAAGAACAGTTAGAAATACTCGAATCGAGCAAAGGCTTACTCTTATTAATAGACCACCTCCACCTCCTCAAGATGACGGCGGCGGCGATGGTGGCGACGGTGGAGGAGCTGGAGATCCACTAGCTCAAACATTCTTCATCAATGGACAAGAAAATCCTAACGGTATATTTGTCACTAAGGTTGAAGCATTCCTCTCAACAAAAGATTCAGTGATTCCTATCCGTGGCGAGTTGAGAGGTGTCGAGAATGGCATACCTAACTCAATTCATATTCCAGATGCTTATGCATATGTTTCACCGGCTGATGTCAATTTGCCGACAGACATTAATAGTATGTCTGCAGTAAGAGCAGCACCTACTACATTTGAATTTCCTGAGCCAGTCTATCTTCTTCCTGATAGAGAATATGCATTTGTTCTTAAAGCGGAAACTATTGAATACAATGCCTATGTCGCCGAAACTTATGATTTCGTATTAGGATCTACTGAAGCTCGAGTCAATAGGCAACCTACACTAGGTTCTCTATTTACTTCTCAGAATGGATTTACATGGACACCAGATCAGTCTAAAGACTTAATGTTTAAGTTATATAGAGCTAAGTTCAATACATCCGGTGATGCTATTCTTGAAAATGCTTCAGTGCCAGCCGTACCATTGTTTAACAACGCGCTGTTGACAACTGCAGGCGATGCGACTGTAAGAGTATTCCAACCTTGTCATGGCTTTATCAAAAATGACAAAGTTAGATTCCCGAACATTAACTCTAGTACTTTTTATGGCGGTATCATTGGATCCATGATGACCGGGTCTCGAACAGTAACATCAGTTGATTGGACAGGTTATACCTTTGAAGCAGACTCTGCTGCTACTGCCAGTGTTAGAACAGGCGGTGACGGCTTGCTTGCAACTCAGAATATGATGTTTGATAATTACGTACCAAATATTCAAACACTGATTCCTAATCAAACTAACATTACTGCGCAAATTAAACTAACAAACGGTGCATCATACGCTAACAATAGAAATACATCAACTGGATATAGCCGAGCAAAAGATACAAACTTCGGAACTGTACTTCTAAATGACTTCAATACTAATGATGAACCGCAAGCGATCTTCAGTGATTCAAATGAAGCAGCTTTATCTGGAGCTAAGTCAACTACACTTAAGTTAACACTAACAACTCAAGATGATAAAGTTACACCGATCGTAGATCTACAAAGAGCTTCTATTACTACATTTGAAAATGTTATCGATAAACAAGATTCAAATAATACGAACGGATTTAACGTACCGATTTCAATTGTACAAGAAACTCATCCTAGCCAAGGCACTTCTGCAGCAAAGCACGTTACTGTTCCGGTAACACTTGAAGAACAAGCAGTAGGATTGAAGATCTTGTTTGGAGCTCACAGGCCTTTGACAGGTACATTTGATGTGTATTACAAAGTAGGAACTGGTGAAACAAACTTTGATGAAATTAACTGGGTTGAAGTTAAAGAATTCTCAAACAATCCACCTGATGATAACCCTGCTATCTTTAGAGACTACGAGTATATGCCGGGTGGACAGGGCGGATTCCTTGATGCATTCACTAAGTTCCAAGTTAAAATCGTGATGAACTCAACTAACTCTTCTAAGATTCCAATCATTAAAGATCTTAGAACAATTGCTATGGTAACATAATGAATAAATACACTCGAGTAGATGGCCATCCAGACTTAGTAAGAACTAGTAATGGTGTCATCTTAAATGTTAATACCAGTGAGGTTAATCAAGCTAGAAGAAGAAAAAAAGTGTGGAGAGAGCAGCAAGAGCAAATTCAAAGTTTAGCTAATGATGTTGATCAACTTAAAAAAATGCTCATGAAACTTGTAGAGGATAAAGATGGCAGTAACAGTAATTAACCTATCGGATCCGGTTTCTACCTGGGTTACGAAAACAAATACAATCGGTAGTCACGTTGGCGATATTGCATTGCTTTCGGCAGGTGGTTCTGATCTTGTTACTGCTTCTAATAATTTGGATTCAAGTATCGGTACCCTATCTTCACTAAGCACAAATGTTAAAAATAATCTAGTTGCAGCTATTAACGATATTAATTCTATTGTAGATGCTAATCTAAATGATTCTGCTGAAATGAAAGGATTGTTTGCAACATATGTTGATTCTAGTCAGCAAATTTCTTTTGATTCGGCCGGTGGCCAGTTTCGTATTCAAGCTAATACAATCACTTCACACGTATTTGCAACTCGCACAGAGCTTAAAATCAAGAATGCAGCTGGAGCAACTCTAAAAACTATATTCGGGCCCGGACAATAGAATGGTAAGACCACTAAGCTTACAAGCAGGAAATCTGCAAGAAATGACCGATGCTAATTTGGATCGGCTTCTATATTATTTGCGTGTAGCATATGCCAGTCAGTTAGCTGGAAGTGGAGATGGTTATGTTTCAGTCGGAAGTAGTCTCACAGTAATTGGAACTGCATCTGATACGAGCTCTACACAGCAAATGAACCAAAATGAACGAAATGGTTCGACACCCGGTGTAACAGGTTATCCTTCTGCGCCCGGCATTGGAACTGAAACTGATGCTAACTTTTCCTTTCAGCAAGATAGAACGTTTCCAAGTTTTCCTGCTGGATCAGTTCATGACACTGATGGTTATGTGCACTATACTTCTGGTGGTGATATTAGAACAGCTTATCTAGAAGCAGATATTTACGCAGATCTCATCGCTCAATGTATTACAGATATGAAGACAGGTGATGAGGTAGGATCATATAGAGTTTCTACTGGTGCACCGAGTAGTGGTGGCGCTGGTACATGGGATGATAAAGGCACGTGGTATACTGATACTACATACTCAAATGGATCAACTGTCACCAAGCTTTGGCTTAAGAGATCTTTAAGTTCAATTCCGGGATCAGATATATTTCCACTCGGACTTGACACTGACAATCTAAAAGAAAGAACGATTATAGAGAGTTCAAATCTTGTTCAAAACGTTTTGTTGCCAGCCTTGACTCGCAGAGTGGATAACGGTGACTTGCAATACTCGGTTGCAACAAGCTCAAGTGGCACTAATAAAGGTACCTTTACGGATACTAAACAAACTGCGACAACTAATACTAATCAGTTTTCTAATCCATACTATCAAACGTTTAGTACTCCATCAGGATCGTCTGTAACACAAACAACATATTACTTTAACCTGTCATGAGGATAACATGAAAAAATTAGACACCGCAAGATTTACTGATACTTCAAGGAGTCTTATTCGCTATGAATGGGATGATAAAAAAGCTGACATGCATTATGTTGAACATGTTACGTTTAATCCAGAAGATAAGACAGTAAAGCAAATACTAAAACAGTTTACTATTGAAGACTTAGAAAAGAATTATGTAGAATTCAATAAGCATGAAGCTCAAGGTCATAAGCATATGACCGAGTTTCTTACGCACTATGACGCGCTAACTGCTATTATTGATAAGAGATGGGATGACATTCCTGAAGGTTATGAGATTGGCGCTGGCCAAACCATGAAACAGGGTGATATTACTTTAGAAGCAATCAAGGAAGTAGGCAATGATCAGGAAAAGTTCTTTAAGCTTAAGCTTGAAATCTTTGAACTTCAGGAAGTAAAGAACTCAAAGAATCGTCAGTGGAAAGCTAAGATGAGAAAAGCTACTACCACCCTCGAGCTTCTAGCGCTTCTTTATGAGGTTTATTCGACCCTTGAAAATGAAGAAGGCGAACGTCAGGATTAAACTTCCCATCTTCGTATAGCCAATCTTTAGGGTAGTATTCTGTAGCATTACGAATAAATTGTTCATCGTATTCTGCAAAGTTTTCCCAACGGCAAATCCACGAGTCTGGTAAATAATTTAGCTCTAGTCTTTCTTCTACACTATCTTGTACAAAATATTGCTCACCATTTACGGGACCTACAGTGGTCCCGTTTTTGATATAGTATTCCATCCAGTACTCTGGATTTGAAACAAATTTATCGTAGATATACTTACAATCTTTTGGATAATACTTTTGGAATGATCCTTGTAGCCTATACCTTCGGTCTTCGGTATCTCTCCACCACGCTTGTGCTGCAATAAATTCTCCTTTATGAATCGGATAGTTTATCATATCCATATAATTACCAATCAATGCAATATCGATATCGATAATACAAACAGGCTCATCAATATCCATACCCATAGGAACAAGCTTATTCCACTGTAGCTTTCCTATAGTTTCTTCTCGAATCCACGTTACGTTATCGAGTTTAGAGTTGATGTAGTCTTCAACCTTTTGATCGTATCTATCGCCTATTCTGACAGCGAACACTCGTGTTCCCATAGCTTATCCCTTGCATGATTGTATAGTGTAATAGGCATTTCACCTCCACCATAAACATACGAATCACAGACTTTCTCATATGTTTCGTATTCAATTTCTTTGTAAATATATTCATCAATGCCTTTGTGATATTTTACCATATAGTAGTCTGGATCTTCTGCGAATTTGTCGTGGATATATGAATGGTCACCACACCATGACATAATAGAACTATTCAACGGTGTATGAAATGGTTCTCTCCACCATGCGTTTAGTAGCGTAAATTTATTAGTATAAAGATCCACGATAGAGCCGTTGATAATAATGTCGAGATCAAAATACAGGTATTGTCCCGTCCGAAAACGATCAAACAAAAGAAGCTTATCGTAAACACCACCATATACCACGCTATCCATGACATGAATAGTATCGTACTCCCTGTTATTATTATCAAGCATATGCTTAATATTATCCACCCACACCTGCTGTCCGTACGCGGGCGGAGTGTTTACTAAAACTATTTCCATTTACCCATAACCATAAACCGAATAAATTTATCTGGCGTACCTTGATTCATTCTTTTCCAATCGCCATGTATTTCACTCAACTCATTCTTTTCTAATAGTTCTTGGCAACTATCTACACAGTTAATATGTTCTATCTCATCTCTCTTATTGTTTGATTGCAATACTAAGAGAGTTCTATCAGGTGATTCATAGCATTCTTTATTGTGAGACATATCCCACATGTGTTCACAGCTGGTATTAATTACCATATGAGTTCGTCGAGTTTCTTGGTATGTGAAATAGTCTTGGTGAAATATTCTAACGTTAGTATGTCCAAAGATCTGGCTATAGCGGTAGATAACCTTTGTAGCAAATTCATCTAATTCAAATATGTCTATCTCTTTGATTTGGCCTGGGTACTCTGTCATAAGAAGATCAATAAGTGGATAGCCATACCAACCGCCTACAATTTCTATTCTGAACTGGCCGTTCTCATCGCGAGGAATCTGCACGTTTTGTAAACTATTAACTAACCACTGTTTGCCAATAATTTGATTCGGTGATAGACTATCCCAAAGCCTGTCCATCTTGTTTGGATGGTTATATCTAAACCATTTAACTATTCTTGAGTATTCAATTTGCATTACATTCTACCCCAAACAATGTAGTAATGTTTTCCATGATATTCTATAACGTGTTCTTCGTATACTTCTTTGACATCGTACATGTATGTTAATTGATTGCAGCTTAGTATTGGTTTGCAGTCACCATTGTGGTGTTCATCATCGCCAATCAATATAACATCTCCAGTCCTATCAAATGGAAATGTCTTCTCGCAGTTCATATGAACTACTAGCTCAGCATCCAAATTGACTTCATCAAACACAAAGTCTTTACATTCATATAGGTCGTAGTCTTCAAACTTTGGATCATAGTCGATAGCTCGAGCATCGATCTCGATTGCGTTAAGAGTGTATAGCGTTTCTCTTATATCGTTGCATGCTAAAAAAAGTACGCTATCGTAGTTCGTAGCTTTTCCAGAGATCAACGACATCTTTTGCCGATTCATGTAATTCGTATCCGATTTCATTTGCAAGGTTATTAGCCTTGATATGTGATGTATTGAAAAGAGTTACTTTTTTTGTCAGAGTTAGATTCTCTCTATTGTAATTAGACACAGTATCTGCTGGCCAATAATTAAGTCTATCATTTCTTGCATGTTGATAGAACATGTATTTGTCTAGAGATTTATATGTCCA
>NYWG01000238.1 GCA_002684915.1 Verrucomicrobiales bacterium
CGGCAGATATGAAATTTATTCTGACTGGCAGTTATGTACAAGAATAGTGGTCTCTGTTACGGCGACATATCGATATCACAATTGTATCTTATGTCCATCTTATCACAAGTAATGCACCCAGAGGCGACAGCCATCTGGTAACTGAATGTAAAAGGGGGGAGAGACTAGGAATTGGGACACAGCACCAAGTAGAGGTCACTGTAAAGGGTGGGTCAAAGGTCACTACTGGAGAGGTCGAGTGTCCAAACTGGGTCTGAGTCCGATACATCCTTCCACCCAGAAGTTTGGCCGATCGAGCATTTGCTGCCAGAGCGAAACCTCTTTCCCCGTTCCGTCCATCCAAGAAACGTTTCGTCCCTGGTGCCGGCCGGAACCAAGGTTGAACCTAGCTCCTCCGAGGAAATCCTGGGTCTTCCCGATCCTGTCATGGTCCCAGATCGCAAGCTCAAGGCTTCGCTCCATCACCTCCTCCATGCTGAGGTCCTCCCAGACGATGGTCTGCTCCCACCGCGGCGAAGTCGTTCGACGACAAATCCCCGTCTTTTGCTTCCCTCGCGATGGCACAGCGGGCAGCAAGTAGCATTTGCAGTAGGGATCCGGAAGTGTTGTTCCTTTTGGCACAGGTAGGTTCTTCGCTTCCTTGACAAGAATCATGAGGGTTCCTTTCTTGCGACTGCTTTTACGTGCTCCTGAAGCCTCTCCAGGAACATACTTGAGCGCAACGATGATGTCTCCCTTCGAGTTTGTCACTGACTCATCCTCCGGTGGCTCCGTCCGGTCTTGAAGGCTGAACCACTGTGATGATGGGTCATCAAAGAGCTGGCCGGACATTGGAAGCATCACTTCGCCCAAGAAGTCGTTTCGTCCAAACATGTCGCTGTGCCAAACTGAGATCCACATTGTCCGCCTCTCCACCTCTCCAAGCGGCATTACAAACTTGAGTATCTCCTCAAAGACAGGGTTCAGCGTATGCTTCTTCACCTTCGTCTTACGCTTGCCAGCTTTGCTCCTATCAGGCAGTAGGTAGACCTTGACATATGGGTCAGATCGGTTCCTCTTGAGATCGACAGGAGCCAAGTCCCGACACTGCTTGATGCTGATATCGAGACTGCCGCTGCCGAAGCTGTAGATGAACCCAAACTCCACCTCCCCGCGGACTGTCACTGTTCCGTATCTACCCTCACCCTGGCTGTACACTGACGCCATTGACTCGGACCTTGTGCCAAGGGAGGACATGGAAGATGCCTTGATGAGCTGGGAGCCTTGGACCTCTCTCTCCTCCATCTCACCCTCGCCCATCCCCGAGCTGCCTCTTGAGCACACTGACGGCTCTCTCACCTCTCTGGCAAGAGCTGAGGATCCAGCCTCTACCCTTGCAGGTACTCTTGTCACCATGGGGGATGGCGTCCCTGACTTTGAAGACACTTCGCTGCCCTCGTCATAGAAGCTGCCAATGCTGTGAGCGCTGGACTTCCTGGAGCCAGGACCTCCAGAGGCAGGGGACATCTTACGGGAGGGAGGCGGCTTGTAACCGTGAGGCCGATATCTGGCAGACCGAACTCCCCCTTGGGTTGAGGTGGCAATGTTGCTGGGTTGGCTTGGAGCAACGCTGGTGATCATCGTCGAGCTCGTGCTCTTGCTCTTCTGGATCGCGCTCGTCCCCAACCGAGGCAAGGAGTTGGTGCTGTGCTGCCTCACAGAAACAGCACCTGAGGCGTTCGAGGGGATCGTTGTTCGGGCAGGTTTCTCAGGCCTGTCCTCGTCCTCGGAGAGACGTGCAAGCACCTGCGTCTCAGGCACGCTGCTCCTGCGACCATATCTTGAACTGATGGAGGAGCGGACAGAGCTGGAGATGGAGCCAGAGTTGTCGTCGCTGTCGCTGTCCTGGGTGGACAGCTTGGTCGACAGCTCGGAGGTGGGGGTCGTGCTGAACTCAGAGTTCCGTGCAATGTCCTTCTCAGACTTTGAGATGTGCAGGGAGCTGCGAGAGTTTGGCAGGGAGGACTTGAGGGAGCGTTTTGACGACTGGGAGGGCGATCTGGAGGGAATGAGTGAGGCACGTGAGCCCTGGTGGGAGCCGGACATCTGCTCCACACTTGAGAAGATCTCACAGTTGCTGTCTGAGCCAATACTCCTACGCTTGGCCTCAATTGACAGACGGGTACGTGAGTCTGAAGCAAGGGCCGACTCAAAGCTTCCTTTCCAGCTGTACCGTTCGTCGTCATGATCCGCCATGCCCGATCCAGAGGAGGTGGATGGCACCAGGTCGAGCTGGCCTCTTGGCAGAGACCCCCTTCGTTGATCTCCTTCCCTGTGCACTCCGTGCCACACGTCGTAGTCAGTCGAGGTGGACTTGGCCATGCTCTGTTTTAAGCTCTTGTCGTCCAGGGAGGCCCTGCGTCTGCCCAGGTCGAGCACCTCAACAGACTTGGAGGTGTTTTTTGTAAACTTGAACGGATTTGACTTAGGAGATGCTCCGAGGTTGGGGCCCATCAACACCTTGGGTGAGTCGAGAGAGTTGAAGGTGTAGTTGTTCTCGTTCTCCTCCCCACTCTTGTTGAGCTTGTCCTCGCTCTTGTTGGAGTCTATCGAACTGGCGGCCTCAAGCTGTCTGTGCCTTCTCGAACCGCTCTTGGGTCTCGGACTGGAGGTCTGACATGGATATCGGAAATCTTTTGAACTAAGGTAGAGGTTCTGACGACTATCTGATATTGAGGCAGTTGATGAATTGTCGGATCCGGACACTTCATGCATCAAAGTAACCAGCCGACTGCTTATGTGGTGGAGAATCTTTGCTGCTATGGGCGGCGATCGTTTAGCCTCGTTCTCTTTCTTTTGCTCCTCCTGGCTCTGCTGCATCTTTGCAACCGAATTCATCAGCTTCTGGTACATGATCGCAGTCTCCTTCTGGAACTCGTCCTGCTCCACCATCTCGCCAAGGCTGGTTGCCTGAGTATTGTCCTTCTTCTGAAGCTTCTCCAAGACATCCACGTCCATGTCAGGGATGACGGGGTCTTCAGCTTCTGTGAAGAAAGGAGCACCCTCGAGATCACTACTGGTGTAGTCGGTGTAGTCAGAGGAGTCGTAGGAGTCCGACCAAGTGTCCTCACTGCTCAAGTACTCCACAATCTCCTTGACCTGCTGGTCGTTGATGCCTGGCACCGTTTTCATCAGCCGAGTCAGCTGCTCCTCAAAGTAGACAATCTGGGTTGGCTTCCGTGTTGGCTCCAGAGGTTTTCCTTTGCTGGCGTTGACTAGCATGTTCTTGAAGAAGCTCCTCATCCTGTTCATCATGATGTTGGTCTCCTCGTCCGAGCTCCACTGATGGAAACTGTCTTTTCGGGACAACTTGCCACTCTCGCTGCCCTCTTTGCTGATGTCACTCTCGTTAGACTTCTTCCGTGGCGACTTGTTGGCAGCTACAGATGAGCTTTCTTTGGGGGAGGCGACAGTTGCCTTGGCGTCAAAGGACTTCTCGCAGTCATCTTCCGTGTTCTCTGACACCTCGGAAACCTTTTCCAGCCTCGTCATTTTCCTGCTGCTCTCCTGCTCGCCGTCGCTGCTCGAGCCGGTGTGCTTGCTCTGCATGTCATCGCTTGAAGTGTGGATGATGTGGCTTCCCTCGTTGCGAAGCAGATCATCATTCGAGCCGACAAAGCCCGAGTCGCGGCTTTTGTGCTTTCTGACGGGCCCTCCAGCTGGAGGCGGCGATGTGGACGGGCTTTCGCGGCTTGATCCAGAGCCTCGGGGCTTCGTCGATTCTGGTTCTTTGTCGGAACCAGAAGGAGAAATCTGCTTTTTCACGGCAGGATCACTTTGGTGAGCATCATTGAGTGGGGTGGGAGTAATTGAAGGACTTGCTTTGGGACTAGATTTGTCATCTTTCTTGTTCACAGTTACGGTCTCGGTCCCACCCGCTGTGTCATTGGAGGTGTCGGCAGGCTTGAAGAATGGAGCCTCAGACACGGCGGAGGACCGCCGGGAGTCCACACTTCGTTCACTGTCACTGCGCCGGTCGTCGGAAGCTTTTCGCGCCTTATTCTTTTTCCGTTTGATTGTATCAAACGATCCGTCACCAGAAACAAAAGCGGTATTGTCCTCGCCGGACTCGGAAGAATAGCTGACGTCGTGGGGTCGGGCCATATAGGTGCCAGACTCATCCTCAACATTTTCTGCGCCACTCTCGCCACGGTCGGACAGCCGCTCTGAGCGGAAGCCTCGCGTTCGCTGGGTCACTTTCTTGCGAGGAGGTTCTGGCACAACCTCTCCAGTTCCATCACTCTCACTGCCCACTGACCCACTGTCATCCGTATTGCCTCCCTCACTGATCACATCCAGGGAGTGCAACTGTTTCTCCTCACCGGAGGCAAACCCCGTCAGAAAATACTTTTCCAGACGAGTGGAGGCAAGGTCAGCAGAATCAACCGAGGTCTCCTTCTGCTGGTGGCCCTCGGTGTAGAGACTGTTGGACTCGCTGTTCGTGTCACTGTACTCACTCTCCTCCTGCATGCTCTGGTCCATGTTGCCACCCCCGACCCCGTAGAAAAAATATTTCTCCAGCTCCGAGGGGTCAGAGTGTCTCTTCCTGTTGCCAGCCCTGAGGGACCTATTTTCGGGCTCTGAGTCCTCACAGGACTCCTCTATGATGGTGTGCAGGGTGAAGTCAATGGCTCGGTTGTAGCCTCTTAGCTCCTCCTCCCTATCAAACTCATCGCCGGAGGATATCTGTTCCCCTTCTGAGTAGGAATATTCCTCAGAGTCGTAGACTTGCTGGCACCGCGGGTACTCCTCCCTCTCGATGTATTCATCCCCGGACTCGCCCGAGCCATAATGGATGTCGTATTGCACTTGGGGGTCGTATTCATCATAGACAACATCAGAGTGGGCGGGGGAGTAGTCATCAATGGGCACTTCGGTGATCTTAAACTTGTCTCGGCCCTCGTACTCCTCCACCATATCTGAGTCCACATCGAGCACCGGCGTGGAGGAACTTTCTCGATAAGGCTGATGGTCAGAGTAATCTATCATCATGCCCCGTGACTCGTCCTCATACTCAAAGCCGGAGCCCTGCTGCCTGCGCACCTTTTCTGCCGCCCGGATGACTGGCGGCCTACCCCTTCTCGAGATGAAGCTTGAAGACTCAAGGGTGGATGTGAAGTAGTTGGCCAGACCTCCCCTGTCAGGGTCCGTCTCATCTTCATCCTCTCCTCCTCCCCCGATGAAATCTCGTGGGATGTCTTGCTCCCCGCCTCGGGATCGATGGCTGAAGTCTCTCAGCGACTCTCTGGTGGCATAAACGATCTGCTGCAGGTCGTTGTGGTCCTTGCCTATGCCCACTTTGACCTTCGTGGGCAACTCGGGCGGTTCGTCTAAGGAGGTTGGCGACTGCCGAGGCGAGTTAAGCTCAGAACTCTCTGTCGAGACGATGCTAATGTTGGAGGTACGCCCATCCTGTATGGCAACTACACAGGTGTTTGGCGAGACAGTTGTCTCCTTGACATTCACTGTCACTCTGTTTTCTGGGTCTGTGTAGCTACCGCTGCTGGATACAACGCTGGCAACCTCGTCGTTGCTCGGCTCGTTGGAGATGAACACGTAGCTGGTGTAGGCGCCCCCTGAGTTCCTACGTATGGTGGGCGGCATGTCAATGTCCTCTATATCACTGTCAACACCCTCAGCACCTCCCTCACACCCTAATGGATCACGGCGTGCTGCTGCTTCTTCTTCTTCTGGCTCAGTCTTCTTGGAGGCATTCTTGGCAGCCTGCTCCTTCAGATACTTCTGGGTGAATTCCTTGAGACCTCGCAGTTCCGCCCGTTCACTTTCATTGGCAGTGGGGATTTCACCGTGGGAAACTGCACTGCCCAGGGTCTCTTGTAACCCCTCGTTAGCCTGCCTGGCAGCAGGCTGGCTGCGTGGTTGCTTAGGTCGAGCTCCAGTGGAGTTTCCTTCCAACTTCTCCTTCTCCTTGCTGCCCACTATCTTGTGGCTTCCATCACTATCATCTGCCGACTTGCCGCTCTTATCTGGTGTAGCCGAGCGGAGAGACCTGGAGTCAGGGGTGATACTACGTTCCGGTGTGTTACTCCGAGAGCCTGAGGCCGAAAACTTTGCGATTAATTCTGACACAGAACCCTTCCGCCTGGGGACGTCCGGTGTCCCCTGCCTGTCAAAATCACTCAGTCCCACGCCGCCTGCTTTAGATTTCCCCAGTTCCGGCCTGGGGCAGCTTCTCACTGCGTCAACTGGGTCGACAGTGGACCCAACCAGCTGCCTCTTCACGGAGGAGAGCAAGGCCGGATTGGGGGAGGAGGGGAGGGGGGGTGCGTGGGTGGGGGGATTGCTTTTCACATATTGTTGTTTGCCCCCGGC
>NYWG01000239.1 GCA_002684915.1 Verrucomicrobiales bacterium
AGCTATCATTTTTGTTTACACGCCTTTCCTACAATTAATGCAAAGTCACAGTAAATATGGAAGAGCAGAAAAAATCAACAGAACAAGTGCAAACAGAGAAAGTGAAGGTCAGCATAGAAGGTGCTGTTTCCGGAAGTCGCGAACGAGGGTGGACAATTCAAAACAAATGCCGTCAAATCGCGCAGTTGAAAGACAAAGTGAAGTTCCCAGTAGTCAGTCTCTACGAAACAGATCCAAGCAAAGTGCCGACAAAAGCATGGCAGCTGATAAAGACACCGGACGAAAAAAATCTTCTGTGTTGTCAAAAAACGATTCTACTGCTTTCAGAGGTTGTTATGCAACCAGAAATGGACGCAAGCGATCAAGTAGTTTTACGGATGCATGTTTTGGCTCCGAAGGAGGAGAGTATCGACAAAAATCTATTTTGGAAGCAAACATGGGGGAGGTTCATGCACTTAGGCGGTATATCTTGGGAGGAGTTGTTGAAAGAGGGGTTAAAACGGAAGGAGCAGGAAAAATCTACAAAGACACCCGACTTACAAAAATTAAAGGATTTAAGCTTGAAGGAAAATACTACGTCTACAAAAAAGTAAGAAAAACTTTTTTTTTGAGCAAAAAAGAACGTAATATGTGGTATGAACTTACCATGTGCCCTATGCTACAGCGCTACATTGCACCGTTGTATTTTTCTTGCGAAACACCCGAATACCTTCACCATGTGACAAAGGCATACAGGTGGGATTTGTTTTACTTCGTCCGAGCCACAAGAGATTTGAAACGAATTATCGATGCACTGCTTCAAATTGCAAATGCTCTTGTTACATTGCACTCCTATGGATACGTTCACTTAGATGTCAAACCTGAAAACATTTTGATACATAATTCACATGCCGTGCTTTGTGATTTTGCCACTTGTTACTACTTAGGAAAGAAAACAGAGGCTAAGCTTGGTATGCGCCTTGGGACGATTGAATTTTGTTCACCTGAAATGTTAAAAGGTGTAGCAACAAAAAAAAGCGATGTATACTCGTTTACAAAATCTGTTTTTGCATGTATCTATGGAGAGATACCAGAATTAGAGAAATTAAAAGAAAGTGATTACGGTGATTGGTATGCGTTTTATGCTGCTGGTTTAGACAGTTGTTACACACAGCGAATGAGCAGTGTAAAGATGTATCAAAAGCTGTATAATTTAAGTAATACATTAAAGTATGAATAAAATTTTTATAATATGAAAGAGGCTGCTCTGCGTCGATATACACGAACCTGTCGGCTTCAACATTTGTGCTACAAATACCTTACGCTTCAAATAATTAAATCTGCCCTTACAGGTTCCCCGTTTCTTCTTCTCAAAGATGCTGAGTCAAAGGTATAAGTAGTTTCCTGTTTGCTGTTTGAAAATTTCTCAACCCTATTCAAAGCAGCGTTTACAGCATTGTTCACTGCTGTCTTTTCGGAACCAACTGTTTGGTGACTCGTAGCATTGTTTCCAACGATAGTCTGCAAGCACAAGTATATGCTAAGCGTGCGTATGATGCGTATTGCCATGCTTGAGAAGTAAAGGATGTAGGTCCACATAAACAACGCTGTAACAGGTCTTGAAAATGCTTTTCCGTCTTCAACTTGCGTAAAGGTATCCCATGGGGCATAGCGGAATGCGCAGCTGCTGCCACATCCATCGTCGCCTTGTTGCAAACATTGTTTGCTTAAAACCCCCGAGATTCCATTGTTGGACATCAAAAGCAAAGAAATCCCAGGAAGAACAAAGGATATTTGTTCAATCAACCAGTAGATTCCTAAGCAAGTACTCCTGGCTTGGCGGGACCTGGAGTTGGTCCACATGTCACCGCAGCAAAAGGTACCTTGTACAGCTCTGGCAACGCCTGGGCTCGTACAACTGCCGAGGTTGATCAAAACAACAACACTGACTAAAATAGCCCGTGCATAGTAAGCAATCGTGTTAAACATAATACTCGATCGTAAATGGTCGCTGTGCTCGTACTCTTCTAGATAGGTCACTTCGGATTGTATGAGGCCAGCAAAAACAGCGGCAACCCAAAGTGCAGCAAGTTCGACAACCCATAGTAGCACGGACAAAAAGGTTTGGTAATTGGATGTTGAGCCTTCTACATTAATGGTAGAATCATCTTTTTTCATGTACACCGGCGCCAATGGCAGCGGTTGGAAAACTTAAACTTGTAAAAACACTGAATAATGACATCTTTATTTTAGGTAATAAATAAATATATAGTATCTTTCTTCTATATATTATATTTGAATGCGTAGTAAAATGCCAAGCTTTATTATAGCTACTCTATTCTCTGCCTTTATAGCCATATGGTACTATGTTATCATGGCAGAATTGCTTGTTTTAGAGGATGTCCCGTTACACGTGTTTTGTTCGATTGCAAGGGTTTTTTACGGGGCACTGGTAAGTTTTCCTTATTCCATGTTGCTACGTGTTATTTTAAGCCGTATTGTTCTTTGGGTCATTTTCTTTGTTCTTGGACTAGACGTTTTACAAATGGTCGTTATCCTAAATCGTTTCAATGCTGTTGTCTTAGCCGATGCTTTATCTATTCTATTTTCCATTGTTTCCATTTTGCTTGATTTGTATTTTATGCTAAATCTCTATCACATGTCCATCGAAGGGCAACTTGAACTGCGCACGCCTGAGCCGGCCAAGCAACCGGCCAAGCAGTCGGCCAAGCAGGTTGTACCAGAGGCAACATTGCCAACAAGCATTGAAACAAATCCCGACGGTTTATTTAGGCGCAGTCGAATACGCTTTTAAGATAGTTTGCCTCTTAAATAGTTGATTAAAAGTAAATTTAAGGAACTCTTAATTGAATTTTTCATAATATGCATTTTTTGTTGTTTTTTTGCAAACAACAACAGGCATTTTATTACCTTTGATACATATTTTATTATAAACGATGACCCAAATAAATCATTGAATCTAAATTTTATATAGTAACTTACAAAAGTAGTAGTTTCAGTTATGTAATCTGTAAAGAATGATTTCGTTCTTGATGCTATAATGTTTTGTATTTCCATGTTGTGCACGTATGCCAAAGACGATGGCCACAAGTTTACACCATGTTGAGGGCTGTAAGTAAATTTAACTTTCTTTAAAAGTAAAATACAAAAAAAATCGTGTAAATTTTTTATCAATGATTCTGCTTTGCCTATTCTGTAGTTGAAAATAGAAGCACAAAAACTGTCGACGTTTTCTTCTTTTAAAAGTATTTCTTGTATTATGGATACCTTTCCCTTCAAAGCCTTTAGTTCTTCTCTTACCGGCTCAGCAAACGTTATTTGAGTTGGACCATAAAATTTTAGGTCTTCAAAGTTGCAACGTTTTCCCTCTGGTAAAAAAGTGTTATTATAAAGACTATCCATATGAGCAATTTTAAATGGAAGAAAACCTTTTTAAAAGGGCATGGTACACTGAAAATAATCCCTGTTATTATGAAAGAGTTTGTACACCTAGATTATGATATTACCGGTTTGAAAACACCGTGTTGGTTGGTATTTCAACACAAAGAAACGAAAGACTTTTGCTGCATCGGTGAAATTAAAGAAGGGCAAAAAACATTAAAAGATGTTGTTGGAAAATCACAGAAAACAATTATTCGTAGCTACATTGAATGGGATGAAATTGTTACAAAATACCTTTGCAAGGAAGAGCTTTCTCCGATTGAAGTGTTGTGCGCAGAAGAAATATTGGAGACGAATGAAACAGGTGACCTGGAATGGGAACATTTAAAAAGGTACTGGAAATCTATGAAAGAATAGATTGTATATATACCTCTGTAACAAGGAAACAAATGGAATCTAAACCGAAGGAGTATAGAAGCATTATAAGCGCTTCGAAAATAAAATCACTTCGATCGTTGTACTTTAATAATACTTTTGTTTTTATATGTCGTAACCTAATCCATTCCAAAATTTTCGAAAATGGTTTATGCCTGCGATCTAGCCAAGCAAAAAATTGTAAAAACAACCCTCTGACAGATCAATTAATGAATAATCACTGGTTACCATTTGCCAGAGACATCATAGATTCAATTGTATGCATAGGTCTTGTTGCTATAAGGTATAAAGAGGTATCAGGTGATATGATACCATATGTTCCACAAGCTGGTACCTATGAAATTCATGTTGTAACTGATGCAGAAGGAAAAGCTAGGTATGAGTTTTTTTCAAATGACAAACCGATTAACATTGAAAACCCAACAGAAAACGCCTTCGTATTGAATGGATTTGGTTATGACCCCGAACGTAATGGGCGCTTAAATTCAACAATCCAAGCCTTGTATCCAACCATAGAGTTTATGAGCGCTTTGCACGATTATGCATTGCAAGCCGAGAAAATAAGGTCAAACCCACCGATTATAATGCAAAAAAAGGCGGAAAATAACACACAGGCACAGGAAGGTTTACATTTCGACCATTTTGTCGATGGGGACAGTGTAAAAGTCTCGATCCACAACCAGTATACAAGGGACAGTGCTGATATAAAACAATTGCAAAATCAGCAACAATTGTTTTTAAATGCTATTAGGGGTGCGGAAGACGGTGAATCAAACAACAGTGAAACGGCATTGAAGAACATGGTTCCACTACCAAATCAATATAGTGTTGGAACTACTTTAGAACCGAGTTCACGCACAGATTTCGTATCTATTTTACGGTTAAACCAAGAGACAATCTGTGCATTGATTGGTGTCCCAAGAAGTATGATCATTAATGATTCCGTAACACGAGCAGACATCCAAGGGTCGCACGACGTCTTCCGACAGACACTTATTTTTTGGAAAAAAACAATTTCAAATACCTTATCGAAGGTGTATTACATGATATATGAACAGTACGAAAGGGAACGGATTGCAAGTAGTAGCAAACGAAGAAAGGTTAGTAATTTAAATGATTTTGTAAAGTCGTCACTGGTCCGCATCGAAATTCCCACTGTGCCTTACGTAAGTAATAATGAACTTCGGTCGTTGTACTTGCACGGTGTCATTAGTTGGAAATACTATGGTGAATACATGTTACGAAATGCATCCTTACCAGTTGATATTCTTCAAACAAAAGACCCTTGGAGCCAAGACGATCGTAAGGAATTCCTTGGAGTTTCAGTAAAACCACCGGACAGCGAAACAGCAAAAAAGGTTGTTAATCCTAGTAGAACTGAATAAGACACGTGGCACATACAACTAAAAATGTTTGTTTAAACTAAACAAAAAAAATATAAACAACTAAGATGGCGAACACATTAGAAAAACAAACAGTTTGTATGAACAGCAACTTGTTGCAAACGTTGCTTTGGAATAAAGAGCGTTTTTACTATGTTGTATCGAATCATTTAACAAACAAAAGCTCTCGCGACAAGAAGAGCATTGTCAGTGGGAAATGTTGCCGTACTTATTTTTGCAATGCAAAAAAATGTATTCAAAGCGACCCTGAATGTGAGAATTTAACAGCGGACACGATTTACAGGCGAAATCATCGCCTTTGGATTCAAGGCAAACATTTAATGTGCGATACTATGAAGAAGCACGTAAATACAAAGAAAAATGACATTCAACCGGCATTGAAAAAAGTTTTTGAATGGCTTGATTGGGAAATGATAAACTACCCATGTGATTGTTTGCCGTGTACAATATTAAAAGATTATTTGAATACAGAAAAACCCTCGTGCATACAACACAGATGTTCCCTTTGCCTGTGTGGTTTAGAAGAACATGCTAAGCTGCCTGTGCCGTGCCACAAAGATGGCGTATGTCAAGGAATTACGTATTGCTCGTTTTGCTTTCGCTATAAACCAAAATGCAATTACACTTTAATGTTTAATTATTTAAAAGTGGATGTTTCTTTAAAAGAGTTTGATCTGATAAATTTTATATACGACAGCTCCATAAACATATGCAACATGTGCTTTGTAAGCAATAAACGGAACAAATTTACCAACGCCTTAAATAGCAGGGAGAAACTTTTAAAAGCCTTGGAGCCAGAGGATAAACCGCTTAAAATAAGAAAGCAAGCAAATGTAACTTTACCTGAAGATGTACTATTGCAAGACGATAATTGGGATTTAGAAATGGATTTAAGTTTTTATGAAACTAAAGTAGAATTAAAGAAGATACTGCTTGAAATGAAAACGAAAAAGAAAATATTCGAACAAAGAAAAACAGAGATTTTAAAGTCGTTGAAAGAAAAATTAAAGGAAATAAAGAAAGGCAATTACAACGATAAAGTGTTTATAGAACAAATTGTTATGTTAGTTGAGAAAAGAGACAGAGAGAAAATAAATGTAAATCTAGAAAGTGGTTTTGTGACCATTAATCATTAGAAATACAAAAAAATTGACCTATAAATGTAATGAAGTAAAGTTATAAAATATAATAAAAAGAATGTCATTTTTAAAATACGAAAATTCCGAAAAAGCAAATAACTTAACAACCGAAACAGTAACAAAGGTAAAGGGCTATGAAAACAGTGATTCCACAGTACGTTTAGAGCCAGTTGCAAAGCCTTGTGATACCCTTTCCTTTAATCACAACCAAAACCTGGAGCAAAAAGACGTCTGTAGAAAATTGCGTGATGAGCAACCTTTATTGTTTCAAGACAGCTCGGTGATAATGAAAAAAGTTGCAAACGAAAACCAATACAAACAAATGAAACAATTTTCCAGCAAAGCGACCGTTGAAAGTCTTATAGATGTAATGGAAAAAAATAACCTAGTTTTACGTTGTAATTTTATCCGGCCAGGCTTCAATGCAAGGAACTCGTGTCAAATGTGTACTGTTGGAGATTTAAAATCTATGTTACAAAACCCTGAAAATGAGTTTAAAATAAAATCAGTGAAATTAAATTTAAACAAAGGAGAAATGTCGCCAAAACACGGTACAATGTTTTTGAGTGCTGTTTTGGACAGAGGCACAGGCAAGCATTTGTTGTATTCTCTTGATTACCATATTCACGAAGATCATGATCAAAAATTGTATTCCATCCATTAAATGACGACGGGTTGTTTCTGTGCGTATACGTTCGTGCAATTGTTGCACATCGGTGCTTTGTGGAATTTTGTCCGTCTTTGATTATAAACTAATATCTTATTACATGTTGTTTCTGTATTACACTTTATACATATATCTCTCGGCGATACATGACACACTTTGCAATTTATATTCACAGAGTACTTAAACGACTCTGGGTCCAACATACAAACATTTCCACAGCTACTACACAACATTATCATCTTGTTGTTGAACTGGATAGCATGCCCCAACAAATCGATTTCTTGCAACGGTGTTTGAATGCATTGTTTTGATAGAAAATTCCGTTGCTTTTCTTTCAGCAATTTTCGTGTCAATGCCTTTTTATCATTCTTCCATTTTTTTTTGCTATTTTTCACATGTCTTTCTGGTTTTTTCCCACAGACAAATTTTAAGTTGTTTTCGTGACAACAAGAAATATCATTGTCAACGACAACCCGCAAAGAACCCCTTGCCAACTTGTTACTGTGTCTTGAACTATCAGACAACTTTGTTAAAAAAAACTTGATATCATTGCAAATAAAACAAATGTAACCTATTGCCTGATTATTCTTGTTTTCTCTTTTTTTTAAACTTAAGACTTGTTTGTCGTAGTAATGTTTTGGTAAAACGAAATTGTAGGTACTTTTATGCAGTTCAATGACCCTGCAAAATTCTTTTAACGTAAATAAATCGTTTGGACTCAACATTTTATAATCCAATGCACAAAAAATTTCATTCTTTACTTTTTCAACAACTTCTCTTTCCAAGCCCAACACCTCTAACGCGTAATAAAAGACATTTTTATCCGTTGTCCTTTGTGTAATTTCCCATAAAAAACGACTTACGTCCTGTCGTATATCGACGTTCAAATCTTCACTGATAATGTATTTGTTTAAATTTACTTTTAATTTTGAAATGTATCCCATGGCATTTGTTGTGCGAAACAATTTGATATGTTGCTTTGATACTTGCAATAAAAAACTTTCAATGCTTGATATCCAATCACTGACGTGAAGTAAATTATATTCTCGTTCAGATATTGTATTTAATATTTTTCTGCAATTATCCATGCTTTTTACGACTTGCTTATCAAATATAGACCACTTCCAATGCTTCTCTATATAATCATAAACCGTTTTCACCTGTCGTACAGCATCACACAGGTACTCTTTCAAGCAAAAGAATAAAAATATTTGGTGATTCCCATTTTCAAACCACTTTAAAAAAAAACTTTTTTGTGATATCTGATAGGAAAACATTTGGTAGAAAACATGCCGGCCTTCAAATTGTAACTGGACTTTGCAATGATTGTATTTTCCAAGCAACGACTTTTTCATAACTTCTAAAAGAAACAAATATGTTTGATCATCCTCCGTTGCATATTGCAATACAATCTCTTTTAAATTTCTGATTTGACATCTTTTCGGGCATGCTTTGCTTAGCAAATGTAAAATTTTATTTTTCCCTTTTGTATTTTTACACGGCGGCAAAATCTCCATTATAATTCGCCCTAGGAATGTGTTGAAGATACCTTTCTTTTCTAAAGGAAAAAAACGCTCCACGGGGTACAAACCACGGTCAACTGCAAGAATATTTGCATGGTTCATATCAAGCCATTCGTAGAGTTGTTTTTTTATAAACAAGTTGTTTGTTTTTTTTGACAAATCTATCCAAGTATTTACTGCATTTGTAAATTGTTTGCTTTTGTTAGACTCCGGTTTCCAAACACACTCCTCTACTTCCGGGCACAACCATGGCGGTTCAAAACAATTGCAGTACGAAGTTCCACTGTAATGTAATTTTAGTTTCTCTAAAACATAATTGCAGCGCTTTGAAGATGTGGTACGCTTCAAAGCGCTTACTGAAAAAAAGGCACAGAACTGTTGTCAGGGTAATTGTAACCCGTTTGTCGGTAGTAGCGTATACCACCAACACGTTCGATGTTGTACCACTTTCGAACGTGCAATGCAACAGGGTCGAATAAACCAACATTGCTCGACGAAGATGGCAGCAAACATTGGTTTAAAGTATATTCACCAACAACGCCGGCATAATTACGGTAATCACTTATCAAAGCATTCGTGTTCACGGCGTCACTGCGGAAACTGATATACATTTTTGCAACAGCTGCTCGGCGACACATTAAACACAATTGCTGGTTGACAGGCAAAGTGTCCGTCTCGAGGAATTTTTTGTATTGCGACGGTATTAAAAATTCGCGAAGTGTAAACCCTTTTCCTGGCTCAACTGTTGAAATACAATGACCTTCACAGGATTTGCCTTTTACGCACGCCCTTTCATTACTTTTTGGTTCGCGCAAAAACTCTTCCTCGTACTCACGGTTCACGGCTTCGACGACAGGCCGGTAATTCACTGCTGAGCTTTTTCGGTTGATATACAAACTGTCCAATGGTGCCTTTGCAAGTAACTTCCGAAGAAAAGCGTAGTCAAAACAATTTTTTGCATTGTTTAAGTTTTTGTAACTGTTGCCACGGTCAAGGAAAGCAGTCTCAGCCTCGACTTGACTTGCAGTAGATTTTAAATACGAATCGTCAACCAACAGTATCGTCTGGGTTTGCTTTGGAACCTCTCTCAGTAATTCCGACACGATCGAAGGAATGTCTTCGGAACCTGAACGTGTACGTTTTGACATAACTTTATTAAAACACTGGAGTAGAATATATAAGAGTTTTTAAACTGATATAAATGCAATGTTGTTTTACATTTTGATATGGTTTCTACTTGTCTCTGTGCTTAATTTAATCATTCTTTTTGCAGGGACACTTCTATACACTGAAAAGGCAACCGATCCCGTCGTTGTTGATAGAGGGGCCCTGCTGACTCAGTTAATTGCATTTTGGATGGTTATCATAGCACCATTTATAACAGAACCAAATACATTGAGTATCCAAACGCACGTAATTGACGGAAACATAATTACCTATGCCTTTTCAACGATGTTGTTACTTGTTGCTGCCATAGCAGTTGCAATGGCCATGCAAGCAAAAGCGGAAAAGAACGACTTTGTTCATGTTGTTTACTGGGTTTTGGGCATTGCAGCCGTAACGGCATACTTTGTTATAATACTTATCGTCATTCCAGTCAACATAGGTACTTGCTCCTGTAAGGATGGCTATTTTGGTGACGATTGCCAAAATACGTGCATAACAGATAGCATTTGCTCTGGGCATGGAACCTGTAGCGCCATCGGATGTACCTGTGACGACAGATTTTCTGGACCATTTTGCACAAGTTGTGTAAATCAATACAACTATGAAAGCAACTGCACAGCCTGTAACATTGGCTACTCATTGGACCTTGAATGCACGACTTGCCAACAGGGCAGAGACCCAAAGACCAACTGTTTAAAATGCCTCGATGGCTATTTACAAAATGAAATATATAATTCAGAGCAATTGGGATGTAGCGTTTGCAAAGAAAATTATTTTAGACCAACTTCAAACCCACTTGTCGGTTCATACAATAAATTCTTAGAGTTTGGAGACATATGCACGCCTTGTGAAGGCTACCCAAACGTTTGCAACGGAAAAGGAACATGCAAACATTTTTTAAAAGAAAGCTCTGCTGGAAATTTTATTTACGAAAATAAAACTGTTTTAGGCCAATTAGCAAACGGTGATTGCGAATGCGACCCTGGCTACACGGGTCCTACTTGCTTAAAAATACCTGGCTTTGACCTTGACAACATTGAATCTGTTTGCAACGGTCACGGAGATGTAGTCGAGGTTTACGAACAAATGGAAACAGATATTTTTGAAACGTTTCAAAGACTTGAATGTGTTTGCGATGAAGGTTATATTCCTAATACCGGAGAAAATGCATGCAGCTGTCGAGGCGGAACAGAAACAACATGCACAGCCTGTATTTTTGGCTATCACTTAGTAAACGGTGCTTGTATTCCGTGCCCCGGTGGCGGATTTTTAAAGTCATGCAATGCAGATATTGGAGCCGGGGTATGCAACGATGGCACTTGTACTTGTTTGCAGTCCTATGTAGCTGGTGGATACAAAGGAGAGAATTGCAGCGAATGCCTGAACAATAATTTTTACAAAGTCGGCCAAACCTGCCAGGCCTGCCGCGGTGCCACCGGCCCAGGCCCGACCGATGCCTGCGGCCATGGGACATGCATCACCGACGGACGCCTAAAGGCCTGGGAACAAGGCACCGCGACTGGCCTGGACAGCTATGCCGTCTTCCTAAGCCAGACAGGCTACAGCGGGACGCAGACCGACCTGGCAAATATGATAGGCTCTTGTATATGCTACGATACATATAGTCTTAATATGTTTGGTCTTTGCTCTTAAAAAAATTAACTCTTTATTCATTGTGCACCATGTTGTTTTAATAATTCGACAAGAGCATTTTTAATGGAACTATTACAGTTTGTTGCATATTTCAAAGGGGTGTATCCACCACTAGACTTTGCATTTATAACATTATTATTACATGTTGAATGGTTTAATAATAACGTTAATACATCCGTGTTCTTTGTGCATAGTGCTGCCCAATGCAGACTATTCATTTTGTAATAATCATCAACTGCACCAACATTACCACCGTTGTTTAAATACCATTGTACTGCTTCGACATCTTCTTTTTCAACAGCTAAATTTAACGAACCATATTGTTGTCTACAATTTGCTCCTATTACTGCTTGTCTCCTTGCCTCTTCTTCTTCTTCTTTCTCCCGTCGTTGCCTTGCTTGCTGGCACTGCACAAGGTACGCCATACTCTCTTCAAGCCTACTCAATCTCGTCGTTAAAGTATGTTGAACTTTCTGGTCCAGCTTATTCAATTTCGAGTTAAGCTCATTCAAATTCGAGTTTACTTCCGTTTTCAGCTTATCCAAATTCGAGTTTACTTTCTCGTCCAATTTATCCAAATTCGACTTAACTTTCTGGTCCTGTCCCTTCAACAACCCTCTCAACTCC
>NYWG01000240.1 GCA_002684915.1 Verrucomicrobiales bacterium
ACAGAAAAGGAGTGTATTTGTCAAGTAAAAAAATAAAATCTTTTATCATTTTATCTTCACCAATATAATACTCCCATACTTTCGTAAAGTCAAGTAGCTGATTTATAGCTACTAACGTATTTATATGTACTCTATCCCTTAGATATAATTTAAATACCATAGGGTGTAGAACACCATCCATTCTACAATCAAAAAGCATATTGAAATTTGAATCGTATTCTTTGAGTGTTTGTATATCTTCTTTGAATTGATAAGAGAATGATTCTATACTTTTCTGCCACTTCTTATGAGTCACCATTGCTCTTCCTTGTGACATACCAAGTATATACTCATCTTCAGTTATGAAATTAGCTACAAGATATTTTACAAAGTCATCTCTTTTATATATTTTAGCTATTTTTTCAAACTGATAATGATCTCTTCTTGTGCGAAAAGAATTTTCGTTTACTTTTATCTTGCCGTTATATTTAAAGTAATCATAGCTTTTAGTTTTAAAATGATTACGAACGGCAAGATAAGTAGTATATGCTTCCAATCCATTCATTATATAGGTAACTTCGATCCTTTTGGTGTTGTTAAAAAGTTTAAGTCTACAGCCTCAGCCTCTATCTTAGCTTTAATAATCGCATTCAATAGTTTAGCCGCAACTTCTACTTCCATATTATTTTGTTCACAATACCACACAACTGCTTCCATGTATGGTATTCTTTTGTCTACTACAACTTGTTCAATAGTCGTAGAAAACTTACTCACGTTCATTACTTCTAGTGCCATTTACTTTTTCCACCTATAAAATATGTGACTTTCAATTCTAGCCGTTCTTTTCTTTTGTTTCGCCCAACTAGGGGTTACATAATAAGCATGATAATGTGTAGCACCATCTGTAGGATCTATAATATAATTATAGTTATACAAAAATGTTTCAGCCAACATTTTAGTTTCACGCCATAACTCTTCATCAATTTTAGGTGGTACATCAGATTTTCCATCACAATACCAACTAAACTGACATCTATTTTTCACCGGGTGCCGAAGAGTAGGATCCTTCCAAGATTTACGTGTTGGTCCTTGATAGACAACTTCGCAAATTCCATTAGGGAACCTCTTATCTAATACCCTATTCATAACAACGTGTGAAACGGCTAACATAGCCGCTTTACTTTGATTTCTTGCCTCCCAGTACATATTCTCTGCGAGACAAAGTTGTTCAGACGTATGTATTTTTATACGTTTATCTTTAACTGCTAATATTTGGGCTTGTGCAGTAGCGACAAATCCAAATAAAATTACAAAAGCTAATATGATACACATATACATAGCCATTTTTTTTAGTTCTTTAAAAAATGTTCTTTCGAATTTTGTATTAAGACTTTTTAAATCAACCATAGATTAACTATACTAGATTTAAACCTCCGTGTCAAGTAAATTATTTTATAGAGTCAGCAAGTGAATCGAATACATCATAGATGCTTACTTCTGAACTGTTAGGTTCATAGACACACTTATATTCTTTGGGACAATCATCAAATTTTTCAACCACGGCACTTTCGTTTGTATTCTGTGGGCCCTTATACACACATATTTTTTTCGATCTCACAATTTTTCTACCAGCTAATCTACAGATAGTATATTTTGGAGGCCTGTCCCTAGTACCCTTTCTTATTTGTTGTTCTCTTGTCATAGTAGTAAAGCCACTACGAGGCTGTAAGTTAATAATATTACTTGGACCACCTGGATCAGAGGTCCACATTTTCCCTCCTGCAAAGCTGTTTACAGGAATTAATGTAAAGCTAATTATAAAAGCTAATATTATCGCCACTGGGCGAACAGATGAGAAGTTTGGAATATCCAATACCCTCCATATCCTAGCATAGCACCTATTAAAGCAACAGCACCGACAATAATAATAATATTAAATAGTTTTTCTCTTGCTTCTTGTTGTGCATATATCTGTTCTTGTCTTTGTTTCCGTATTTTACCTTGCATACGAATCAATTCGTCCCATGCGGAAGTACCATGCGTAAACATAATATACTGCTTTAATTCATATTCCATTTCCTCTGCTTTCTTCTTAGCGGCGAAAGCATTCATAGCCTCTTCTTCAATAGAAGAACCAGCAAATAGTTTTTTGAATAAAGGTGGATTCTTAGCATTTTTCTCTGATTGTTTAATATCAGAGACAGCACCCATCCAACGGCCGATATCACCATACATAGACTCCACATCTTTTCCTATGGCAATACCTTTTTTAATCGTGTTAAATGCGGTGCCGGCAATGGCGATTGCCGATACGGGATCAATCATACATATCTCCAAATTTAGAATGAATTAATTATCAAATTCACGATACGTATAATAAATTACAATGTGTATACTATTTAGACAATAAAAAAAGGGAAGAAATCATAAATCTCTTCCCCTTTAATCTTAGATGCTACGTAGGGCCGCTACGTTATTATTCCCTAAAGTATCTTACTACTTCTGTCCCGAAATCGGGCTATGAAGGCCTCTAAACGTACTGAGACACCTAAGTGAAAGTGTATCGGAGGGACTTGGGTACACCCTCAACTGAAGAACCAAGATACCATTCTTGTTTATCTTCAGAACCTAGTTCTGCTCGGGAGAGCAATGTGACACAACGTATTTCTACAACCATGCCTGGGTACCACCCCTAACTAGTCAAGTTCGAAACTCTTGGTGAGAATCTCTTCCTTGCACGATACGATTTGCTGATCAGGCAAATTCAAATCTGGTGAGAATGTTTCTGTTTCCAAGTACATTCTCAAACTCAGTTAAATTAAGCCGCTAGGGCGTAATCAACAGGCGCAAAATTATCGTTTGCATTTAGTTTATGTTCTACTCTAACATACTTTTCTACTAGTCGAACCTATTTCGCCCCCTTCAAAAAAAGATAAGATAAGCAATACCACCGATTAATATTATATCAGCACTAATGCTCCATAGGACATATAATCTAAACAACCATTTGCTCAATTTTTGTACTAGGGGGTTCTTCATCTTTACCTCCCAGTATATTAAAATCTACTATCATATCTCATCTCCTTTTGGTGGAGGCGTGGGGTATCGCACCCCAGTCCTAATAGTGTTCAGTTAGTATCAACGAACACTCTATTTATAACATATGATTCGCTATATGTCAATACTTAATTGATTATAACCCCACTTTTTTTCTTTGCATTGCCAACATTCACCACAATGTCCATTTAACTGCATTAAACAACTTTGAGCATTAGATATATCAATGTTAAGCATTCTTGCTAAATCTATAATATGATATTTGTACAAATGTAAAAATGGTGCTTTAACCCAATCTTCTGTTATTTTCCATGGACGATAAGGCCTAGAATCAGTATCAAACTCAGAAAAATATTCTGTTGGTGGTGCTAAGTTAATACCCGTATAAATGTATTCATAATTTAATTTATCTTTTATATGTAAAAGTGTTCTTTGTATTCTAAATCTATGATCAGTTGTAACTTCTTTTACACTAATAACACTTTTACCACGTGGGAATGGACCACTATCAAAACCATCTTTTCTTACGATATTAATAATATCAACATCTTGTAGTATATTATATAAAACTAAACTGTCAATGCCACCACTCATAATAATAGCAGAATTTTCTTTAAGTTCTATATCAACAACTCTTCTGTCCCAATCTGGTCCACAAATATATGTCAAGATTTTTCACCTGGAAGATAATTAAATATTTCATCTATCGCTTTTTCATCTGGTGAAAAATTAATATTACCACCCATTTCTATAATACAAGCATCATTCTCTGTGCCTAATTGAACTAAAGCCCATCTACCAGAATTAACATCAGCAAAGAATACTGTCGGCATTGGGCCAGTTTCTCCAGTTTTCATTAAAACTTCTGCTACACCCGTTAATAGTGGTTGAACTTCACCCGCTACCATTAATTCCATTGCTTCCCATTTCGGCATACATCTTATATTTTTTTGCATAACCCATATGTTATATTCTTTTGCAGGAACGGCATGACAACTATACAAAAGAAACATAAACACCCATAATGCTACGATAAAGCCTGGTAATCTCCATTCTTTATACATATCTGGATCTCTCTTTACCATTTTCTTCTCCGTAAAGTTTAATTTTTTTCATAAGAGATAGTACCCAAGTATCTCTTTTTTCTATAAATATTTGTGGACTTTCACCATCTACAGCAATAACAATAACTAATTGATCGACTGGTATTTTAGTCCTCTCTTCATACATAACACAATAGGCCGCACCTTGCTGAAAATAATTACTAATATACTCTTTCTTTTTAAGTTTTCTGGAAGTTTTGAAGTCAATAACAGAAAGCCGATTATTCCACTCAGCGACACAATCTACCCTACCCGCTACTTTTAGATAGTCAGAATATAGACTGGCTTCTTGACAATGTATATTATTTATATTGTCTGTAAGAATATTTCTTAGAGAATTGAAAGTTTCTTTATCAGTTGGCATAAACTTATTTTCTTCAAGTTTATTGTTGATAAAGTCTTCACACATTTGGTGTACTTTAGTACCCCTTCGTGATGCTTGAGTAGATATACGATTGGCTTCTTTTTCACCAACTCTTTTTCTCCACTCAAGAATACCTTTTTTGTTGAAATGTCCTAAAACAGTTGTGATAGATGGATACTTTTCACCTGATGGTGTTACGTAGTATCTTTTTCTATCTATTGTTTCGGTTTTAATTTCTGGAATAACATAATCTAAGTGTTTAAACATCACAAATCCATTGTATACTTTCCTTTACGAACACCAGATTTATTCAAAGCATTCACATTTTTAACTGTTTTATTTGTTCTACCACCAACTTGATCAGCTAAAGCTGAGTTAGGGTGTGCTTCTGCGATACGAGAAAGATTTTCTTTCCATCCATTATCATTCTTTAAACCAGTTCCACTAATCATATTGACTCTAAGAATCTGTTGTGTCATATTTGGATTATTTTTTAGAAAATCTTCTCTGGCTGACATTGACATAATTTCTGTCGTTTCTTCACCAGTATCTTCATTTTTAAAAGTATACTCTGGCATTATCTCTCCTCAAATAGCAAAACTTTCACCACATCCGCAAGATGCTTTTGCGTTAGGGTTAAGTACTTTTAAATAACTTCCCCCTAACTCTTCTACATAATCAACTGTGCAACCGAACACAAACATTTCAGCCATAGGATCTAGCCATAAGTTTTCAACTGTTGGATTTTTATCCGTAGTTCCCCACTCATATGTAAAACCCGAACAACCCCCACCCTTTACAGATAGAGATACGTTCGGGTTCCCGACTCGGGCTAGATACTCCTTAGCTTTTTCAGTTACATTAAGAATCATAGTATATTATTTATATGTTATTGTCAAGTCTTATTTCTTAATATTCCATATCTGACATAGCCAGTCAACATACTTTTGATACTCTTCTTCAGACATAATATCACCTAGTATGTTGATTTAGGTTCTGAGTCATCTATAATCACAACAAAGTCTCCAGCGATTATCTGTGCAGATAAGTCGGCAATTTTCGCTTTAACATCTGCTGAGATTTTACTATCAAACTCATAGAATGGTGCAAGTGAAGCCCCACCTTTTGCCATCATAGTCCAATCGTGATATTCTTCTGCACTCCAGTTACCACCTTTGACAAGCCCTATTGCATGATCTATAGCATTCTCCATATGCCATAAAGCAGAAGTAACAACAACGTCTGTTCCACCTTCTTCTTTATTCATATCATTAACATTACCAAATGCTAGTATACCTTTATCTCTACAAGCATCAACAACACCAGCCCGTTCAGCATATAGTATATCACAACCAGCTTCAATCTGTGCGAAAGCGGCTTCTTTCGCTTTTGGTGGATCATACCAAGAACCGATATAAGTTACTTTAAACTCACACGCAGAATTAACAGACTTAGCTCCGTCCATAAACGCATGGAATAATCTATTTACTTCACCGATGGCATAACCACCAACCATACCGATTTTATTTGAAGTTGTCATACCACCAGCGATGATACCCATTAGATAACAAGGTTCGTGAATGTAGTTATCAA
>NYWG01000241.1 GCA_002684915.1 Verrucomicrobiales bacterium
GCATACCAAAGCTGGTGATGGTCGGCCTGGTGATCCTGGCGCTGCGCGAGTACCTCACGCCGGCAGCCAAGGAGAAGGCAAAGGAGAGCGCCGGGAGCTGCCAGAGCAAGTACTGCACGACAGCGGAGATGTTCGTGGACACGCCCCAGCAGACACAAATGAAGGATCAGAGCCTGGGAGCGGGGCTGGGGATGCCAAGAGTGCTCCCGATGCCAGCGGACGTCAAGAACAAGATAAAGAGTGACCTCTACCGTGAACAACTGATGTCCCCAGGTGTGCAACTGATCGCACCGGCCATCTAATTTTTCTGGAGTAGAAGTACCCATGCCTCAGCTGCAGATCAACCAGGGACCTCAGGACGCACTCTTGTACGATAACAACAAGTCATACTTCACTAACGTCGGCTACGTGCGGACGAGCAACTTCCAGGTGGAGTATCGCGATGTCGATGCACAGACGGGCACCGATTTCGGCCAGACCGCACGATTCGTAATCCCCAAGGCCGCTGACCTCCTCGGTCCCGTTGACCTCTGCATCGACCTCAACGCCGCCACCGGTTTCACACAGGCCAACACACAGGCCTGGCCTACCACGACCGACACCGCTACCAATTCTGTGGCATTCGCGCAGTGGGTCGACGAGCTGGGCTTTGCGATGATCGAGCAGATGACCTTCATGGTTGGATCGAACGAGATCGAGAAGCTGACTGGCGAGCAGCTGCAGATTAAGAACGAGCTCATGACGTCCGACGAGATGCGCCTCGGCCACGAGACCATCATGAAGACCGGGCGCCCGGCCTTCCAAGATGTGGGCCCAACGTGGGGCGAATTCGGCATCCCCGCTCCGGGCACCGATGGTGAAAAGGAAGCCCTGCAAGCGCGTCTGAAGGCTAGGTTCCCTGGCAGCGGGCGCGACTTCAACCGCACGATCTGTGCGATTGGGAAGGCCACTACCGGCCCTTTTAGCGATGCTGCGATCAAGAACAAGAAGATCTTTTTCAGGGGAGGCAAGTTGATCGTGCCGCTCAGCTTCTTCTTCACGAAGCACGTGTCGCAGTATTTCCCGCTCGCAGCCGTGGCGGGGTGCAACGACATCTCCATCTCCGTGAAGCTGCGCCCGGTCAAGGACCTCATCCAGCTCCTGGGCTCACACACCGCAGCCAGTACGGCACTTTATCCAGGCATGCCAACGTTCCCGGGTGGTAAGGTCATGAACACGATTAAGTTGCGCTGCCATTACGTGCACGTCACGGGCCCCGAGGCGCAGCTGCTCATGAATAAGGAGCACGTGCGCCTCATGAAGCTTTACCAGCACCAGCAGAGCTTCCAAGCGCTCAAAGGGAATGACAAGAAGATCGACATCGACCTGTCCTTCCTGCACCCGGTGTCGACGCTGCTCATCACGATCCGTGATGATGCCGATCTCACGCGCTCGGATGCGAAGGGCTACTTCTACTACCACGGCGACGGCACCAACCCGAACTACGATGAATACCAACAAAGTGACACATACTCTGGTACCCGTCAATCGTACAAGCGCACGGTGAAGGTGAAGTCCATTAAGCTCACGCTCAACGGGCAGGAGCGGCACCCCGGGCTGGCGGATGGCATCCCACTCGACTACATGAATGCGCGCCTGCTCCCGTCGCTGCACTCGAACTCGAACGCATCACAGAAGTCCGAGTGCGCAGTGTTGGGAACTGTCCAGCAAACTCACGCGCACGAGTATCACCTCCAGGGCTCCAAGAACATCATCGTCTACCCCTTCTCGCTCAACCCGGAGGCTACGAACCCGGCGGGTGCGGTCAACTTCTCAAAGGTGTCGCACGCAAAGCTCCAAATCACCCTCGACACCGACGACTACAACACCACAAACTTCCCCAACAGTGTCCTGGACACCAACGTGGGAGACAGTAAGTCCTTCCGTGTCGACGTGCATGCCATGTACTACAACTGGCTCGCGATCAAGGACGGTCGCGCGCTGCTCAGTTTCGCTTAATCTAATGGCGAGCTGCAATGAGTTGTGCGCCGTGCCACGAGTGCCACGCGTGCCCCGAGTGTCCGAGCCCGGACTTTCTCGAGCGCAACGGGACATGGCTCCTGACTGTGGTGGGGATGGTGGTCGCGTGTTTCGGCGGTGTGCTCACGTACTTTCTCAAGAGCCGCTGCAAGCGCATCAAGTGTCTGGGGGTGGAGTGTCAGCGTGAGGTAGTGGCCCTGGATCCTCAAAATTTAACTGTGGAGGTAACACAGCCCCCAGCATAATTCCAAGCACCGGTAAATGTCCTACGTGATTGCGATCGACGTGGGGATCAAAAACCTAGGCATCTGCGCCTACGATTTCGTCAGCAACCAGATAGTCCACTGGGATAACGTCTCGCTAGTGCACAATGGGCGTTACATACCTGCACACAACGTGCAGTACGTCAAGGACTTCGTGTGGAAGCACGCGGAGCTATTCGAGCACTGCGCGACCCTGGTGATCGAGCGGCAGATCCGGTGCAACATGCGCATCATCGAGGCCATCCTGCACACGCTCTACGCGGACCGCTGCCAGGTCGTGAACGCGCGCTGTGTGAAGGTGCACTACGGCCTGAGCATGCGCAACTACCGCGCGAACAAGCAGAAGGCGATCGAATGGGCCGACGAGTTCGTGAAGCACAACCCGAGCGTGCTGCGGCCTCCGCTCGTCGAGAACTATCTAAGCAGCGGCAAGAAGGACGACCTCGCCGACGCGCTGCTACTGGTCATGTACTACCTCGACACTTATTCTAACCAACTGGGGTGATGCCGTGCACACGAGGATCCGGAGACATGCTGTCGCCTGGCCTGGCCAACGACTACTCCGACGATGAATTTGACGCCGATTACCGCGAGAGCTCCGAAGAGGAGGACGATGACGAGCTGCCCAAGAGCATGCACCGGGACCGCGCCGCCTGGATCGAGGAGAACATGGACGACCTCGCGTGGCTCTACCGCTCGCTGCTCGAGAACGGGCGCGCACAGTTTGGCCAGGGCTTCCTGCAGACCGGTTCTATCAACACCTTTGCGAATTTCGTCTACCGCAACACGACGCCTCTTTCTGACCATTGAGTGGCATGAGCGTCTGGGTGATCGGCCTGGGGCTGGCGGCGGGATTCCTCATCAACAAGAACCTCACGATGGAACACCGCATCAAGGATGCGACCAAGAAGTACAATGAGGCGGCGCAGTCGGAGACGCAGGAGATCCGGAAGGTGCAGAGCACGGTGCCCCCCGCGGACAAGTATCAGGACATGAATCTGCAGGACCTACCAAAGAAGGACGTCGACAAGCTCACTGCGAACCAGGAGCAGGCTCGGCAGTCGGTGGCGGCATACGAGCAGGTGGTGGCGCCGCCGCAGATCCTTGGCGTGTGGCTTTCGAACGAGAAGGGCCTTTGAGCGCCGCACGGTGCTTTGCCATGCGCTGGGTGTGCGTCTCTCGATGCTTCACTCGCTGCTTCTCGTAGGCGTCCTCTAGGAGCGCACTGTTGCGTCGACTCAGGTCGTGCTGCATCTCTGCGTCAACGCGGTTCATCTCCGCCTGCTGCTGCTCATACACTCGTGGGTCCCCGTACTTTGCCTGGAGATCCCACTGCCACCCAGTAACCGTCCCGCGTAGCCGATCGCACACCTGCCTGCGCATCACGTCGATGTCCTGGCACGCCATTTGTGGATGGCTGAGAAAGTTCGAGGCATGTGACCGCGAGAGCGAGGCAGTACCCGGTAGTAAGCATGCCCGTGAGAAAGCCAGCTGTGACAAGACAGAGCGTGTCCCACATAATGAAACGCTGTGGAAATTCTGACTGATTTACAACCATGGATATGTTCTCTCCGTACGCCGCACAGTTCTGCTCTCAGAAGGATTACGCCGCGATGGCAATTGCAATGGTGCTGAAGATCAGGGGCAATGAGCGCTTCCTGCTCCCGGGGCAGAGTGAGTGGGTGCACTACGCGGTCGTCGCCCTCGCGGTGCACATCGCCTGTCGCCTGGATCGGGGCCTCGCAATGCCCACGCAGGCCGAGCTGCGCAGCGTGGCCCAGACTTGGTTCTACGCAAGCGTCGGTGGAGGCCTGATCCCCATGATCCTTCCCGCGCCCGTCAAGGGGGCCGTTAAGACCGTGACCGGTGGCTAAATGCGAGCACCGTCACAAAGCAAGCGCCATGTCCGTCTTCATGCCGACACACCTGAAGCAGTGGAAGCCCGAGCACAGCAAGGGCCCGATCAGAAGGCGCTGCCACTGGTGCTCCGGATGCAAGATGCGTGTGGGCTCAATGGTGCATGTGCTCGAGTCGCCGATGCGCTACCACTTCTGCGGCGAGACGTGTCTGCGTCTTTGGCGGCAGCATCGTCACTCTGCAGAAGTAGTTGCGTGGCTGCGTCAGTGCACGGGCGATCGGCACAAAATCCTAAGCGAACTGCGAAATGCGCAAGATTAAACAGAAGGTCGCCGCGGCGCTCCTTGCGTATGCTGCATGGATCACTTTCAAATGCCCGTGCGCAAAGGTCGTGAGCTGCCACCTCCCACACTACTTTCTGAGTGTCCTAGGGTCAGTGGCAATCGTGGCGCATGATAACCTCTAGGGCGCAGCGCACGCTCGATTTCTACGTTGACCGATTCGCGCAGGAGTATCGTGAGGCGCGGGACGAGTACCTGCGGCTATGCTACCTGTTCAAGGACGTCTGCTGGTACAACTTCGAGACCGCCTGCTCGTCGTGGAGGGCCCCATGGCGCGCGTCCGTGCCGCAGAGTGACGTACACCTTCAGGGCGTGCGCATCCGGCAGCACTGGCGCCGCGGACACCTGTTCGAGCACACAACCTTTCCGGACTGGTACCTTGGTCCAGTGGACGCGGCGCCACCCTTGCCGCCAGAGGTCGTGCTCGTGGAGATGAAGGCGGCGAAGGAGTACATGCATGCGTGCGAGCGTCAGATGTCAGCCCCCTTAGATTATGCGCCGGGCGGGGGGGCGTACCAGGAACTCGTGCGCACGACCCTCGTGGGAAAACCTCCACCAACCGAGCAGTGTCTGTACCGCAAGCGTAAATTTTCCAGTGTGAGCGGGAGTGATGAGTGAGGAAGAAGAGATCGAGTCCGACGACGATTGGAGCGTCGAGAGTGTGGAGATCGAGCAGGTCCTGGAGATGCGCATCTGCGACGAGGACTCGCGGCTGTGCTACCTCTGCCGCACGACGGACGGCACGCAGGAGGTGTTCGACCGCTCGGACCTCATGGACGGCGCAAAGCAGCAGCTCCTTGTGCTCGGCTACGAGCGGCGCCACCCGCCACCGTGGGACGAGGTCTGCAGCTACTGCGGCGGCGAGGGATGCGAGGAGTGCATCTGTGATGAGTGCGACCGCCCGATGCGCCACCTAAATGGCGTGAACTACGGCTGCGTGTGCCACCCAGTGGTGTAGACTTCTTCTAACTGCTAGGGTGGCGATGCGCAACGACTGCACGCCCGACGCCGAGATCCCGATCCGCATCCAGCCGACCAAGCGCAAGTACACCGGACCGCCAAAGGGCTCGCAGGAGGCTAAGGACCGCATGGCGCGCGTGCGGGCGGCACAGTGGGCCAAGAACGGGCTCGTTGTTTCTGGTGCGGAGGCAAATGCAGGCGCACAGCGTGATGGTGGTGCTGCGCCACCTAGTGCAAACCGTTGAAGCCCTCGACGCGAAGGTGACCGCTCTGTCGGAGAAGTTCAACGAGATAGCCGACGAGTATTGGGAGTACGAGATGAGCGAGGCGACGGAGGAGACGGAGGAGACCGATGACGAGGAGAGTGACGAGAGCGTGCAGAGCGCGCCTCCTTCTTTCTCATACTAAACTGCCATGCAGGCCCCTGATGTGGTTGCGGCACTGATCGTTGTGTGCGTGCTGTACCACCGCCATTGTAAACAGATGGAGGAGGGGCAGGCGCGGAGGCGTGTGCATGCACGGCAGCTGCAGGAGAACCGTCAGTTCCCGTTCCTTATTTCTTAGAGTAAGAGTGTCATGTTCGGACGTGTCGGTCATAGCGCGAGGGGGGGCGGTTCTGTCTCCCGAGCCCAGGTAGCAAATGTGGCATTAGAAGTGGCAAGGGGGGTCTTGGAAACCACTCAGTTCGACGAGCAAGTGAACGAGGTGCTTGCGGAGGCCACGTTTGAGGGTGCGACGTACGTGGCAGACGATGAGCCATCGGGTGCGACGGTGGGCGACGTGTCCCTCATCACAGCAGCCGGCACGACAACCACAAACCCAGGCACCACAGGTCTATCAGGTGAAAGCGGCACTACGACTGTGCTCACCGACACGAGATACGTGTACGTGACGGCGCACGTCCATGACACTGTGATTGTCACACCAGTTGCACCGCTTGGCTTTGATCAGTGGCTAGGGCCGCCGTTCAGTACTTGGTGGAAGACTGAGGCGGGTCAGATGTCGGTCGCTGCTGACACGGACGGGAAGTATCGCACCACGTGGACGGGGGGGGTTCGTGGACCAGCAGACGTGCGTCTCGTGCTGTAATTTCTAAGCGAATCGTAGTTATGGAGATCCCGGTCCAGTTTAGCCTCAAAGCTGAGGTACCAGGTCCCCTGGATTCGAAGACTCACGGTCCAACCACAGGAAGGCCCACAGGGAACGAACTGTATGTGGGTCTGCTCCGTTATGACACCACTGCGAACAAACTGATTGTCTGTTCAGAGAAAAACGGGGAAAATGGGGCTACAGCAGATGTCTGGGTTGATGCAGGCACCAAAGTTGGAGACACGTCAGGCTCGTCCGGGGTAGGCAACTACGTACCCCTAACAGGCGGCACGATGGTGGGTTCACTCCTTCTCTCGACCAGTCTCGCGAATGGTGACACCAAGGCACTTTCTGATTACAATGATAATGAGGCTGTGCCCAAGTCTGCCGTCAACAAAGCCATCGATGACCTTGTGGGTGGCGCACCCGGCGCCCTCAATACCCTGCAGGAACTGGCAGCAGAGATGATAGACCCAGCCTCTGACCCGGCTACGACTGTGCTGGCTAACATTGCTACGAATACCACTGCCATCAACACGGTCAAGTCATCGCCTGGTTCACAGCTTGCACTGAATAACATCCTTGGTACGTACATTGACGAGAACGGCCAACCTGCGGACCATACCACAAGCGACTATGTTCAGAACCCGATGGGCAGGGTTGCCGCTGGGGGAGATTTCCCTTCCGGTCAAGATGTGACCATTGCAAACCTGCGCGCTAAGTACGGCACGTTGGATCACCTGATCTCAGCAATGCTGAAGGTCGCCGCGGTTCCGGCTAATAACCCGCAGCCTAGCGGCGCTTCATTCTCGCGCAGTGGCCAGGGTGCAACGACCATTGACCTTGGTACCGAAATCACCCGCACGTTCACGGTGACGATGAACCGCGGCAGCTTCTCTCCAGAGGCGGCTCCCCTTGCCAACACATCTGGCTCCCCTACGGACTCCACGCTTATTCCGTACGGAGCCTTGAGCGCGGCTTCATTTACGTTCAACGGCACGACCTATGCGATGACCGTTAGTGTTGACACTACCGCACAGTCGATGACTGCCAGTCGGGCTGTGACATTTACCCCCCCGCAGCTGGCAAACATGGAAACTAGCAAATTCACCGCAACGACGTTGATCGGACCACAGGTGCGTAACAACAAGGGGACAATAGTTGCAGCTCAGGCTGAGAATGACGATTGGGAGGTCAGCAAGGTCACTTACACGGTAGAGGCGCCTGTCTATGTTGGGGCAGCAGCCACTAATACCACCAGCAACACCAATACCGCCAAGCAGGCTAACGTTAGCCCAACGCAGAAGATGAATGCGGGTACGAGCGAGGCCTACGTGCTTAATCACACGTACACGGACTATGCGAGGTTCCCGCGCCAACCAACGGCGGTTCGGCAATGGAACGAGTTCGCTGGAACTTGGGCCTCACCCCTCGACGCGAGTTTGTGGAACGTCGCGAGCGGTGATCAGGTTGTAGGGGGCGCCACGGTCACGTATTACACATGGCAGAACACCTTTGTTCGCCAGCCAGCCGATCTCAAGTTTACTTTCTAAGACAGTGTTTGTGAATGTCCGTGGCGGTCCAAGTCCAGCTGGAATGTGAAGTCCCAGGCCCGTTGGATTCACGCGCACAGGGCACTGTAGCTGGAAGGAGTAGCATCGCAACCCTAGCGTTGTACCCAGGCCTCCTGCGCTACGAAACAGACACCGGGCAATTCGTGGTGTGGGACGGGACCAATTGGGTGGCGCTTGCAAGCATGGTGCA
>NYWG01000242.1 GCA_002684915.1 Verrucomicrobiales bacterium
AACGATTCTCTTCGCACACTCCATTATTACAACTTCCACATGCATTTTGGCAATACGTCCCTGTATAATCACCTTCACAATTACATTCAGGCTTGCCTGTTAAGGAGCTACAATTTGAGGCGCGCCCAGAGCAGAAGACACATTCATCTCGAATCACAGAATTTACATAACAATCCGTTGGTAAACTATCTTCAGCAGTTGCTAGTGGATTGCAATAAAAAATGCATGACCCCTCCCAGATATCCAAATTAGGACCCCAATGTGTGTCACATGAACCACAGTTGTCCGAGCTAGATATATGAGGTGACATACCAATACTAACATCTAAACATTCACCGTCATATGTTGTTGCATCAGCTGGACAAGAACCATAACAGGTACATTGACCACTATCTCGCATACACACTCCACGATTATTACACGTTTCAAATGTACAAGCCGTAGTACAAATTTCTGCATCAAAAGATTGTGTATCTGCTTTTGGGTAATAAGCGCTAGAACAATCCATACACGAATATGCTAATGATTTTGCATCATTGAATTCAGAAAATAATGGACTTAATGCAATCGTATCATCAAAATTCGCGTCGCAAGAACAAACTGCACAAGTACCATCATACGATAAACTTCCATCGGTATTTGTTGTAATGGTGCACGGTTTTACTAATCCATTGGATTCTAGTATGGTTTCTGCAACCACACAAGAACTGGCGTGGTTTGAGCAAGTTGTTGCTGGATCACAAAACTGCAAGCACGACGTTATCTCTGTAAAATAATTATTTTGACATTGAGTGCAATATTGACCTTCCCAGTGACCATTTACATCATCATCGTAACAAGTACAAGTGCCTTCATTATTACAGTCACCATTCGCGCACGTTTTTGGATCTACCGAACCATCAGAGCAAGTACATGAATTGCCAAACCAGCCCGCTGAGCACGCACAAAAAGCTCCGTCATTATTTAAATCACAAGTACCGTGTCCATTGCATACTAAACCATTCGTAACAGGGCATTCGTATTTACAATTATCGATAAACCGCGGTGTTCCCTCGACGTCCTCGTAACATTCACAACCAGCAAAGTCATTGCATACCCCATTTCCAAAACATTCATTTCCGCTTAAAGTTGAAGCAATACCGTTAAACACTTCCGTCACTCCAGGACAAAGATCTTCACAACCAGTTCCCCGTGAACGTGGATCACACACGCATATTGGCGAAGATCCGCGTAGAACGCATTCTCCTCTTCTACTACAGGGTTTGCAGTACTGTGACGTACACGGTCCGCATTGCAAGTCACAAATCTTTGAATTTAAACTTTTTAAAAAACCTGAAACACAGAGCGCCTCGCGAGTATCTGGATCACAAGCGTAGCATACCGCTTCTGGGCAAGCAAGAATATTATCAACACCTGCCTTCTCGGATAACATAGAGTAAACCTCCAACGCATTCCCTGACATAATTCGAGTATTCTCCACCTTGACACATGCCAAATCACATCTAGCACCTAAAAATTCAACTTCACCAAAATTGTACTCGTCGCTACGACATAAAGAGTTATCAGGATAGGGTGGTGCTCCAAAGCACGTCCCGTTGACGGCATCATATGTTCCACACAGATCGCAAAAGGTTCCAAACCAAAAATCATTGCAATTACAGGCCCAGCCATAATCACCACGTATTGCTACTCCATTAACACACTTAGAATTCTCACAACGATCACCAAAAAAGGGGTCAATGCAATCACATTGTTTTAAATTTACGTTGTAAGAGAACCCGTTCTCACATGGCGTAAATAATTTATTTAAAAGGAGTTCAACTGGGGCATACAAAATGTAAAAGCTTCCAAACAATACCAACAATAAAGATATTAATATTAAATTCTGTGGAGTTGTATCTTGTTTGGGCATATATATTGTCGAATGGCTGGAATTGCCCCTTTAATATCCCAAAAAAGTTCTGTATATAGTTCTGTCAACAAAATCTATTTTTTAGCGTGAATACACTTAAAATAGTTTAAATTACACTATTATTACTATTAAATAGCATTTATATATATTTTTTTATATAGCATTTTAATATTACAATAATACGTTTAATGGTAATATTAATATAAAAAATCCTTAAATGACTAATATATGTCTTAAAAAGCTATTTTATTTATTGATATAATAAGGTGTTTTAAGCATTATTTTATATGATATAATGCTATTTAATTACAGTTTACACGCTAGAAATAACATTTTAAGTGTTTTTGCCAAAATTCTAAAAAATGCCAAAATACATAAAAAAACGCCGAGGACCCAAACCCAAACTACATAAAGTTATTCAGGGTATTGAGCATAAACAATGCACAGGTAGCTGCAAAAAATTTAAACCGTTGGACCAATTCGGAAAGAATGGGTATGCAAGACGTTCTGATTGCAAAGCTTGTGTAAAGAAGAAGGTCAAGCAACGCCTTGAAGTATATTTAGAAAAACGCAAGCAGGCGCGTGAAGCGGCACCACCAGGATTTTTGGTTTGTTTATTTCATGGATGCAAAAAGGGGCTGCAACCACTGGATCAATTTCTCAGTCCATTTGTGCGCAACAATGAGCCAACAATGCGTTGTTTGACATGCCGCAACAAAAGTAAAGAAGATAGAGAACAAAGGTACACAGCATGCCAAAAGGTATACCATGATTGGCGGAAAACACATTGGTGTGTAAAATGCACGAACGATCCGAATTACGAACATAATTATTTGCTCATCGAAGCGGATCATTTAGGCAAAAAATTGAAAGCGTGTAGCAACCATGCGTACTGGAGTACTAGTAAACGCGGTCCAGCTGCATTACGTGCCGAACTAATGACGGTTCAAGCATTATGCAAATTCCATCATCGATTACAGACACAGCAACGCAATCATGAAAATGGAAGGATTCAAACAATACGAAATAGACTTAGAAAACGTAAAATTATCAATGCCGAGAAACATAAGAGAGGATGCTGCTTCCTATGCAAGCGGGTTCTGAAGGAAGGCGAAGAGTGTGCATTTGATTTTGACCACCGTGATCCAACGACAAAATTCATTCGTAATGGCAAACTTTTGGGTCCAACAAGCTTTGTAAGGCTACCACAAGCCTTATTCGATAAGCAATGGCCATTGGAGCAAGCAAAATGCGATTTATTATGCGCAAATTGTCATAAACTGAAGACTTTTGCAAATAGAGATTCATATAAAAATAAAACAAATAAATTTTAAACTTCACTCACCTAAATAAAAACACGCTAATATCCACGTTATCACACCACCTGTTGCAATAATTACCAACATAACAATATTAATCATCACTTTTTGCAGCATCTGTATTGGTGTTCCTTGACGCGAGGCAGCTGCGATCGTTGTCACGCAATAGGCATCGTACACAAAGACGTAATACTCCACGGGTTGAATCGCATACATGTCGTACGCAAATGTGAAAATGATGCGAATGACCATTGTCACAAAAAATACTGCCATCCAACGTTGTCTTCCAAATACTACGATCGCGATCCAAACAGGAATTCGGATCCATCCATTGTTTAACACAAACGCTTCATTTAAGATAATGACCGTCCACGTCCACAATGCCAGCGTCTGGATCCATGTGATGTACCAGTTTTTACGATAAAACGTCATCATTTGACCCAAAACGTACAATACGATCAGAAGACCAAACGCTGGCATTGTTGTTATGAACGTCGAAAGAAATATTGGTAATACCAAGATCGCTACCACTTTGATCCAGTAGCTGGGTGGGCGAGGTTCTGGACGTCTTACTGCCTTGTAATCGTCTTTGATCTCTTGCACCAATTCATCGTAGGCAAGTAAATCATCGTTATTCAATTGTTCTTCCACTCTTTCGGTCATTGCTTCTGCCTCTTGTGCAATTTCCAATCGAACCTCTTCTGTTTCCAAACGAAATGGTTCCCACCATCTTTCAAGGATACGCACTGCCCTAATTTTTGTTTGTAAATGTTGCCTGAATGCACGTTGGATAGTGGAAGCAGCTTTGTTTTCACGTTTCATTTTGTCGGTAATAATCGTAATCGATTTTCGTTGTGGGTTAACAGTAAGTATTTCCCTCTCCATCTCTTGTTGATCAAGAATCTTGTCAAGCGTTGCAAAACAACTTTCGCATATTTTGCACATGATATCTGGAGTCACTTTTGCTTTTAAGAATGCAATAAGTACTTCTTGAAAGAACTCATCGTTGCCAGAAAACGGGATATCCGATAACTGTGGGAATTCTTTCACACCACGTCCTTGGTTCAAAAAAAAGTTCCTCGTGTTAGCACAAGCTTTGCGTTGCTCTTTGGTCCAATGGACATTTTGCAACTTGTAATGGTCGTTTATCTTAATATTAGTTTTGTTTGTTCTATCGAATACATCCACAATACGATTTTTAGTATGACTTGCGTTGAATAGTTGTACTAATTTTTCGGGTGGAAGAGGCTGCAAATAATTATAATACCTAAAAATTAATAGTTTGCATGCTTCTTCGGCTGTTAGTTTTCGAATGATACGGATATAGGCTTCGTCTCTTATGACACCAACATCCGAAGACATTACGGCAGGATAAAAATACAAACGAGCTTTCCTTTGACGATCTTTCCCTTTTTTTAATTTAAGAATATTTGTTACGTACATTTGATACTGTAGGTGGTTAAAAATAAGTTGACTTACACCCAAACGATCTTTTCGTAAGCTCTTTAAGCATTCGCATTTATTTAAGCAGTGGCATTCAATCTTTAACGAATTATCCCATGAAATAAATACGGATAGCCTGCGTTTCTTGCGTGCTTTAGACATAGTATGGTTTTAGTAGCTAGCGCTTTGTTTTAGAGCTCGCTTTGCTTGTTTATGTTGAGCTCGCTTCGGGCACTAGTGCACTGTTGTATGTTTGTTTACATGCTTTGTGTTTTTTTATTCATTTATTTTATTTCAACTAGAAATCTAAAATTGACAAGTTTTGCACATCTTATGCTATTTCTATATTAATCTTGAAAATTGTGTAGTATTTTTTAGTATTTCAGCTAGAAATATAAAATTGACAAGTTTTGCACACCTTATGCTATTTCTATATAACAAAGCGAGCTTTCCCAATCTTGAAAATTGTGTGGGTATGGGTACATGCTTAAATAATAAATAGCAAAATAGAAATCTAAAATTGACAAGTTTTGCACACGTAAAATTGGCAAGTTATGCTATTTCTATATAGCGAAGCGAGCTTTCCCAATTTTGAAAATTGTGTGGGTATGGGTACATGCTTATTTAAATAAGAATAATAAATAGAAAAATAATAAATTAAGCGTGTAAAGAAAATACACTTCACCAACTTCACCTGTATATAAAACTACGATGCAATCTACCACAAATACCATGCCCACGCCTTACAAATTAAACACCACCGTATACGTAGAAACGGCCGACGTATGGCAAGAAGCTACCGTCGTCAACGTGCATGCAACAGGGAATTCCAGCCACCGCATTCTTTACGATATTCTTTACACGCTTTCCAATA
>NYWG01000243.1 GCA_002684915.1 Verrucomicrobiales bacterium
AATAATCATAAAAGCTACCCTTGCTTCCCTCATTACAAACCTTTATAAACATTGCTTGAGTTTGTGTTGTCAGGGTTATAGTCGTTTTATCCGAGTCTATAAATTTTTCTAATGTCTCTTGCCATTGTTGTAATATGCTTTTGGATGGTGCAACGACATGTATGTTGCCTTTTCCACCCAAATTTTTTACAGCAACAGCCAAAGCATTTAATGTTTTACCAACACCGGGATCGTGAAATATTAACCAATTTTGTGGCGGTTGTTGTACTATTAATGCTTGTTCTTTGTTCAGTGTTTGAGGATTATCATTTTCATCTGGTTTTATAAAATCGGGTGTTGCAAATTTTCCTTCCATATCTGTATTTACTTGAAGGGAATCACCATTTTGTAATTTTAAATGAATCAGTTTTGCTTCATTATCTTCACTGATATTGTCAAAAAATTGTTCTATTGAAACGTTATTTGTTTTGTCAAATAAAATTTTATTATTATTTTCTATTTCTAAGTTATCAAGAGGTTGTTTACCTTTCAAGATGTCTCCCACATTGTCTATTGGCTTATATTTTATAATAAAATTATTTTTACCAAAAAAAATATCAATATTAGAACCACCTTTTTGTAATACTGTTATTGGATATGTAATATTTGTTTTTTCTAAATTTTCCAGTTCGACGACTGACCATCCATCGTTTAATTTCAAATTAGGTAACGTATACTTTTGTATTACTTCTTTATATGACTTTATCTTCTTATTATATTCATCTCGTATCTCTCGATCCTCGTTTGCTTTATTTATGTGTCCTATTAATTTGTTGACACCCTTTTTCTTGTACGCTTCTATTATTGTGTCTCTGGTAATGTTATTAAGTTCAGGATTTTGTTCACGTAAATAATCTTGTAACAATTTCAAGTCGTTATCATCAAGTTTATTTACATAATCTACTACACGTTGAGCTCTTTTTGCATCTGTCTGATTTATTCGTCTCCGTACTTTGCCATACGGCCATGGCTCTGTCACGTTTTTGATTTTAAGATCCTTATTAATGTCTTTTATAATGTCATCTACCTTGTTATAATTATTTGTATTATCGTCATTTCCGTATTCTTTGTAAAGAAACATCCATATTTTTTTTAGGTAATGTGTATTATAATTATTTATTACAGTATAGGATTTATCCCTAAAGATGTATTTACTTTCTCTAAATGTTTTCACAACCTCTTTATAAAAGTCTTTCATGAGAGTATTGTTATTTTCACCATTCCGCCGCCATACATTCTGAATAGCCATATCAAAATCTTCAGGTATATCTACTTCTAGTGTAAGAGGTTCTTTAGTTTCTGAACTGGAAGATTCATCGGAAGGTTGAAAAATAACACGCAGGGTTTCAGTAGAAAACATAATTTAAATATATTCGATATACAAGATATAGTTACTTAAAATACAATGAGTTTAGGTTCCTGAATTTTATAAGGTTCATACGCAACGAGTTTACAGCAGTCCATATTGTTATCATGGAAATCGGCACGCACATACGTTTTATTGTTAAGTAAAAATAAGTAAAATGGAAGTGGTGTTGCTTCTTGTATTTTTCCAGAGCTGCGTTTTATCAAAATAGTCTTTGGCAAAAAGTGTCTCCAGTTTTGTACGATTCTGCACTCGTCTACTTGGCATATCATCATTTTCATCGATTGCACGCATGCATGGCAGCATTTGACATTGTTGCAGTGAATAAATATTCGTCTTGGTAAGGAATCTTTCATTAGTTGAGTTTGTTTCATGTTACCTCTTTTTGAACAAAACATGCACTCGTTAATAGAGAGCATAGTTGCTCGTGGAATCCGTAACTCAGGTTGCAAAGTGTGCCAATATTGCAAACAGTCGTTTGAAAATTGTTTGCTACACAATCTCATGTTTAAAAAATCAGATAGATCTTCCACATATCCAATAATTAAATGTACTATCTCGTGTGGTAACGTGCACATTGGTCTCTGATAATACATGAACAGACGTAAAAATTTAATATAGCCACCAAAAGACATTCAATAAATAAAATCCAACCTTTAATCAAAAACCCGTAAAAAGCCCATACTAATGCACTGACAAAGTGTGTAAAAAACGTGGCAAAGTGTAGGTCAGCAGTAGATTCTTTACGGCTTGCTTTCCATGCTTGTGGCAGCGTGGCGACGGTGCTAAGGATCGCGCCGAGCAGCGACGCATAGAACGCGAGCATGGCGTTCTCGTAGTCTAGGATACTACGTAAAGTCGTCATATGTATTTACATTTTGAAATAACCTATTTCTTCTTGATATACGGTTTCTAGTTGTCTGGTTTCTTGTCCGCGGTCCTCTGCGCGACGATCTTAAAATGTTTTGTGGATCAATTCCTGTACGTCGTCGTCTTCTTTGTCTGTCTCTATTTTGAAGTTCTTGAGCTATCTTAGAACGAACTAAGATCATATGCTTACATTCAGCGTTGCGAACAAGCCTATCTGGACAGCTGCAGTTGATGCAATTGTAGTTTTGAACCTGAACATAGTAATTAAATACTCCATTAAAATCTTGATCCGCTAACCTGATGCCTTTGAATTGCTCTAATAAATTATAGGGATATGGTTGTTGATTTGGCTGTCCAGCTGCATTACGGCGTTGAATATTTATTTGACGCACATTGTGTTTTTGCGACCTTACCATAACTATACCATTTCTGTTGTTCATGACGTTGTTAAAAGACTGTCTATGTACATAAAACCGATACCAATCCTCTGGATTTTCTGGATTCTCATTTGGCCTCACGGTACGCGGTACAGTACCCCTTTTCATCCGGTTTGCTCGAACGTTGCGATTTGCACCGTATGCAGTGCTGTAATCAAGGATTTGATCTCGTTGTCCACGTTGAGAACGATTATTAAAGCGTGGAAACACAGGTTCATCGCTCACGTACAAGTCCTGCAAAAGGTTACAGAGTTCATTATAATTGTTTCTGTTTATCATTTTAAATCATGTATAGAGACCCTTTTATAGGTCTTGTCGATGCATCTTTTGTTGCTGCGGGACTAATTGAAAGGTGATAAAATGGTTTGTATTTTTTTTGACACTTGTAGCAAATGCAAAGCTCAAAGCATAAAAAAATACGAATAGACGTTTCTCTATGCCCAGAAAGTAAAAAATACCACTGACTAAGAATGTGATGGTAAAAGCAATCAAGTCTGGTAAGTAGTAATCTTGCAGGCGCAAGAGGCCTCGGACCAAGCAGATCAGACCAATTATGATTAGGAACAAACTTTGGAAGCCTAGGTTGACGCTTAGCAAAGAAATGAAGACTAGTATTGGCACGGCTATTTCCACGGCTGGCAAGTTGAATGCAACGACAAACAATAAGTGTGTCATGGCATAGTTGGTAAAGTACTTGTCGATACTGTCCCATTGTGCTTCCTCGTAAGCCGCAACACATGCATCGAGTTCACTGCAGGCGTCGCTAACAAGGTGCACCACGGAGGAAACCAAGATGAGGCTAAGGAACTGATATTTGGTCAATCGGACAGCTTGTAGAAATGGTAGTAACATAGCAGTGTATGCAAGAAAGTGCATGAATGTTTGTGTTTCTGAGGCAAAGAACGGCAAGAGTAGTAGTAAAAAGAGAGCCCCGACTAGGAGCGGGACAACCATGCTACGTGATTCTCGTATCATTTTCTCAAGTTATATAAGTTTCACAAGGACATATATAGTTCTAAAAATGTTAAGTCTAACTATGTTTACATTCTTATGCCTAGTGTTCTATGCAATAATCACACTGTATGTAAACTATCGATCTAAATTTTTTGATATCATGAAACGAGCAAAAGAGAAGAGAGACCCTTATCATAAATGGAGAATTTAACGGAATGACTATATAATTGATGGTACCCTTTAAACAAATGAATCGTCAAAAGAACAAAAACGTTTATTTTACTGGTAAGGTTTTGAATATAAAAGAAGATGCAAATGACAATGCCAAATCATTTCGGTTTTCCAAAGAAGAACGTGCAAAGCTAAATTTGTCTGGCATACCAATACAGCTGGAACACAACGATGATCTAAAAGTTGGAATCATTGAAAAATCGTGGCAAGACAATGATGGACAGTTTTGGGTATTTGGTGCCATCAATGAAAATTCCATCGAAGGCACCTTTGCAAAGCACGCAATCAAAAAACAAAAAACAGGAACACCATACTATACGGGTCTTAGCCTCAGTCATATTCATCGTGAGTACCCTGATGGAAAAACCGAAAAGGTCCCTGTCGAAGTCTCGCTTTGCACGGAGCCAAGGCGCCAAAATTGCAACATTATTTGGACTAGTAATAACACACAATTGCACTGTGACACAAACATAGAAACAAATAAAGTTACCTATAAACCTGTCATCGAGCAAGCAACAAGTAAACATAAGATGTCAGCAGTTACCGAACAAACAACACAAGAACAACCACAAGTCGAAACTCCAGCTCCAACTGAATCTAACACCGAACCAACCGGTAAAGAATTGAGTGAGCAAGTCTACAAGCAATTTGCAGATTTAATTGAAAAAGAAAAAGGTCAATCAGAAAAGATTGCTGCGTTAGAAGCACAGTTAAAAGACCATAACGAGAAACTAAATGCAGAGAAAGAAAAGAAAGCAGCGGAAGATGCAGCGAAGGGTAAAGCATTGATGCAAACGTTTATTGAGCACATCAACGATTTAGTTGGACCGGAAGAAAACTTTCAAAATGATGTTGAGCCATTAATCCAACACGATCCACAACGTATGAATCGTGTGATGGAAATTGTTGCAAGAGCATCAAAAAAGTACAAGGAACAAGCTATTCAGTTAAAAGAGACACAGAACAATTTAAAAGATAAAGAGTTAGAGTTAAAATTCCAAACTTTGATCAAACAAAATACAAATGCACCGCAGCAAATTGTTGAAAAAGCTTCGAGCAAACGTAAAGCGCCAGTACAAGAAAATGTAACCAAAGTTACAAATCAAGCAGTAAAACAAACGTTTAATCCATACGCATTCAATGTAAAAGGTTCCTCTTCACGTGTTAAACCTAGAGCAAACATGAGTGAAACGCTTTTGAACGCTTACAAAAGCAACAAAGGAAATGGTATTGGAGCAGCAAAACGGTTACATCAAAGTTTTTTGAACAGACCAAAACCTCAAAATATGTGGTAGTTTTAAGTATATAATATTTTATCAATTAACATAATACTTATTTAAATGTCTAAATTACAAGAAAAAGTTAATCTCGCCTTTTACAAAGCTAGTCTTAATAAATCTTTATCTAGTCTCGAGTCTAAATCTAACAAAGAACAATGGTTGAAGCAAGAATGGCCTGAATTACAAAAACCACAAATGTTACACTTATCAGAAATAAAAACAACCAGAAAGCTGACTACAGACGAAGTAAAAACTCTGAGTATATACTAATTAATCTTTAGTTTTAAGAAACTTTAATGCATATAGATGTAATACCTCTTATTCTATTTTTCTGTAGTCTAATAAAACTAGGACACTCTACTTGCGTTCCCGTTTACATTGATGGAGTTTATCCATTGTATGCAGAAAGTTCCTGTGCTAGGTATAGTAGTCCTTTGAATACTACAACTATCTACAAATGTGATAGACACACATGCAATTCGGATACATGGACAGCTCCATGCTCCAACGGGCTTTTTGTTACAAGACATGAATGTGAAACAGGAACATGTGAAAAAACATGGCGACAAACTTGCCAAATAGATAAATCTCTCTCCGATTACGATTACGGAGGTACGTGCACAATAGATTCTCACTCTGGCTACAACTCTGGTACACCAACTAGTTGCCGGAATGCTGGTGGTACATGGTATTGGGCAATGACGGCAGAAGCCTGTCAAGCATTTTCAGAACAACATAATTATGTCACCTTTGCATACAATCTCAACAGTTTTTCTCATCGATGTCTTGTCAACTCGGTTGTTAGCATTGAAACATTTGTTGGGTTTACCGCTTGTGAAACTGAGTTTACAGGCTCTTGTACTGATTGCAGTACACATAACAAAGACACTTGTCCTTATTACTGGAACGACGATGGTCATACTTGGGACAAGGACGCAGCGACGCACGATTATCATCTACCTAATGGTCTGATTGAACACCACACAGTATGGTACGGTGATTACAGCCCACGAGGAGACACTGGTGCACAAGGTATAACTGGGCCTCAGGGCATCACTGGTCCTCAGGGCGTCACTGGCGTCACAGGAGCCCAAGGGGAACAAGGTATACAAGGTATACAAGGGGAACAAGGCGTCACAGGGGCACAAGGTATACAAGGCATTCAAGGAGAACAAGGCGTTACCGGCGCGACAGGGGAACAAGGTATACAAGGCATCCAAGGAGAACAAGGCGTCACCGGAGCACAAGGTATTCAAGGTATTCAAGGGGAGCAAGGTATTACTGGCGCAAATGGTACACAAGGTATACAAGGTATACAAGGTATACAAGGAGAACAAGGTGTCACAGGAGCACAAGGAGTCACCGGCGTCACAGGAGCACAAGGTATTCAAGGGGAGCAAGGTGTCACTGGTCCCCAAGGCGTCACAGGAGCTACAGGAGCTCAAGGTACACAAGGAGAACGAGGCGTTACCGGTGCTACTGGTATTGGCAGAGCTAGTTTTCAAGGACAGTACATGGAAACATCAACTTATGTAGAAGGTGATACTGTGAAACATAATGGGTATTTGTGGGTATTTCATTGTCAACTCGGTCAATTTTGCAGGCATGGTGAACCTGGTCTAGACACCGATTGGCATAAAGTCGATGGGGAAGATGGTGCAACCGGTGCAACCGGTGTACAAGGTGTCACTGGTCCTCAAGGAGAACAAGGTATACAAGGTATACAAGGTGAAAAAGGAGACAAAGGAGATTCCACATGGAAAGGATTATGGTCCAATGCTATAACGTATAGTGATGGAGACCAGGTAAATTGGGACGATAATACTTGGCAGCTAGTGTGTGCTCTATCGGGACCTTGTAATCAAGGTGAACCTGGATATGAAAACGATTGGAAATCTTTACAGGGTATCACCGGTGCACAAGGTATACAAGGTGAAAAAGGTGACACTGGTGCACAGGGTATACAAGGAGAACAAGGTGTGACAGGAGCACAAGGTGTTACCGGCACAACAGGATCTCAAGGTATACAAGGTATACAGGGGGAAAGAGGCGCCACTGGCCCTCAGGGTGTGACTGGAACTACTGGAGCTCAAGGAGAACAAGGTGTTACAGGAGCCAGGGGTGAACAAGGTATTCAAGGTATACAAGGCGAAAAAGGTGCCACAGGAGCAAATGGTACAAAGGGTGATAGAGGTGAAAAAGGAGAAAAAGGTGAACAAGGCGAACAAGGTGCAACAGGTGAAAGGGGGGAAAAAGGTGAACAAGGTGCAACAGGTGAACAAGGAGAACGAGGTGCAACAGGTCAGAAAGGGGACAAAGGAGACGCGACATGGAAAGGTTTATGGTCAAATACTGCAACCTACAGTGAAGGAGACCAAGTACAATGGAACGATGAACCATGGCAGCTTGTTTGTTCCTTATCAGGACCTTGTACTCAAGGCGAGCCTGGCAAAGATAATGACTGGCTTGCTCTGCGTGTTATCGGTGACACTGGCCCTCAGGGTCAACAAGGAATACAGGGGCAGCAAGGTATACAAGGTATACAAGGTGAACAAGGTGTTACAGGGGCTCAAGGTATACAAGGGGAACAAGGTATACAAGGTGAAAAAGGTGCCACAGGAGCACAAGGTATACAGGGAATACAGGGTGAACAAGGTATTCAAGGAATCACAGGAGCCCAAGGTATTCAAGGTGAGCAAGGTATACAAGGTATACAAGGTGTCACAGGAGCTACCGGTGCTAAAGGGGACAAGGGAAACTCCGTATGGCAAGGACTTTGGACCAACACAAAAGATTACACTGAAGGAGATCAGGTCTACTGGCAAGATCAAACTTGGCAACTAGTTTGCCCACTAACTGGACCTTGTAATCAAGGTGAACCTGGGGTTGCAAATATATGGAAATCCCTACAAGGTAAAGCAGGTGTAACAGGTGCACAAGGTATTCAAGGTGAGCAAGGCGAAAAAGGTGACCAAGGTATTCAAGGCATCACAGGAGCTCAGGGTATTCAAGGGGAACAAGGCGAAAAAGGAGACCAAGGTATTCAAGGCATCACAGGAGTTCAGGGTATTCAAGGGGAACAAGGCGCGACAGGGGCACAGGGAGCAACCGGTGAAAAAGGTGACCAAGGCGAACAAGGTGTCGCAGGAGCTCAGGGTATTCAAGGGGAACAAGGCGCGACAGGGGCACAGGGTGCGACCGGAGCAAAAGGCGATAAAGGTGATTCCGTATGGCAAGGCCTATGGTCAAATACTGAAACTTATCGCGAAGGAGATCAAGTTTATTGGAATGACAATACTTGGCAACTAGTTTGCCCTCTAACTGGAACTTGTCAACAAGGAGAACCAGGTGTTGCAATTGCGTGGAAATCGTTGCAAGGTGCCACTGGTGCACAGGGTATACAAGGTATACAAGGAGATCAAGGCGAAAAAGGTATCACCGGTGCACAAGGTATACAAGGTGAAAAAGGAGATCAAGGCGAAAAAGGTGCCACTGGCGCACAGGGTATACAAGGTGAAAAAGGAGATCAAGGCGATCAAGGCATACAAGGCGAAAAAGGAGATCAAGGCGAAAAAGGTGCTACCGGTGCACAAGGTATACAAGGACAACAAGGTATACAAGGAGAAAAAGGAGCTACCGGTATTCAGGGCGCGACGCTATGGAAAGGCCTATGGTCCAACACAAATGTATATTCTGAAGGAGAACAAGTTTATTGGAATGGAAAAACATGGCAGTTCTTCTGTCCACTTACTGGGCCTTGCAACCAAGGTGAACCTGGCTCAGAACCTACATGGTTATCTATGCAAGGTAGCACTGGTTCACAAGGAGAGCAAGGTGAACAGGGCATACAAGGACAACAAGGTGAAAAAGGTATCACCGGTGCACAAGGTATACAAGGTGAAAAAGGAAATCAAGGACAACAAGGCGTTACAGGAGCCCAAGGTATACAAGGCGAAAAAGGTGACACTGGCGTACAAGGACAACAAGGAGAAAAAGGGGACAAAGGCGATCAAGGGGAACAAGGCGAACAAGGCGCGACAGGGGCACAGGGAGCAACCGGAGCAAAGGGAGATAAAGGTGATTCCGTATGGCAAGGGCTTTGGAGTAACACAAAAGTATACGTTGAAGGAGATCAAGTTTATTGGCAAGATGAATCCTACCAATTCGTTTGTCCACTGACAGGACCTTGTGATCAAGGCGAACCAGGAGTTGCAGCTGCATGGTTAAGTTTACGCGGAAACCATGGTGCTACTGGTTCACAAGGGGTTCAAGGTGAAAAGGGAGATAAAGGTGAAAAGGGAGATCAAGGACAACAGGGAATACAAGGTGAAAAGGGAACTACGGGCGCTACTGGTGCACAAGGTATTCAAGGGGAACAAGGCATCACAGGAGCTCAGGGTATTCAAGGGGAACAAGGCGTCACAGGAGCTCAGGGTATTCAAGGGGAACAAGGCGTCACAGGAGCACAAGGCATACAAGGTATACAAGGTATCACCGGTGCACAAGGCCGAGCTTCGTACCTTGGACCATGGATTTACGGTGTCGTATACCAAGAAGGAGACATTGTTAAATACAAAGGCAGCGATGCAGTCGATCGCATGTACCAACTAGTTTGCGAAGCCGCATGCAACACTGGTACACCAGAAGACAACGACGACTGGCAAAGATTACAAGGCATTCAAGGTATACAAGGAGAAAAAGGTGCCACTGGCGCACAAGGTATACAAGGCATACAAGGCATACAAGGTGAACAGGGTGCAACAGGTTTTAGCATATATGCTGGCCTATGGGATCAAAATAGAGACTACACCGAAGGTACACTTGTGAAATGGAACAATAAACTATGGTACATGGTATGCAGCAATACCGGAGTGTGCCAACAAGGAGAACCCGGTGTCACTGGAGGCTTCATTGAAGCAGTTGGACAGCAAGGTGAACGTGGACAACAAGGTGCCACCGGTGCACAAGGACAACAAGGCATACAAGGACAACAAGGACAACAAGGCATACAAGGTATACAAGGTGCTACCGGTATACAAGGTATACAAGGTGAAAAAGGTGACACTGGCGCACAAGGCATACAAGGCATAGCTGGCAGCACAGGAGCCACCGGAGCACAAGGTAGATCCAGCTATCAAGGACTATGGTCCGAAACCAAAACCTATCAAAATGGTGATATTGTACAGTGGGACAACGAGCTATGGGCCTTCCTATGCACACCAGGTATCACTTGCAGACAAGGTATGCCAGATGGTATCACAAACACAGACTTTCATAAACTAAAAGGTAGTACCGGTACACAAGGAGAACAAGGACAACAAGGTGAAAAAGGTGATCAAGGTGACGCCGGAGCACAAGGTATACAAGGTATACAAGGTATACAAGGGGAACAAGGCATACAAGGTATACAAGGCAGCATAGGAGCCACCGGAGCACAAGGGAGGTCTAGCTACCAAGGACTATGGTCCGAAACCAAAACCTATCAAAATGGTGATATTGTACAATGGGACTACGAGCTATGGGCCTTCCTATGCATACCAGGACAAGCTTGCAGACAAGGCATGCCAGATGGCGTCATCACCACAGACTTTCATAAACTTCGAGGTCAACAAGGTGAACGTGGACAACAAGGAGACACAGGAGCACAAGGTATTCAAGGGATACAAGGGATACAAGGGATACAAGGAGACATCGGTACACAAGGCTTAAGAGGTGCTACTGGAGCACAAGGTGAACAGGGTATACAAGGAATTCAAGGCGAACAGGGTATACAGGGAGTTCAAGGCGAACAGGGAATTCAAGGAGTTCAGGGCGAAACGGGGGCCCAAGGAAAAGGAGTATGGGAAGGATTATGGCAACAAGATAGATCCTATCATGAAGGCGATCATGTTAAATGGAATAATTTACCATACGTTTTAATTTGCACACCAGGAACCTCCTGCATACAAGGCCAACCTGGTATGGACAACGACTGGTTGCTTTTACAAAAAGTTGGTGACCAAGGAGAACAAGGAACAGAAGGTGCCATCGGTTCTCAAGGTATACAAGGCATCCAAGGTCTTCAAGGCAGGTCCAGCTTTCAAGGCACATGGCAAGACACCGTGCAATACCACGAAGGAGATATCGTCACCTACAACGAACTTACTTATCAACTCATTTGCCCTGAAGGAATTGCTTGCAGAAACGATGCACCAACCTCCGCTAACTCGCTATGGCAAGCACTCGGCATACAAGGTGAGCAAGGAGCTCAGGGAGAAGCCGCAGACATCATGATCATCATACTTAGCGTCGCCGGTGCTACACTACTCATCATCATTACCTACTTATTTGTTGCTCTGCGATGGTACTACGCATGCTGCCCACCAAGAGGAGCCGCTGCAAGCATACGTGAACAAAGCTACAACTTACAAGATGTACCTTACAAAGTCATGCGGGATAAAGATATTAAACTACGCTTTTGAGATTTTTCTTTACGTATTTCAGCAATACGCCTTTTTACTTGTGGTGAACACATAACCGTCTGCATTACAAAATCTAGGTATTCTTCTAAATCTTTAAATATATTCTTTCCCTCACCATCTCTCCATCTCTTTATTGCCTTGTTTAACAAATCCTGACATTCTTTATCTAAATCCGAGTCCAGTTTTATTTTTTTTGGAGGTGGTTCATCACCTTTTCTTTCATCATCACCATAGTTATTATTGTTATTGTTATTGTCATCATCGTTAACAAAACCTAAAATTGCTGTATCATTATCACTTTCAGTATTAGAGTCATCTACATCCATCTTGTTGCTGTCACCTTTCTCATTTGAATTGCCTTTTCCTTCTAATTCTCTAATGCGCTTAATAACTCTTTTTCTTTCATTTTCATCTAAACCAGGGTTTTCTAGCAAATACTTCTTCCAACCTTCCAACTCGTCACGTCTTGCTTTAAGCTCAGCAGCTTGATTTCGTCTATTAAACTTAGCAGCTTGTTGTTGTTGATAGGTATTTATTTGGTCGCTTAATCGACGATCTGATGTATTACTACGCCCTTTACCACGAAGACCTTTGCCACGACGACCCATGCTAAACCTTGAGTTAGATCCTGAGATAGACGCTGAGCTCGTAGCTGAGCGAGACCCTGAGCTCGTAGCTGAGCGTCTTGGATTTCGAATAAATAATTCTGGTACATTTATAATGTTTTGCAGTAAAGCATTGACGTAGCAAGAGTTGCCTTTATTTTCAATACCTTTTGGCTTTGTATTATCTAAGGCAATACGTATTCGTTTATAAAACAAGATGTACGGTTGATACTCTTTGAAGTAGGGATAGTCTGTGTATGGTCTACTAATTGTACTATCGTTGCATAAATACCAACCCGTTTGCTTTTTCACACATGCAACATAATGACCACTATTTTGAGTTTCACCTTGATGATTTATTGAACCAATTAACTGAAATTCTTGGTCATCATCATCGTCTACTGTCGGCAAGTTTAATCTACCGTTGTCAATCAACGTTTGTTGTTCATCCTCAGTAAACTTTCGTTTCCCTTTAATAAAAATTTTTAGTTGAATCAAAACGTAGTCGTAAAACTTGTAACTTAAGGTTTGTATTGCATCGCAATTTAGATTATTTTCATCGTCATATTTCCATTGGTTTGGCGTTTTTAATGTTTCTATTTGCTGCTTTACATAATTTGACAACGGTTTTATCTCGCCTTGAAACGAAACTGTCAACCTCTCATCGCGAGGTGTTTTTTCACGTTGAACAACAATATTAGGATCCGTGCACTTAGTAATTTTAAATTGCCTTGCATAAAACGACTTTAAAATGTCAGAACCTTTTTCTAGGTATGTACCTGGATTATTGGGATTCTCATACAATTCACCAAGCTCAGCAAGTCTATTAAACGCCTCCATAGCATCTTCTTGTTCATATCGTGTAGATCCATCTTTTTGTTTACGTGGTACATATCCGGCACGCCTTAAACAGGTGTTTTCGCCTTCTCTCAATTTTATTAACTGCATTCGTGTATCTTTTGCCTGCCTGATTATGTCTGTTAATATAGCGTCATTGGTTGTCCTACTAGATTCATTATCATCACCATCTGTAAGATCCAGAGTATCACTACCACTACTAGTTTCACGTGGAACATTTACTGTGAAATCGTCTAACAATGGTGACATCAACTCAAAATGATTAATACCAACAGCACCTGGGTTCGATCGAAAAAGAATGAACATACTAGATTCTTTTGTTGGTTTAAAATCATTTTTCATTTTTTTTGCTTTGACAACAGCATAATTTTTTCTTGGTTCTTTATCTATAAAATATCGTGTCCATACCTTAAACGCTTTTTTCCTTCCTGCTTTTTCACTAATGTGATACACGTAGATGTTTTTTATTTTTTTGTACAGAACCACAATGAGTTCAAACATAAGTTCTCCAATATATTCATTTGGATTACAAATATTCACTTGTTTTGCAGCCATGTCTTTCCTTAATTTTGTACGAAGCTTTTTCCACAAAAAATCGTTTATCTTTGTAATATTGCCATCATAATTCAATTCAATAAATCCATCTTTATTATTATAGTAGCCATTGTTCAATAAATTTAATAATCTTTGGAACAGAAACTCACGATACTGGGCTGCATTTACTCGTCTGTTTCCGTTTCCGGTACCTAAAAGAGGATCTATCCTGTTTCGGTAGAGATATTCTAAAATAGCTAATAAAAAACAATCACCACCACCAGCATTAGGTATTATTTCAAAAGGTATATTATCAAATGAAACAGATACGGCTTTACCTTGGTCATCATAATTAACAGACATAAAGAATTTAAATTACGTTATGCAAGCATATATAACTTTATTTTTTAATCGAAAAGGTTTGGATCATCAAACGACCTTTCCGAGATTGCATCAAACGCTGGCCAGTCGAAAGGAACATCCAAATTCGCTTGCTGGGTTGTCATCGGACCATTTGACAAAGCATCCAACTTTTGACGCAGTTGAAGCACCTCCTGTTGCAGCGTCAAAAACATCTCTGCATAACGTGGCTGCCCAGGAGCCGATGCTCGGAACGATTGTGCAGCTGCCTTCACAGATCCACCACTAGACACAGTTTTAGGCCCAGGTTTACTCAAGTCTTTGGAATTCACACGTTCACGAGCAGCCTCCAATTCCGACGCCAAATTACGAGACTTCACGTCTGATAACTGAGATTTACCCGACAAAGATTTACTTGGACTCGCCAAATTAATCACCGTCTGAATACGAGATGTAGGAAACAATCGAGAGGCAGGAACATTGTCCTCCGTTACCAACACACCCGCTGTCTTGTATTGCACACGAAAGCAATTCACAAACACCGATACAACACGACCCTTCACCCACTCGCCAGACACATACACACAAACCTCTTCATTTGCAAAATACATCTCAATATCATACAAACAGAGATCCACACCCACAGCTGGGAAGCTAAGAAACAGAGCACAACTGGGACGCTAATTCGGAAAATTTCCGAGTTAACAAGGGAGCACAACAAGGGAGCACAATAAGGGAGCACAATAAGGGAGCACAACAAGGGAGCACAACAAGGGAGCACAATAAGGGAGCACAACAAGGGAGCACAATAAGGGAGCACAACAAGGGAGCACAATAAGGGAGCACAA
>NYWG01000244.1 GCA_002684915.1 Verrucomicrobiales bacterium
TGAGGCACATGTCATGCCAGGTGAGTTTGCGATTTCAGATTTGATAAGTCAGATTACTGGAAAATTGCAAGTTTGAATTCGTGATTTTGAATGTTTTACCTTGAGTCATATTGGACCTTGACTCAAGGCTCATGGGTGTTTGAAGCCGTGCGCGCGATATGGGATCCGCGCTGGCGTGATTGGTTTGAGCTATAAGAAAACAGAACTGCTATAGGGTTCGACCCCCTTGCGCAGTTCTGCGGTTTATCAGACCCAATAGCCATGAACCGTGACGACACTGAACCCACCACCGCGCCCCCTGGTGCGCGTGATGTGCGGGGCAGTGATCGTCCAGAAGTAGACCCGGGCGACACTGAGTCCACCACCTCAGCCCCCGTGGGTGTGCGTGAAGTGCGTCGCAGTGATCTGCCCAGCGTTGCTGTAGCTGCTGCGTCGGAGGTCATCCCGAAGCTCTCCGCGGACTTTGCAGGTGGCACGATCGCGGAGCGCGTCCAGGAGAAACGCCGAAGTGTGAAGGCGGCGGCCAAGCCCGACGACACCCCCGAGGCACGGGGAGTGAGCGAGCGAGGCTTGGGCGCGTCTGCGGGGCCGGAGGACCATCCGAAGGCGGAAGGTTTGACGTTGCAGTTCCTATCCGAACAGATCATGGAATTGCAGAGCCGGAATAAAGCGCAGGAAGCAGAGCTGATGGAGTCGCGGCGCATCATGGAAATGCAGCGCGGTAAGATTGTCCAGCTCGAGCAGCGCACGTCCGCACCGGCGTCTGCGTTCGACCGCGCGGAGGGTGATGCCGCACAGCTGGTGGAGTCCGCCAAGCATAGCGAGCAAGGTGATGCCGCGCGAGAGCAGGGGAAGGTAGAGCAACGCGAGAAGGAGCGCCGGAAGCGCGAGGATGAGGAGCTGAGGCAGCGGGAGCAACGTGCGCAAGAGCGTGAACGCGAGGTCGAGAGGGGCCTTGAAGAGCAGCGCAAGGCGCAGGCCGAGGTTGTAGGGCTCCGAGCGAAGCTGGAGGCCGCAGAGCGAGACGCGGCGGCCCGGCAAGCGGAGGTAAAGAGCGCAGCCGAGCGTGCGAAGCAGGCTGCGGAGAAGCGAGGTGAGCAAGGTAACGAGGAGTCGGAGGAAGGTGAGCGCGAGAAGTGGTGGACGAAGCAAGAGAAAACCGACGGGAAGCGCGAGGCGAAGGAAAAGTTCTACACGGACTTGAGTGGCATGGTGCAGAAGCTGGCGAAGTCGAGCGGAGGTTTCTCGGATTTGCGGACGAAGCAGTTCGACGGACCGCTCCCGGAGTACAAGCCGCCGGGCTTGCGTCCCCTGTCGCAGCTGGACTACACGTACGACTACGAAGACGAGCTCGCGTACGAGCTGAAAAAGAGCTACCCGTACGACGCGCGGCCGCTAGTCGAGCGAATGTTCAGCAAGGCGCGGGAGAAGCACACCGAGTACGTGCGCGCGATCCGTGAGAACCCAGGTCTGAAGGCGAAAGGTGATCCGACCCACGTTGGTGCGAGTTCCGCTGGTGACCGGGAGTCCGTGAGTTCGCGGTCGAGTCGACGAGGTGAGTCGAGGTCGCGCCGGCGAGGTCAGTTGGAGCGCGACAGCAGCGACGGACTGCTCGCAAGTTTCGTGCCGCCACGTGGTCGTGAGGACGTAGAGGACGAGACGAGGAAGGCCCGCGAGGATTGGATCGAGAACCAGATCCTGCGAGAACTGCTGAAGGCGTTGCCCGCAGCCGTGGTGCGGCAGACGAAGGCGGTTTGCGGTCGCGATCCGTGGGCGTCGGCGTTGATCTTCTTCCTGCTCGTGTCCATCTACAGCGACGTAGATACGCAGCGCAACGACTGCCAGGACGAACTGCTAGAGATGCAGCAGAAGAGCGGCGAGACGGTCGGCGAGTTCATCACGCGGTTCGAGCACATGCTCGATGTTCTGGAGGATTGGGACGTCGACGCACCGGATCTGAGCAGGATGAAGAAGCCGATTCTCGCAGCGGTGTTGCAGCGCGCGGAGCTGCTCGAGCCGAGTGTGAAGTGGCGGTGGTCGGACTGGTTCTCGAAGGTGCAGCACCAGAGCTGGCGCGGCAAGGACTACGACCCGCTCTGGGAGGTGCTCGACGTCGCCGAGGATCTGTTTCAGAAGAACCCCACAGCAACCGAGGTGAGCAGCAAGACGAAGGAGGAGAGTGGTGAGAAGGTCGGCGAGCGCCGGACCGCGAACACGAGCGAGCGCGAAGGTGAGGGTTTCGACGGCTGCACGTACTGCTGGAAGACCAACCACACGGAGAAGGACTGCTTCCGGAAGCGTGATGGCCTGCCGCCGCTGCAGAAGTCCGAGGCCGGGTCGCGCGAGAAGAATCGCCGCGACCGGCGGAACCGCGAGAGGAAGCGGAAAGAGAAGGGCGGAGACAGCAAGCAGGAAGAGCAGGCCGGGAAGCAAGGTGTGCGGCAGCACGTAGAGCCGCGGCACGGTGATGTGCCGCTCGCGGAGGTCCAGTGCTACAGGTGCAAGAAGTTCGGGCACTACCGGAACGACTGCCCGGGTGTGTCGAAGGAGTCCAAGGCCGAGACGCCGGCGGAGAACAAGCCGGAGACGAAGAAGGCCAAGGACGTGTCCACGGAGACGGAGGCGCTGGCGAGCACGAAGGTGGAGCACAAGCCGCTGACGCCGACGGAGCTGGGCCTGCCGGAGCCTGTCAACGACATCCAGAGGTACATCGTCAGCTCCACGGCGGCGATGGCAAACGCGCAGCAACAGCCCGCCAGGCGACCCTAGGCGGACACTGCCACAACTCTTCGGAGAACGTGAGCAACGTGAGCCAGCCTAGCGGTCTCGGGTGCGCTTGTATGTTTGGTTTCTGAGATTGATCGTAGAATTGATGGGAATCGGAAGTTCATACATGTATTCGGAAGACCGTTGCAATGTATTGTTTCTCTGCTTGATATGTGGGGAGTTGAGAAATGCTTCTGAGTTGGTTCGTGGATTCTTGGAAGTGCTGATGTCGCTTCCTACCCGCCTATGTCATCGTCATTTTGTAATATCGTCGGTGTCTAAGTGCGCAGGTTTGCGTACGTCGAGGACGGGTCAAGTTCGAAGCGTGTTTTTGTCGATTGAGGAAGACTCTCGACGTTTTGGTTGGTTGGTTGATTGGTAGGTGTTTTCGCGCGGTGAGTGGTCGATTCGGAGTGTGGACTGGAGTTCGGAGTATGCGTCGCAGGCTGGCCCCCTGCGTGCGTGCGGATTCGTCGTCGTCGGATCGTAACCCGCGTTCCCACCGTTTGGAGGTTGGGGGAGTAAAAGGCTGGGGGAGACGTCCCTTGCGAGCCGTGGTTGGCGTTGGTGCGCCGTTGGTTTCTTGGTCGATGCCCGAGGTAGAGGTCGCTCCCTCGTGAGGCTTGGTTGGCGTTGGTGCGCCGTTGGTTGTTTGTCGATGCCCGGGGGTCGCTCCCTTGTGAGGCGTGGTTGGCGTTGGTGCGCCGCTGGTTGGTTGTTGCCCGGGGTAGAGTTCGCTCCCTTGTGAGGCGTGGTCGGCGTTGGTGCGCCGCTGATTGTTTAGTGCCCGGGGTAGAGGTTGCTCCCTCGTGAGGCGCGTGGTTGCGCTTGGTGGCGCGTGGTTGCGCTTGGTGGCGCTTGGAGCCCGGGGTAGAGGTCCCTCGTAAGCTTTTCGTGGGTTTGGTGCGCATATGTCGAAAGGCCGGGGTAGACGTCCCTTGCGAGGCGTTTGATGGCGCTTGGTGGCGCTCGGTGGCGCGTGGTGGCGCTTGGTGCGCATTCGTGTCGAGTAGTTGTCGCGTCGGCCGTTCATGATCCCAAGGGGGGAGCGCGGAACGGGTAGCGAGAACCCGTTCGAACTTGGGACAGAACGGCAGCCGGCAGGTGTTCGCATGTCGTCGATGACCGGTCGGAGTTGTTTGCTTCTGACACCGTCCAGTCGGATAGCCTTCGGCGTCGGTTTGCGTGTCGACGTGTCGACTTTTGGTGACGTTTGTACGCCGGCGTGTGGATTTTCGGTGATTTCGTGCGAGTTTGCATGATTTGAGGTGTGGCGCTTCGTACATTTGATGGTGCATAAAAGAAGGACAGGGCTTTTGCAAGCGCGTTCCTACAGCTCCGCAGCTGCGTCCTCGTACGTTGAGTGGCCTGGGCTGCTCACTGCCAGAGTTGTGCTGTGCATGAAGTTGAATTCGAATGTACGTTTTGAAAGCCGCGGGTTTGCTGAATTTCATCGCCGGGCGTCGATTCGTGGGTGGCACGGAGTATTGCGCAAGGTCGATTCGTGATTTCTGCAGTTGTGCGGTAATTGTGGCCGTGTACGTCGTTTCGCGAATCTTGGAATTCGTTGGTAGCGTTTTTGGTCGCGTCGAGACATCGTGGGAATCGAATTCGCAATTTCGGGAGTTTGGCAGGGCGATTTGTGGCACACAGTGACGCCCGGTTTGGTGACCCGTACCGGCCTCCCTGGTGCATGTTCGGGAGCCTTGAGCCCAGGGAGGAAATGGCCAATGCGGTAGAGAAACCGAGGTGCGGATCCGGAGGTCAAGCCCGACGACACCCCGGCTAAAGCGGGGTGAGCGAGCGAGGCACGGCCAGTCCAGGCGATGTCGCGATCTTAAGGTCAGATTCGAGTTGTTTAAGTGCAGATTTTGGTCGGTGTTGAAGTCGGTGAGTTGTATGTGGATGTCTCGGTTGGTTGGGAAATTCGCAGCGTGTGTGGCGTTCGGTGGCCCGCGACCACTGCGACCCCCGTGGTCGTGTGTGAGTCAGCGAGGCAGCCCGCTGCGTGTTGAGAGTTCGGGGCCCGCGACCACTGCGACCCTCGTAGTCGTATGTGACGTCTGCGAGGCCTCCCGCTGACCCAGACGTGAAAAGTAGCTCATACGGCGCATTTCGCAGGCAGGTATTTTCGAGCAGTCATGAATCTCCGCGATAGCCTTTTTGTGACCTTTGTGTGCAGTAAAATACTTTTGGTCGATGGCTTGTAGAGTACAGCAGTCGTGACGGGGGTCGCGCATTTGTAGTGGGCGACTTTTCAGAGGCCACAGGAACCAAGTAGCAGCTGCAGAGTTGGGCTGACACAGTGGAGATTTCAAGTTGCATAGCGGCGGAGTTGAGCCGGCGATCAGTTTTGTAAGTATGCGTAAGTTGCGTACGCTTGATGTCGGTGTGCACGCTGCGGCTGTTTTTGAATGTTTGCTCATTCGGTAGATGCATTTTGAAAGGTAGGTTTGTGATTTTGTATTCCGGAGAGCAGTTGCATTCAAGGTTGAACATGTCTGAGAGTATTCAGTAACCGCTTACGTGGGTATGTGGGACATGGCTGACACCACGTCTAGTGTGGACGTGATGTGAGCACGCCATGCCCCGCAACCTGCAGGTCTAGTGCGCGCGAACGGACGAAGTTTGAATTGAACTTTTAGTCCCGCAGAGTCGGCGCAGACGCCGTGTCGCGGTGGATCCGCCGGCAAGCTGCGTGGGCAAGTCTTGACGTTTGCAGCGTTGAAAATGCGAGCGGTGCAGTTTGAGGTAGCTTGAGGCACATGTCATGCCAGGTGAGTTTGCGATTTCAGATTTGATAAGTCAGATTACTGGAAAATTGCAAGTTTGAATTCGTGATTTTGAA
>NYWG01000245.1 GCA_002684915.1 Verrucomicrobiales bacterium
CTCTCGATGTTTCCCTCGGCGATGTCTGATAGCTCGTCTAGCGTATTGTCTACGTAAATTTGGAGGGACGCGAGAAGCTGGTTTTGCGGATCGAAGTACGCCATTTTAAATAAGTTAGTAAAAAAAAAAGCTTTTGCATGAACGCATGATTATTCAAATATAACTAATTTTTTTTGTCTCTGTAGGCGCGCGTAATAATTTCTAATCTTAGTTTCGCAATAAGTCATCAAAATATTATCGAATTCATTATTTTTTTTGGGAGTGTATCTACAAAAATTTACGCACGTGCATGGGCAATTGTGACTCTTGAACATTTTTGGGAACAGCGCGTTTGTGTCCGGAACTAAACATTTTGGCTTAGGCTGGCGTCGCCTCATCCACGTCGCGTATATTTCAAAAGCGTTTCGACCGGCTCGCAGCGCCATGACGACGGCGCTCGTCCGCCTATCGCACACAACCACCACCGCGGAGACGCAATACTAAATGGAGAGTAGATTCTTTTTGAATATTATAATCAGCTAGCAATCGTCCGTCTTCGAGCTGCTTGCCCGCGAAGATCAAGCGTTGTTGATCTAGCGGGATTCCTTCCTTGTCTTGAATTTTTTGTTTTACATTCTCGATTGAATCGGAAGGTTCAACATCGAGGGTAATTGTCTTCCCAGTTAGAGTTTTGACAAAAATTTGCATTTATTATCACTAGCGAAAAAAAAAATTTTTCAATGAACTCAACTCTCAGAAATTTTTGGAGCAAGCAAAAAATTAATAGAAGAATTTTCTTGACCGAGCGAATATTCTAGAACAATGACTTTTGGTTCGTTGTCGTTGAAAGATAAGATCACGTTGCTTCTTTCCATAGACTTGGTAAAATTCTTAAGATACTCGGTGCTATATTCTTCGCTATATAACGTCTTCAATGGGGCACGTTTTAGCTCTCTGGGTAAAAAACTAACTTGGGATTCGGACGTAGGACTAAAAAAATGCCATTCTGCAGATGCATCTTGGCCCTTGCACGACAATTTGAACACAAGCTGTCCAGAGTATTCGCCATGATCCTCCACTTTAAATATTTCAAACTTCAATGCATCAGATTTCAAATTCGTCACAACTCTAAGATGAGCCTTAAGTTTTGTCAAATCAAAATCAACAGAATACGTGCTTTCGCAAATGTCCAACGGATTCGAGTTGCACGTGTCTTCCAACGTCTGAATCTTGTAATAATGACATTCGGCCCCCAGGGTTTTAATTTCTATCTGGCTGCTAGCTTCCTTGCGACAAATCCTTATGCCTTCGTTTCCCGGAAGGGCGCGCAAAATTTCTAAGAACGGCTTAAGCTTGATGCAAAATTCGCAATCATCATCTGTCATGTTCACTTCTCCACTGCATTCTATTTTCAACTTGCACGCACAAACTAGCGAATTATCCATCGCATCCACTCTTAAATCTACGTTTCCCTCGGATTTTTCACCTATTTGCTTGATTGCAAACGTCGCGTCTATCAACGTATGCGACATGATCTCAACCGCTGTCTTGAGAGCTGTAGAGCTCGCCATCAGCACTACGAAATCCTTGCCGCTACTCGCGATCTTCTTCTTCTTGCATGGCGGTTGACCGTCAACGAAAAACTCCTCGCTCAAATTCATGATCACTTTTCAAATTTGCTTTTGTCTCTTGGATTGCTAAACAATTTGGAGACTCTTGAAAATGTATTTTTATGGCATCCTTTTCGGGGGTTTCTCCACACTACTTTTCCTTTTATTAAAATCTCCAGAAACGTCTACCAAAATTTATTACGTCACCAAAATTATTGCTCTAAAAATTAAGAGCAAACTACGTTTTAAAAAAAATCAAGCACCAAAAAGCGGATTGAAACGACCAGAAACTAAATTCAAGCAACTATAAGTCTTTAAGATATGTAAAGTCTTCTTCAGCGGGAGGTTGTGGTTGCTCTTTTTCCTGCGGTGGTGGCGTTCGCGTAGGTCGCGCGCGCTGGGCTGGCTGAGCCGACACTTTTTTCCCCGCAAGCGGATTTTGGGCAGGCGGTTTTCTGAGCAAAGTCGGCTTTTTGGCAGGTGGCTTGGGCGGCGCCGGCTTCTTCGTCACGACCGGCTTTATGATGGGATTTTTGCTAGGGGTAGGCACCGGTCTTGTTGGCGGCGACGGCACACGCGGTTCAGGTTGTGGCACCGGAGCAATCGGCGGCTGGGTACGCGACTTTGGGCTAGCTTCCGAAGTCGTTGGTAAGTTATCTTTTATGATTTGTAGTCTTTTGGCGTCTCTCCTCTTCAACCACAAATACAAAAATACGACAAATGCGATAGTCACCGCGATAAAAACGACGCGCCTCGGGAAACCAAATATTAATTCTTCGCTACTGCCGCCCGCAATATCTTTTAGTTGGGACTTTTTGCTCGCGACGCTCTTATTGTGTTCAGAAATATTAGAAATTTTAGAAATCTTAGATACATTTTCGTCAACCACGTTGCTAGAAAACAAATTGCACTCGCCGCCCTGACATGTCGTTTTAAGATTGTCAACTACCGAGCTCAAACCAACGGCAGGTTGTTTTGGTTCCATTTTATTTATATAAATTAAAAAATTAAAATTTATGAACGCGCAAAAATATTTTTTGAGTTCAATATTGATAAATCCGTAGCTGCATTCTTGGACTTTTTTGACCGAGGCAAAAACCCAGCGTTTGGAAACACTTGTTTTCCGGGAAGTTTTTTTATGCCCGTGGTCGTGATTGCGAAACGAGCAGTCCTATGAGGGCTTCCCGGACTCATAATATCAATTTCTGAAAACATATCCCCGACTTGTGCCATATATTCAAGCGTTGGTAAATGCGGCTTTGTTGATGTAAAAAAAGATAAATAGTTCCAGTGAAACAAATTTTCTAGAAATTCGTCCGATTGCAACGACAAAACATCCAATTCATTATTTTTTTTTGATAACATCTTCTTCGCAACCTCAAAAGAAGAATCAAAATTATCTGAGCGACCAAAGCAAGAATCAAAGTTTTCCGTAGTAATGGATCTTTTTTTGGCATACAGGCGATGCGCGGTGCATTTTTTGGGTAATGCGTTCGCAACTTTCTTTGCATTGACACATTTTTGATCGTAAAAAATCACTGCTACGTGAGAAGACCACTTATCTTTTTGCTTGCAAAGATCTACGAGTCGATTCGTCATGGAAATTGGCCAATAATCCACCACGTCGAATAATATTATGTAATCTTTCAATGTTTTTGGGGCCGTTGATATTTGATTCAACAAGGGGGAGGAAGTATTGTCGTAATCCAAGTCATCTATCTGCAACACCTTTTTTTTTAGAACATGTGCCGCATAATTTACCAAAGTCGTTTTTCCAGTTTGTGACTCGCCAACTATAATCGTCACGTTATTTTTTTTCAAAGATTCAATGACATTTGAAATGATGTGGTCGGAAACAAAAAAAGGCTTCAGGGGCGGCGGCGGCCGCGGCGGCAAATTATTTTTTGTTTGAGCAACCGTTACAGGTGTCGCCGGAACTTTATCTTCGGGCTCAACTTGCTTTTCCTCAGCCCGCGCCGTCGATTCTTTCACCACGCGTTCCTCGTCTATTGCTCGGTATGGAGGTGGCTCTGTTCGCCTTTTTTCGACGGGTGTTGACCGGACACACGTGTGCGTAATTATAATTTCTTCTTTCTTTTTGCATAGATTGCAAGCGCAAACCAAGCCAAAAAAAGTATGTGTGGGAAAAATAGATTCTTGCGGGATTGCTGCGAGGTTGTTCGAACGCTTTTTTCTTGCCCTCCTTTTCAAAATTTGAGACATTTAAATTTAAACTGTGCTTTAAAATTCACTTCTTCTTTCTTCTAGATCGCGTAACTCTTGCCGACGGCTGCACTATTTCTATCTTCTTATTTTCTGCTTCAACATCCGTTTTTTGATTGGACAATTCTTTTTTTGATGATTCTACCACAGACTCGTGTTCAGGGGTTGGTCTTGGCGATGGTATCTCTGCTGGAGTCTGTAGCGGTTGCTCAATTACCGGCTCTGGCGCCGCCGGCGGTGGGATATCAACAAGAACGGCTTGCGGCACCGCTTCCTCTTGCACCGATGGTAATTGGGGCTTCGGTGGCGACGGCGACGCGGTTGGTAATTTTTCTCTTGGTTTGGTTACAACCTTAGTTGCCGCGCGAGGGGGCGCCGGAGCCACCCTGCGTCGTTGCGTTACTACTGGGGCTGATGGAGGAGGCGTTGGTACGGGAGCGGGAGGCTGTGTTCGATTAGTAGATCGCACTAACTTAGGTCGTTTAATAAGTGGAGGCGCGGGCGCAGGCGCGGGGGCTGGCGCGGGGGCTTGAGCCGCGGGTAATGAATCTGTATCGAGATCTATGGGTGGATTGTTAGGTATTGGCATCCGGTTCACCGAAATCACGTCGTGCCTTTCTGTCTTCTTGAATAGCTTTGCTTTTAAATTAGGTTCAGAAAAAGAAACTTTTCTTTGCGTTGGAAATTGAGGAGACGGGGGTTTTTCAGAATTTTCGGGAGGTTTGGATGTCAAACTCGCAATTTTCTGGAACAATTCAAATTGTCCGCGCTCAAGGTTTTTGAGCGGCGTGCTCGTCTCTTCGGATATAATTTCCTTGACGTCTTCTTCGTTGAGTTCGTTGTGATTGATATTAGAATTTGATATCTTGTACGACCTGAATTCCCGCGTTAGTTTTCTGACTTGCCATAGAATATACAGTAGCAGCAACATAAAAAACAAAAGTCCCGACGTAAAGGGTCCTGTCATTTAGTTCGTTACTACAGCTAAAAAACAATTTTTGCAAATATCAACGCACGGTCATGTCGAAAAATTTGGAATCTCCCATCGACGGAATTCAATTAGAACACGAATGGTTTAATCATTCAAACAAATTGTACATGAGAGCTCACACGCATGGCGATGGAACGTGCTTTTTTCATAGCCTGGTGCTCGCGCTGAACGCTTGCAACGTTGTCTACGAATCATCGAGGCGCCCATTTGGGATCGAATTTCGAAAAGTATTAATTAACAAAGAAAAATGGGAAGAGTTTGTCCAGTCCCTCGAAGAAGATGTTCGACCGTTGGCGCCGGATTTTGAGAACGTGTCGAAGCAGACGACGTATGCTTGCGATTTTATTTACTCCTTTGTGAGTCAAATGTATGGCATCAACTTGATCATCGTAAGTGCGTCTGCGTCGTCGCCGGTCGGCATCATCAAAAAATTCCATTCCCCGACCTGCCCGGTTGTGATCATAGCCCATTTGTCGAGCATCGAGCATTTCGAACCAATCATTGAATTTTCGAGACACAATACGGCGCCGCGAGATTTAATTGAGACCACCAGGGAATTCTTTGCTCAATTTTTTGAGGACGAGACGGCGGAAGAAAAAGAAGTCAAGGCGACGTTGGCCACGGATTGGTCGTGTCGTCAAAAGTTTAGGGATTACCACGTCCGCGGCGTTTTTTCCATCGAAGAACCGATTTGCCAGAAATTACTTCAAGCCATATAAAATATATATTTATAGTAACAATGAAAATATGGTCACCGAGACCGAACTGTACAACGCCTTAAAAACCGTCAAAATTATCGACAACCGAAAATGGAACGGCAATCGCATGACGAAGCGCGACGGCGCCACGACCGGGATCCACCGAAAAAATCTAGCGTACCGCAACGGGCCTTGCGAAAGCGGCGTCTTCGGAATGACGGCCAATCCGCAGAGTTCCTGGAAACCGCGCCCTTCCAAATTGACGAACGATTACCCGGAAGTGTACGATGTGATCGAGCGATACATGAAAGAACGACTGCCGGACTTTGTCTTCGAATCCGTGACGGTGAATCACAATTTGCGATGCCGAAAACACAAAGACAGCCGAAACTCGACGCTGTCGCTCATCACGAGCGTCGGCGAGTTTACGGGCGGGGAACTAAACATCCAGCACCCCGAGACGGGCGTAAAAAAGACGTTCGACACGCACGGGAAGTGGGTCATCTACGACGGCAGCAAATTCGAGCATTGGAACAATCCAATCAAGGGGGATAAGTATAGCTTAGTTTTTTATTCTAGGTGGAGTTCTTTGGGAAAAGATCAAAAAAAGAGGATCTTAGAAAAGCTCACGGGCGGGTCCGAAAAATTTAGACTCCTCGAGCCGGGATACCTCTCGACGATTCTCGACTGAGACCAAATCCGCGCCGATGCGAAGCGGCGGGCCTACGCTTATAATAATTTTTGAATAATTTCGTTTTGACTATTATAATCGTCGTAAAATAAATAAATAACACCAATAGTTCCTTCAAAATGAATGTCTTTAGAAGTCAACAAAAACTTGGTCCATTCGGCTAATTTTTGGAGGCGCTTGTTTGTGTTCCAGTTTCTCGACTTTTCGTGTTCTGATTTGAATCCGTCGGGGTTGTATCGAATATAAATGGTCTGTGGCGCACCAAGCGATTGGGATACGTTAATCATCCGAGTCTGTTCGCACAAACAAGGATAGCTTTGGTGTTGATCTTCATCGACTTCTGTCACGACAGTCCGATATGGATGAGAATCCCATAAAAAATCGGGTCTTTCCAAATCGCCACACTCTTTTAGGCTAAGTGGCACCTTGTCGATACTCGACGGTGGATATTCTGAAAAAAAGTTGCGACGAAAATATTGCTCTACTTCGCGTTGTTTAGCAAGTCTCTTAAATTTATAACTTGCACAGGCATTGCACTTGTTTTCATCATTCAGCACTTCCATAAGATGGCACTCGACACACGTGCGTTCAACAAAATTCACGTCTTCTATTTGCTTGTGCGTTTCGCAGCGCGCTGGACCGGTGATTCCGTACACCGCCATTTCTTTGCAATCTTGTTCATTGCACCTGGTCTTTGATTTTTTCATCATGCCCGCTTCTTTATGCTCAGCACACCTCGACGCAGACTTGCCGGGAATTCCATACGAGGCCCGAATGTTGCAACCAACATGTTCGCACATTTTATGTCTGACGTCGACCATGTTAAGTTCTTTGTGCTTGTTGCAGAATCTGGCTTGTGTTTGCCCGGGAAAGTTGTAGGTTGGTCGTGTGTTGCAGCCAACATGTTCGCACGTTTTACTTCTGACGTTGACCATGTTGAGTTCTTTATGCTGTGAGCAGAATCTGCCTTGTGTTTCCCCGAGAAAGTTGTAGGATGGTTGCGTGTTGCAGCCAAC
>NYWG01000246.1 GCA_002684915.1 Verrucomicrobiales bacterium
ACAGGCGGCTTTTTGCAGGCTGGATTGAATCGACACAAAAAGGTTCAGTGTTGTATTGCATGGCGCTCATTGCCATGGGTTGTGGGTCATACGGGTTCACCGTTGGCTTGCGGAACGGTTGGGAGATGGGCACCTACGTCGCGATCAAGTTGCCGCTTATCATTTTTATTACTTTGAGCGTGAATGGCATGCTCAACGGTTTGCTTGGGCTGGTTCTTGGCAGCGGTATTGGATTTCGTAAGAGTTTACAGTTTTTGCTCACCGGCTTTGCGATCATGTCTGTGATTCTTGGAGCCCTCAGTCCGGTCAGTTTCTTTGCGACGCTCAATATGCCTTCATCGGAAGATGGCACTGGCCGCTTTACTTGGCACGGAGCTAGCCTGCTGATGCATACTTGTCTTATCGCATTTGCTGGTATCACGGCTCACACGCGGCTATTGCACTATGTTCGGGAATTCGCAGATTCTAGTAGAGAAGGGACCCATGTATTCTTCGCGTGGTTGGCAGGTAACCTTTTTGTTGGGGCGCAGGTTTCATGGAATCTCCGTCCTTTTTTTGTTTCGCCGGGGCTCAAGGTTGAGATCCTCCGTGAAGATCCATTCAACGGTAATTTTTACGAGGCGGTGATTGTTGCTTTCAAAAACGTCTCTCAAATATAAGAAGTACTTTTAAAAAATATGAACGAAAATAAACAGGGTTCAACTGGGGAAGTACGTGGAACTCCCACTGGAGGAGTCCCTCCGAGTATCAGCGATGTACAGTCAGGCTTTGTCCCGATGGAGGGTGGGACTTCTTTTTCAAATCTACTCAGCAATCTTTTAAGGAAGCCGCTGTCCATTTTTCACGAACTCGAAACAAAGAAAGTGCTTTGGAAAATTCCGATTACACTTATCCTGATTTCTGTAGTTAGTCTGACGGTATTCGGCTTTGTTGTCGGCACGTTCTCATGGGGGGATCAAATTTGGGCGGCACCACTGAAGATCGTTTCCGGTCTGATGTTTAGTGCGTTGATTTGTTTACCGAGCCTCTACATTTTCACCTGCATAGGGGGATTGGAGGTGCGGTTCAGCACGGTTGTTGGGATGTTATGTTCGATTGTCGCTCTATCGGGATTGCTTTTGGTCGGGTTCGCTCCGGTCGTTTGGCTTTTCAGCGCTTCAAGTACTTCGGCGATATTCATCGGATTCATGTTACTGTCGTTGTGGATGATATGTGTCGGGTTTGGATTCAATTTAGTTTTTTGTGCCGGTAAGGCGATGGGCATGACCAATACCGGTCATTTGTTGGTTTGGTGTCTAATCTTCCTGCTGGTTACCATCCAGATGACGACTACGCTGCGCCCGATCGTAGGGGAGTCGGACAGGCTCTTTAATTTCGAGGAAAAGAAATTCTTTCTTCAGTACTGGAGCGAAGAACTACAAGAGGCGACCGATTAATCGGTGACCGATATTTGATTTGCGATAGCCTTATTTGGGCAAGCGTTTGGCCAGTTGTTTTACTGTTGGGAGCTTTCCCAAATCTTTTTCCTTTATTTGCATGTATACCGCACGATTCCAAAGGTGAGGGAGGAATATGTGGATAGTGCCGTTGTCGATCACAGCATCCATGTAGGATGAGTTGTGATTGAACCATCCATTTTTCGCTGGGTTGGGCCGGGTGGCATTGGTAAAGAGAAAACGGGGATTACTCCAGTTCCGTCCTCCGTCTTTTGACAGTGATACCCAGATTTCAGCCCTATCCTTCATGCCATCCATCTTGCCAGTTAGCCCAACGTATTGTGTGTTGATGTGGCGGTTGTGAAAAAAGGGTATTAGTGTTTTACCGTCACTCAAATGAAATACCATTGGTGGCGCATCGGGATGAACAAGGGCAGAGGCCTTTGGATCCGACCAAGTTTTGCCATCGTCTTTACTTCGAGATTCCCAAATCCGGCCGGCAGGTGTACGCGCCATAAAATACACCTCGCCGTTACCAAGTGATATCGGGCGTCCCTCGTCCATACGACTAAATTTTGGAGAAAACCACCCATCAGGCCTGACTCTAGGTAGCAGAGTCCATGACTTGCCTTTGTCGTCACTGCGTAGGATGTACTGACGAGTGATTAGGGGATTTTTTGACCAATCCGCTGCGTGGGATCCAAGGATCCATGCGCCGGATTCTGTCTCGCACATGCGAGTGACAGACATACCTAGAAATCCGGGATCGTTCTTTGGCTTGATCAACTTGACCTTGCTCCAAGTGTGACCATCATCATCGGACCATCGGAAGCCAATCGGGGTGTTTTCGTGTCGTCCTTTTTCCCGGCTGTATTCGCTAGGTATGGGCTGCGTTCCAAAGGCGTAGATTCGTTTGGTTCCTCGGGGAATTAGTGGGATGAGCCCGTGCTGGCTGTAGTTGATATCGAACGCGATTGTCGGGCCCTTCCATGTCTTGCCGTTGTCGCTAGAGCGATAGGCGATCATGTCATTAACCTTTCCGCTCCCGGCTGCGTAGTGGTTGCCTTCCGGAAACATCATCAGTAAATCTCCCTTCGGTGTGCGTACGCCTCGGGTCTCGAATAACCCGCGGAATTCCTTTTTTGCTGTGTGCAATACTTGTCCCTTTAGGACTCGATGTCGAAAAAGTCCAAGTTCCTTATCTACAACAAATCCACGGGGAGGCTTGGCTAAGCTTACCTGGATAGGGGCTTTCACCCCAATCGAAAGTTCCTCAACCATTTGTACCTCTGCCTGAGTTTTGGAAATGGAGCAAAAGCCAAGTGGCAGGGCAAAAATCACGTGGCGAAAAAATAAAAGCTGTTTCATTGTAAGGAAACGGTCAGGGTATTGGTCATTTATTTCAAGTGGATTTAATTCAAGCTGCTAATTGCTTTACATGAAATATCTTCAAAATTATCCGCTTGCTTGGCAGAATTTGGTATGTTTTCAAAGATGCACTTGGCTAAGCGCTTGGCTATTTATGTGATTGTGTGTGTGTTGATTGCCTTTAACTGGTTTAAACTGGCGGCGACTGATCGATCGTTGCAAAAGGTAGCCGGGGAAACTCCGCGCAACATCATTTTCATACTGACCGATGATCATAGGTACGACGCGATGGGGTTTGCTGGGCATCCATTTTTGGAGACTCCGAATCTAGATCGCATGGCGAAGGGTGGCGCTTGGTTTCCAAATGCTTTTGTGACTACCTCACTTTGTTCACCCAGCCGAGCCAGCATTGTCACGGGTCAGTACGCTCACAACCATAACGTGGTGGATAATTATAATCCGCTTCCAAATGGTTTAATTTACTTTCCGGAATATATGCAGCAGACGGGATATGACACTGCATTCATTGGAAAGTGGCACATGGGTGGAAACATCGACCATGCACAACCTGGGTATAACCATTGGGTCAGTTTCAAAGGGCAGGGAACGTATTGGCCGGACGGCCGGGGAACGAACCGAAAGGTTCCTCAGAATAGCTACGATGGGTTCAACGTCAACGGCAAGAGAGTTCCACAGAAAGGCTACATCACAGACGAGTTAACTGACTATGCGTTGAATTGGCTGCAGACGCGAAAGGGGGATCGCCCATTTTTCCTTACGGTCTCGCATAAGGCAGTTCACGCGGACTTTGTGCCAGCAGATAGACATAAGGGGAGGTACAAGGACAAGAAATTACCTTTGCCTATGACTTTCGCAAAGTCCGGCAAAAGTTTTCGTAATAAACCGCGTTGGCTTCGGGATCAACGGAACAGTCGGCACGGCGTGGATTTTGCCTATAATCTGGAAGACTTTGATCTAAATGCATACTACATCCGTTACTGCGAAACATTGCTTGCGGTAGATGAGAATCTAGGTCGCATTTTTGATTTTCTTGCTGAGCGCGACATGCTGGACTCTACGCTCGTGGTCTACATGGGCGACAATGGGTTTCAGTTTGGTGAACAGGGCTTAATCGACAAACGTACAGCGTACGAGGCGTCGATGCGCGTGCCTTTCTTGATGCATTGCCCAGAGGTTATTCGCGGGGGATCAGTGATTAAGAAGGTCGTAGCAAATATAGACGTTGGCCCAACTTTGCTTGAGGCTTCGGGGCTGTCTACACCGAAACAAATGGACGGCCGTAGCTTCTGGCAATTAGCCAAGGGTAAGCATATCCCATGGCGAGAATACGTACTGTATGAGTATTTTTGGGAACGAAACTATCCGCATACGCCAACTATGCATGCAGTCCGAGGCGAAAGATTCAAATACATTCGCTACCATGGTCTCTGGGACACGGACGAATTGTACGACTTACAAAATGATCCGCATGAGACCACCAACCTTATCTTTGAACTAAAGCACAAGGAGACTGCAACTAAGTTGAATAAACGTTTATTCGATTTGTTGGCTGAGAGTGGAGGCACACGTCTGCGCCTAGTTCCAGACCGAGGTCCTACATTTCCTAAGCGCCATCCTAATTTGTCGGAGGCCTCTGATTTTCCTGTCCAATTTTATGGAACGAGCGAGTGATGTTCTCCTGTTTGGCTAAGCGTGCTTGACGCTTTGCCAAGCACCCCTGAACATTGCCTTAGATTTTTACCATGTCAGACGAACTGAATTTTTTACCGAGTTTGACCGGCTCATTTGCAAAGCCGGCTGCTGAGAACCCCACGGTGGAAATGGTCGAGGCTGCTTACCGGCATCACGGTCTTCACTGGCGATATATAAATACTGAGGTTGGCCCGGAAAACCTTAGGGATGCTGTGGCCGGTGCACGTGCGATGAATTGGGCCGGATTCAACTGTTCAATACCGAACAAGGTGGAGGTTATACAGCACATTGACGGCTTGGGTGAATCTGCCTCGGTGATTGGTGCGGTGAATTGTGTTGTTCGGCGAGGCGATCAGCTAATTGGCGAAAATACGGACGGCAAGGGCTTCCTGAAGTCGCTAGAGGAGATTGTTGACCCGGTTGGGAAGAAGATTGTGATGTTTGGTGCCGGGGGTGCTGCCCGCGCCATAGGTGTTGAAGTAGCCTTTGCTGGTGCGACGAACATAACGATCGTGAATCGTTCCGAGGAGCGTGGCGCAGAATTGGTATCGTTACTTAATAGCAAGACCTCTGCCGAGGCAGTATTTGCAAAATGGGACGGCGACTACTCAGTGCACGAGGGGGTGGACGTCGTGATCAACGCGACGTCGATCGGCTTGTATCCCGATGTTGAAGCAAGACTGGCGCTTAATCTTGATTCGCTGACCTCCAATATGGTAGTGTCTGATGTGATACCAAACCCACCGAGGACTAACCTGATTAAGGACGCCGAGGCACGGGGTTGTAAGGTTCTTGATGGGTTGAGCATGTTGGTGAATCAGGGCATTACCGGTATTGAGTACTGGACTGGTGAGAAAGTGGATGGTGACGTTATGCGCGCTCGGCTCGAGGAATTGTTTGGCGTCTAAGAATTTTCGCCTTTTACCGGGAGAGATAGCCTCGTAACGTTTGGTAGACAAAATAGAAGAAATGAAACTAGGAATGATTAATTCGGCTTGGGAACAGCATGGGGTTAGCCTTGTTGATGGTCTCAAAAAAACAAAGGAATTGGGATTTGATTGCGTCGATATTTTTGAGGACCCGACGGAACCGAATGCTGATGGTCGAATAGCGACCATCAAGGAGACCTGTGATGAGCTTGATTTACCAATTATCAGTGTGGTCGGTGTGAGTGTTGGATTGGTTGATTTTAATCCATCTGTTCAGCGCTTTCATGTTGAACGTTGTAAGCGTTACCTAGATATGGGTGCAACATTTGGAGCCAAAAATTATCTGCTAGTGATCGGAGAATATATCTGGCAGAAAGAAGTGATTCCACCTGAGGAACAATGGGAATTTGCTGTAGAGAATTGCAAAATTTTAGGAGACTATGCCGCCGATCGAAATCTTGATATTGTTATTGAACTTGAGCCGTTCCATATGTCTCTCGTCAATACTATTAGTGAGATGGATCGTTTCTTAACAGATGTCAATAATCCTGCCGTAAAAGCTAATATTGATATCAGTCACATGGTATTGAGTGATAGTCCTCCAGAAAGTCTTACTTGTCTTAAGGGCAGGGCAGGGCATGTTCATATTTCCGATTGTGATGGTAAAGTGCATGGGGACTTGCCCCCCGGCAGAGGAGTAGTGCAGTTTGAAGGTTACATGCAGGCCATTAAAGACTTAGAGTTTGACGGTGCGATCAGTCTTGAGTTGGAATATGCTCCTGATCCCTCACAGATTGTTGAGTGGGTGACTGAAGCTTACTCATCAACAGATCGCTTGATGGCTGCCATTGATTTAAGAAAATAGGCGAATATGTCTGACGATTGGAAATTAAATTTTCGTGAATTATACCAGAGTGCTCAGAAGCGCTATCGCGACGGGCGTAATACAGTTGGCTCTATTTTTGAAGATGAAGAGATTTTATTTCTTTCTTCTCTCGGGTGTTCAACACAAGAGCTATTCGACTTTGTGGAGGATAGTATTAATTGGGGAGATGTTGAATATGATCAGGTTGAAGGAGTAACCGCTTTACGACGTGATTATTTTGTTGAGGAACTTTCCAGTCAACCGGCTACTACAATGATTGATCCAGCAATGATTCCAGGTAAAAAAGATGAAGTGGATGGAATCGCTTGGTTGCCTCGCCTTATTGTTAAGGCTCGGGCTAAACTTACAGGGCAACTCCATCCTGATCTAATGTATGGTTGCGGAGGGGATCGACCATTTTTACGAAAGCGTAACTCTAATCTCGTTGACTTTTTAAAGGTCACGCGTGATGCGAGTGATGACCAAGATATTATTAACTACATTAAGGACTGCATGGCTAAAAATTAGCATGGTAGTTTATCAGCATGCCTAAAAAGGCAAACAGTGACATAATTCAATTACGAGGTGTCCGTCACAATAATTTAAAAAACTTCGACCTCGATATACCCAAAGGAAAGTTGACTGTTATTACTGGACTTAGCGGTTCAGGTAAAAGCTCTTTGGCGTTTGATACATTATTTGCGGAAGGTCAGCGGCGATATGTTGAGACTTTTTCTCCTTATGTTCGGCAATTTTTTGATCGCATGGATAAGCCGCAGGTTGATCGAATTGACGGGATCCCACCGGCAATTGCCCTAGGTCAAAAAAATAGTGTGCGAACTACACGCTCGACTATAGGAACGATGACAGAGATTTGCGATTATATGAAGAATCTTTGGCCTCACATTTCAAAATGTCATTGTGATCGCTGTGGAGAGATAGTCTCGAGTGATTCGCCTTTGTCTATATGGGATTTTTTAAGAGGAAATGAATCAGGTGAAATTTTTATTACTTTCAAGCTTCCTTTGACGCAAAAGTTTACAATTAAGGAATCATTGAGTTTTATTGGTAAACAAGGGTATAGGCGTATTATTGATCCTGCGGTTGAAGTTAAGACTGCCAGTCTTCCTAAGGTTTTGCGCATCGAAGATGCCGTAGAGATTTTATGTAAACAAAAACTAACTGTTTTATCAGTGCTTCAGGATCGTATGTGCTTAAATAATAATAACCGATCCAGATTTTTTGAAGCAGTTGAGCAAGCTTATCAATTTGGAAAGGGTTATCTTCAAATATATTCAGCGACGTTGGGGACTAAAGTTTTTAGCCGTCACTTTCAATGTGCGGCCTGTGATCTTAAGTTTCAAGAACCTTCATCATCATTATTTAGTTTCAATAATCCAATAGGAGCCTGTATTGATTGCAAAGGATTTGGTCGAATTATTTCAATTGATTACAACTTAGCTTTGCCAGATTTGTCCTTATCAGTTTCGGAGGGTGTAGTGAAGCCTTGGCAAACTAAGACTGGGGCTGAATGTCAGCGTGATTTGCTGCTTGCAGCTAAACGAAAAGGGATCCCAACAGATATTGCTTTCAAAAAGTTATCTAAAAAGCACAGGGACTGGATTATTTATGGGGAGCCAGATTATGGAGAACCAGGCAGGTCTTGGCCTAAAGCTTGGTACGGCGTAGCAGGATATTTTCGTTGGCTTGAAAGTAAATCATATAAGATGCACGTTAGGGTATTGCTCTCTCGCTATCGATCTTACACCGAGTGTTCTAGTTGTGAGGGTCATCGCTTTAAACCAGAGTCGCTCCGGTTCAAGCTCGACTACACTGGGAACGGTCATTGGCTGACATTATCTAATTTTTACAGATTACCAATTCGAGCTGCATCTGAAGTCATTGATAAATTAATCGATAGGCTCAATCACAGTCAAAGTGATGCATTATCGCCTATTTTGGATGAAATAAAAAACCGCTTAAGTGCGATGGTTGAGATTGGACTAGGTTATCTCACTTTGGATCGCCCAACTCGTACGCTATCAGGGGGCGAGACTCAAAGGGTTAATCTTACATCTTGTCTTGGTTCAAAGCTTGTTAATATGTTGTACGTTCTTGATGAGCCTAGTGTAGGACTACATCCCCGTGATACTGATCGACTTATTACTTTGCTTCAGAAGTTGCGTGATCTTGGTAACACTCTTGTAGTTGTGGAGCACGAATCTGGAGTGATCAAGAGGGCAGATCATGTAGTTGATTTAGGGCCAGGTCGCGGAGAGATTGGAGGTCAAATTGTGTTTAATGGTGCGGGAAGTAAGTTAGCTAAGGATAAGAAGTCTTTAACAGCGGCTTATCTTACAGGTCGCAAAAAACTAGATCCCCCCCCTAAACGTAAAATCTCAAATAAAACTCCGCAGTTGCAATTACTGAAATTTACTCAAAATAATTTAAAAAATTTTTCAATTTCAATTCCAATTGGTAGGTTTGTTTGTGTTACAGGTGTTAGTGGCTCTGGGAAAACTACACTGATACGGAATGGATTGTTGCCTGCTTTAAATTACAAAATAGGCAGCGAAGATTCAGGCAGTAAAAAAGTTGATGAATTAGTTGGGGTAAATAGGGGGTTAAGTTTAGGGAAACTTTATGGATGGAAGTTGCTGGATTCCGTTATGATGGTTGATCAATCATCTTTGGGCCGTACCCCAAGATCGAATCCTGCTGTCTATATAGGTGCATTTGATGAAATTAGAAAACTTTTTGCGAGTCGTCCCGAAGCTAAGGCCAGTGAATTACCAGCAGGAGCTTTCAGCTTTAATTCTGCGCAAGGTCAATGCCTCTACTGTAAAGGAACTGGTTTTGAGAAGATTGAGATGCAATTCTTAAGCGATGTTTTTATCAAGTGTCCGGAGTGCAACGGTCTCAGATACCGCGAAAACGTACTTAAAGTTAAGATTGCACCTTTGCTTGGGAAGCATTCAGCTTGGAATATTGCTGATCTACTAAATGCTACGGCAGATGATGTTATCACTTTTTTAAAGGGATTTCCTGATGATAAATCAGCAACTAAGGCGATTGTAAAACTACAGTTGTTGAGTGATGTTGGCTTAGGCTACTTACGTTTAGGACAGCCTGTTAACACTTTGTCCGGAGGGGAGAGTCAGCGATTGAAATTAGTACGAAGTTTAGCTGAAGCGGAGGGTAAGCGTTCGCTATCAGGTCCAACTCTGTTTTTATTTGATGAGCCTACTACAGGTTTGCATTTTGACGATATTAGACTTTTGTCTGGAGTGCTACATCGCTTAGTCGATGAAGGCCATAGTGTTATTGTGGTGGAACATAACCTTGATATGATTCGTCAAGCTGACTGGATTATTGATCTTGGTCCGGATGCTGGAGATGACGGTGGGCAGCTGGTTGCGGAAGGTCCCGTAGAAAAGATTATCAAAAACAAGAAGTCATATACAGCAAGAGCCTTGCTATCTGCTTGAGCTAGAACTGAAGTTTGATGGAACTGTTTTTTTGGAGTTTCTCCAAGTCAGACTTGTTAATCGGTTGAAGGGGTGTTTCGACATCAATATTGAGAGTGTACAAATTACTGCCTGTTTCGTTTAGGAGCGTTAAGTAACGCTTGATCTCAGGATCTTCCATTTGTCCGATTCCATTTTTGAAGCAGACTGTTGGATGTACTTTGCCCCAGGGACTAATTCCTGCTGCAATTCGCAATGCCTCCTTGGCGCGTCGATCCTCTGACGGTATGCCGGTAATAATGAAGAGAGCGGTCACCTTGTGCCTAATTTATTTTTTATGAGAAAGAAACCATTCATATAATTTGGGGTTATTGTATGTTTCAGTCCAAGAGTCGTGATTAACTCCTTTGTAAATAGTGAATTTGGGTTTTCCACCTCGACGTTTTAGTGCTCGTACCATTCTTTCTGATTCTTCTAATGGAACGACTGAATCTGCATCCCCATGAAAAACCCAA
>NYWG01000247.1 GCA_002684915.1 Verrucomicrobiales bacterium
CCTACCTCGGAAAACATCACACAATTCCGGACGTGCGTTGACGCACTGGGTTCTTCTAGTGCCGGCGACGATGTGCAAGCTTGCTATGACGTAGACACGGATGAGTGGAGTGTAGCAAAGGATGATTCAGCGTGCAAACCTGAATGGAAAGACTGCTACATTGATTTTGTGCCTACCTCGGAAAACATCACACAATTCCGGACGTGCGTTGACGCACTGGGTTCTTCTAGTGCCGGCGACGATGTGCAGGCTTGCTATGACGTAGACACGGAGGAGTGGAGTGTGGCAAAGGATGATTCAGCGTGCAAACCCGAATGGAAAGACTGCTACAATGATTTTGTGCCTCACTCGGAGACCATCACACCATTCCGGACGTGCGTTGACGCACTGGGTTCTTCTAGTGCCGGCGACGATGATGGAAACCATGATGACCACGCCGATGATATTGTGCTCACAACGTGCGGCGACGCCAAGAACTACTACCAGGAGCACTGTGATTGTGGAAACTCCACGCTCCACACGAACCTGACCATGGCGTTGAAACCAAACCGCGCCGACGCCACAGAGGACGAGGAGTTGCACACCTGTGGGGACATCAAGGCAGCGTACAAACCGAAGTGGTCGTGCTGCAATAAAAACGCGAATACTACAAACAAGGAGCTTCCTCACGAGTATGTGCCCGTGGATGGTGGAGGTGACGGAGACGGCGCAATTCCCTTGAACGATGACGGCACACTCGCGTACGGTACGTATCGAGTACAAAACATGCGTGGCGACTGGGACGACGATTTTGAGATAACCGCGTACCTGGACCGATATTCCCAACGCGCGCTAGCCGTGAAGACGGAGGACAACACGTATAATTATACATGGAATGGGGTCTCCAAATATGAAGATGACGGCAATACCTTAGAAATAGTGGGCTCCAACATCAAAGATGGTGACGGTCACTCAGCTCCTTTACAGGTTCAGACTGGCATTCTTGCTGATGGTAGCTATCGAGTTCAAAACATGCCTGGCGACTGGGACGACGATTTTGTGATCATCGCAAGATTGGATGGATATCGCAACCATGTGCTAGTGGTACAAACAGAACAGGACACGTACACATATACATGGGATGGAACCCAATACGACAATGACGGGAACACCTTAAAAATCGTGGGCTCCAACATCAAAGACGGAGACAATCACTCTGCCCCTTTGGAGATGCAGACAGATGACGATGCGCTCATGAAGACGATCACTGCACCAGCGCACGGCCTGACCTGCAGAGAATTTGTCTACGAAATGTTTACAATGAGAGTTGAAAAAAAATGCAGAGTCGCAATAAAGGACATTGCAGCGCAATCGCCATCGATCAATCCCACACAAATGATCGATCCCGCACACCGCAACTCAGATACCCAAGTAGTTGACATTTGTCCTGCTGCTTGTACAAGTTTTGAGGGATGTGCCATATCGCACGTAGGGAGGGAAGACCATTGGAAGTGTGACAGCAACCAATTTCCTGTATTGGACCAAGCTGGAGAGGTGTGCGTCGATACTCAACCAGGTGCAGATGCCACAAATGCAACTTGTCAAGACTATATGATAGCACACGACTGGGTTGGAGGCGGTAGCAGAAGTACAGTTCAGGGCGATTTTCTCCTTGCTGCTGGCCCTATAAGTGGTTTTTGTACGAGTCTACCGCATGAACTCAGTAATGTTGCTGTCATTGCCCAGGACACATGCGATTTGGAAGCAGGTGTGATGCAAGCCAAATACAGCTGGTGTGACACCGCGGACACGGACACATGGAAATCGTCCAATTGTTGTTGGTGCAAGCAACGTCTTCCTGCTACAAGGGAACCTCGGTCAAATCTAGCGGCATTCATTAGCGACCCCAATGGCCAGGGTGCGTTGGGTAGGTACACGACAACTGGGCAACTGACACCCAAGGCACAAACAGCTGATCCACAATATTTTCACTCAAATAGGATGGTCCGTGATGGTCCGTTTGCTGGATATGTAATGCCAGAACATGTGCCCGGGAAAACAAATCCTGGTATGACAGAGACACCTATTCCGGATGACGGCGGCGCCGGAGACGACTCCAGTGGTTCGCCTTCCACCAGTGGTTCACCTCCTCCCCCTGCAATTGACTCCGACGGTGACGGTATCGCGGACGCTGATGACAACTGTCCTAACAAATCAAACCCAGGCCAAGAAGATGCTGATGCAGACGGTAGAGGTAACGTATGTGACACTACCGACGCCACTGTTGTTGGCCTCAACCCCACTACTCCACTCCACATAGGGGTGGCGGCAGAAGTGCAGATTTACGGTCGTGACATTTACGGCGCCCTGCTCAGCGAAGGCAGTGAATTAACTGCACTTTTGGATACGGTGCAAATGCACCTCTCATCGACCAGAGGCGACATATTAGAGGTCAATACGTCGATGACGCCAACTACTGACGCAAATGGCGATCACATGACACTTCTGCACTTCACTCCTCCTGCCATGGGCCTTCTGCGTCTCTCTCTCCACAGTGACGGCGTTGAGATTTTTGACCCACAAACAGGGAGGGGCTACGAGACCACGGTGACTGCAGGTCCCATCGCGGCCAACTACTCAGTTTATTCGGGTGCTGGTATCATGCGTGGCGCGATTGCTGGATCACAATCCAGCTTTGTAATTCAAGCATACGATGAGAATGGTGGTGTCATCAGAACTGACAAGAGCACTGCTGAGAATGCATTCAGAATAGTTTTTCAGATTCGTAACAACTCTGGCATCTCAAACGCAACGGACAAGGCCTCTGCTATAGATAGCGTCGAGATCATTGGACCGACATACATCGGGCAGGGTCTTTACCGGTTCATGTACATCCCATATGACCTCGGTTATCCGTATAGCATGTACTGTGCAGTTTTGTTAAACGATGAGCCGATCGGCACTTCGGTCGCTCTCGACGGAGGCGAGACCATCCAGGTCTATGATGCGAGGTCATCACGCGAGACCTCCTCTGTTTATTCAGCAGCGTTTTTGGCAGTCAACGACGATGGTCCCTTTATGATGGGCACTCAGATCCCAGTGGACGCTTCACTATCTTTTCAAGGTGTGGTTAATCAACCATTCATGTTCTACATTCAAGAACGAGACGTAAACATATTAGATGTAAGTTCGAACAGTGCCAATGCTCCGAGCGTGCAGGTGTCATTGGGTGGGTTCCTTGAAGCTCCAATTGTGACCAATGAGAATGATGGTAAATGGCTGGTCACGCTATTTCCTTCAAAGGTTGGTGAGTGGCCTGTCTATATGGCCTTATACGGTGTAGAAATTGCAAACTCACAGGCGATACTAACTGTTGTACCTGAGGGTGATCGAACTGGTATGCCAGAAGTGGGCCCCGCCTATGGTCGTAACTGGTGGTGGGAGGACCCGGCACCTGACAACTGTCAGAGAGATTGTAACCCCACGTACCATATGCGGGAGGGCTTTGCTGACCCGGGATCCAACGTTGATATCACCAAGACAGTAATCACACGACCGACGAACGTGAATACAGAGATACAATCTTCGGTTAAGGTAATTCTACTCGACACACACGAGAAAAAGGTCTGCACTGCTCCAGATTCAGTCACGGCCTCGTTGTTAATAAGTCGGGGTTCCGGAATGGTTGTGGATATAGTAAGAGGGACGCCCCCTACGTTGGTTAGTGATTCCCCAGAAACCTGTGAACATTCACTTTCCTTTACTCCATCGATCGCAGGCGTAGGTGCACTGACCGTGCAACATAGCGGGAACTTACTCCCTGTTCCCATGTTCACTGTCCGCGGCACGGGACTCTCAGTGGATAGGACCACCTTGAGTGGTGTTGGTGTGCATGGCACTGTTTTAGGAAAACCCGGATATGTTACGATCCAAGCAGTAGATAGCTTGGGAAATTATAAGACACAAGGAGGTGATACGTTTCGAGCATCTATAGATCAGACGGGGAGTGCCACCACGGTATCGGACAACAACGATGGCACGTATACGATTGAGTATCTTGCCGCTTCTGCTGGGAGAGCAGTGCTGCGTGTTGAGTACGGGGCCGAATGGGTCCAAAAGGGTTGCATGTTCATAACCATTCCAAGCTCTGGATGTTTGTTGGATATCAAGGAGCCGGGCTCGGTTCAGACTCTGGATCCGATGCAGACTACAGTCAGATCAATAAAGGGGGTAGCTGGGGACCTTACACTGGGTGTAGCATCAGCGCCCGGTGACTTGCCATCAGGGACCTTCATCATCAACACTTTTGATCAGGATGGGGTTCCAATGGCAGGGAACTCCGCCATTCTGCAAATGTCAATTGACGGGAACACGCTTTCAGGCGACAAGTTTGATGTCACCCCTGTTGGTACTGGCGAATACTCAGTGGAATACTACTACGCAGTAGCCGGCACGTTTCCCTTGTCGTTCACAGTTGACGGCGTAGAAGTGGGAGCCAGGTTACGTGAAATTGCATTCGATGGTGTGGGTGCATCCACCGACATAGTCGCTGAGTACGGTGGATACGACAAGATCAGCATTCGTCCCAACTTCACAGACAAGACCAAGCTTGATATGATATTGGGCGCGGGGGTAGACATGGAATACACCCCCCCCGTGATCAGACCGTCTGTCCCCGCTTGGGTCGAAGTCAGCGCGACAGACAAGCACGGCAACCAACAGTATTACACACCTAACTACGCCCAAGACATGTTTGAGGTCACTGCGACATCAGGCGCCCGTGGCACTATTATACATGCCAATTCTTCCAAATCAACCGCATGCTTCCCCGTTGAAGAGGCGTTCCCAAATTGCAAGATCCCAAGTGATGGCTACGCGGACGCTTTCCCAGCCGGTTCTGTTTCATCGAAGCACTCTTTGGTGTTGACAGACGATGGTGAATATTTCATTGATGTGAGGTTCAGTCCCCGTACCATGTTTGGGGTTGTTGGATCTGATTTGAAGCTGTTTGACGGCACAAGCCCATTCGGTGATGCGACGCTGGTAAAAAGTTTTACTGTTATTGTTCAGAGTGAATAGAATCTATATAAATATATACAAACACACATACAACTAGCACCATGCAAAAGTGTGAGTTCTACGCGTCGCTGGTGTCGTACGTGGTGATCGTGGTGTGCATCGTTGGCGTCGTGTTCGCGTTTTCGCATTCCTCCTCGTACTTCCGCTTTGGCCCCAACAGCGATTTCACCCTCGCTGGCGTTGCCATTGACACAACTGAGAAGTACACTTGGTTGCTTGTTGCGATTTTCTTATTGAGAGCGACAAAAACATTGGCAGAAAGTTATTGTGAAATACCTCTTACGTTTATGATTTACGACGACAAACGCCAAGCAATTGACGTTGCAACCGAGCTGTCAAAGCGCGCGATTCTCTGTACGTCTTTATTGTACTCTACTGCATCGTCTATGCGCGGCCTCTTCAAGATTCTCATCACGGTGTCGCAATTTGATGTTGCGCTGGCCGACTTGTTGTTTGGCGAGCTTATTCAATACATGATAGTGCATGACATTTTGTCCACGCGCACTTTCACAACGGGGCCGCTGCAAACGCCATTGCGTGCGCAAACAAATTAGCTTTAATTATTAAACAAGCTTTGTCCGAGGATCAGAAATTCCTCAAGCTCTTTCGTTGCACTGTCCCTTTCGCTATTACTCAGTGCAAGCTGTTGCTTCACAATCGCTGTCTCTCGTTTAGATTTTTCAAGGTTGTTTTTGAAGTCAATGTTCTC
>NYWG01000248.1 GCA_002684915.1 Verrucomicrobiales bacterium
CACCCAACCCGCAGGAGCCTCAGCTGTCCAATCTGTACCATCGCCTCCTGATTCACTGTCAGATACAAATGGACCTAGCTCTAAGCTATCGAAATTCTCAGAGTACAGCGGCTGAAGCTCACCAGTGATTTCAATATTATCTATTGCCCACCACCAGTTATTGTGACCTTGATGGTCCCAAGAAACAGTAACGCTCTGGGCGCCCTCAGGATTATTAAGCCTCAAAGTAACAGTATCATTGTAGCCTGTTGGAGTATCAGGTGTGAGCTCCAAGAGTGTTGTAGGCTCACCGCCGTCATAAGAAACCAAAACCTTTCCTTGCTGCGGCTCTTGTCTCCAACTTGAATCATATTTTAAAATCAAGCTTCCTGGATCATAGCCAACAATGCTAATTGCAGGAGTTGAAAGAGAAGCATTAAACTTAGCATCCGCCTTGTCGTCATACTCATCAGAATCGCCGACAGCAACCACACCAGTTCCCTTAGCAAACTGACCTCTATCCTGACCGGCTGTTGCATTCCATGAAACTGGATCAAGGAAGGTCCAGCCGTCAAATTCAACTACATCATCACCTCCAGCTGTCGGACCATGATCATCAGCCTGTGTCATACTCCAACCTTCAGGCCCTACGGCTGTCCAATCGGTACCGTCTCCCCCTGATTCACTGTCAGATACAAACGGCCCCAACTCCAAACTATCAAAGTCTTCAGAAAAAACTGAGGTAGAACCTGAATTTAGAAGCACACTAACCTTGGCCGGGTTACTATTTGCGTCTCCTGCAGAATTTCCAACAGAAAGACTGTACTCACCAGAATTAGCTTCTATTAATTGATTCAATTCCAAAACCGGGCCCTCTTGACCAGCTATAGCTTCACCATCTTTATACCAAGTATAAAACAATGGCTCATCACCATCCACCTTGACTGATAGACTCACAGATTCACCCTCAAACGCTTCAACGCTTACTGGCTGTAAAGTGATTACAGGTGGGGCCTTGCCAACAGTTACTTTTATATTATCAATTGCCCACCACCAGTTGTTGTAACCTTGGTGATCCCATGTGATAACAGCTTCTTTAGCTCCCTCAGGATTGCCTAAAGGCAAAGTCACAGTCTCGTTGTAAGCAGTTGGAGTATCTGGAGATAATTCAAGTAATGTAATCTGTTCGCCACCGTCAAATGAAACAGTAACTTTTCCACTTTGAGGCTCTTGCCTCCAACTTGAATCATAAACCAATATAGCCGTACCCGGCTTTACTCCATCCAAACTAAATGCAGGGGTTGAAAGAGATGCATTAAACTTAGCATCTGCTGCGTCATCATACTCATCTGAGTCTCCTACAGCAATGACACCTGTTCCTTTAGTAAATTCCCCACGGTCCTGACCTGCAGTTGCATTCCATGATACAGGATCAAGGAAAGTCCATCCATCAAACTCCTTAACAGCATCTCCGCCCGCAGTTGGACCATGCCCGTCAGCCTTGGCTGTAACCCATCCTGTTGGTGCAGTAGCAGTCCAATCTGTACCATCTCCTCCAGATTCAGTGTCCGACTCAAATCCACCCAACTCGAGCCCATCAAAATTTTCAGCAAAAATTGGTTTCGGCTCTCCAGCAAGAATCAGATTATCAACCGCCCACCACCAGTTGTTACCAGCGTCCAAATAACCAAAAGTGAATTTAACTGTCCCTGCCCCATCAGGATTGTTAATCGAAATATTGACAGTCTCATTCGGATTATGATCGTGGTAATAAGCTGCATCTCCTCCTTCTGATTCCCACCTCATTATCTCAATTGGATCTCCGTCGTCAAAAGTGGCTTCAATTACTGCCTTCTGAAGAACCTCAGGTCGCCAACTAGAATGAAAACGCAATACGAGAGAATTCTCCATAATCCCCTCTAGAGAAATTGCCTCGGTAGTAATAAAGGCATTCATATTTCCCCCTTCTCTAGCAGAATCGTCCCACTCATCACCATCGGCAATCGCTGCTGCACCAATAGCTTTTTTAAATTCACCACGACGCTGATTCCCAGCTGTTTGACTCCACCATTTTACATCAGCAATACTCCAACCAGCCCACTCCGTTACACCGTCCAATTCAGGATAGCCTTCTTCATCCTCTACCCCTTGCCAAGCCCAAGTCCCTGGAACTTCCTCATCATTAATGAACCAACCTGCTGGAGGCGTCTTTGTCCATACCTGCTCTCCAGCCAAAGCCTCATCCACATTAGGACCTAGCTCCAGCCCCTCAAAGTCTTCACTCCAAACCGTTACACCTAAACTAGCTTGAACACTCACAACACCAGCAGAACTTAAGATTTCGCCAGCCTCATTGGTAACCTTAACAGTGTAATTGCCAGCATCGTCAACACTTGCCGCAGCAACTGAAAATTCGGTACTTGTAGCCCCTTCAATCAAAACTCCATTCCTGAACCATTGATAAGATAAAGGAGCCCCGCCATCAGCTGCGGCACTAACACTAAAGCCTTCACCCTCTCCAACCTCAACATTGTTCGGCTGTGTTGCTATTGTTGGCGGAACAACCCCAGCGTTTACAACCAAGTTATCAATCGCCCACCACCAATCATTTCCTGCCTCTCTCATTCCAAATGACAAAGACATTTTTTTGGAACCCGCAGGATTATCCAACGGAACGATTACAGTTTCATTTTGTGAGTCAGGATGGAAATTTGGACTATTAGGGTCTGAAACCCAGTTGAAAATTTCTACAGGCTCTCCACCATCATAGCTAACTGTAATATAAGCTTCCTGATGATAATTAGAGTCAAATTCCGGCCTCCAACTGGATGCAAAAGTCGCAAAAAGAGTTCCTGCAGTCATACCTTGCACATCAATTTCAGGCGTAGTCATTAAGGTTTTGTACCAACCATTTTGAGCGCTGTCGGCATGAGTTAGATCATCCCACTCATCAGGATCAGCCACCGCTACCGTGTTACTTGCTAAATTAAACGCGGAACGAGTTTGATCTCCCGCTGCTTGAACCCACCAATCAAAATTAGCAAAGCTCCATCCCGCCCATTCGGAAACTCCATCAGCATCCGGAAAACCGTCCCCATCATCATCTGCCAAATAACCCACATGTTCTTCGTTATTCCCAGGAACTCCAGAACGATCAACTACCCAACCCTCTGGACCTTCCGGTGACCAAGCTTGCTCACTAGCAACAGTCTCATCAACATTAGGCCCTAGCTCAACACTATCAAAATTTTCAAAGTAAACCGGAATTTCAAACTTAGTAGCAAATGACTTTTCGCCAGCTAAACTGTCTGTATAAGTTACTTTCAATTCATATTTACTAGCTTTAGATAAAGCCACATCACCTGAAGCTTTAACCGTAAACACGCCACCATCTTCCGTTACTTCACTTGCGACAACATCACCATTCAAAGATAAAGAGAATGAGTCTCCTCCAATCACAGTGTCCCCTGAATCTATTACGACACCCAAATCTGTATCTGCATTAGCATACGCAGCAGAAGGGATCCATTCTGTGACAAAAGAGGGAACATCTGGTAATTCCTTTGGCACACCTGCAGCTTGAGCCCCTCCCAACGCGCCTATTTGACCTGCATTCAATGAGTCAAAAAGTATTTGAACACTATTAACAATAACCTCTTCAGACTCGTTGTTATCATCCTGAAAAAGTGCCACTGACATCTCGAACATGGTGTCTAGTGACCAACGACCATCTAACGCATCAGCCGGAACAGCTGTCCCTCCAGCATAATTACCATTAATATAAAGTTTCCCAGAACCCAAACCTTCTGAAGCTCCCTCTACATTCATTACCATCACAACTCGATGCCACTCACCTGGAGTCAATGTGCCAACCTCAAAACCTGCTGTCCCTATGCCGTTATTGGCGCTTACATAAAACTCAGCATCCGCTGCGCCTGCAACCCATTCGTCGGTCACAATTTCAATCAGCGCACGTTTCTTGCCTGATGAGGTAGCCGGATAGTATATATCCATAATTGCAGTCCAATTATTTACAAGGTCTCCTTCACCATTACTTGCTTCAGGCAAGATAACTTTTAATCCTTGCTCAGGCGTCAACTTTGGAAGCTTTAAGACATTCGCAATTTCACCATTGATTGCAGGTATAGCAAAAGATTCGGTTGTACCAAATTCAGCTACGTCACCCGTATCACCAATATACTCCATATCCTCACCGGAGGAGGCCGAGAGATCGGCTTCATCAAAATTCCATAGCCCAACATAAGAGTCCTGAGCACGGGATTCACCTGTACCTAGAAGACAAAACAGTAAGGCAGCAAAAGATAGTATTAATCTTTTTTTAGCTTTCATATCTAGTAGTAATTGTTTGGTTTGAGTCATTTTTAAATTAAAAAGGGACTCGATTAGTCTGAAAATTTTAACTCTCTCTGGCGAGAGAATTTTTCAGTGCATTTTAAGCACAAAACCTTGCATTTACAGTAATGGCGCAGAGAACTAACTCAAGTCAGTTAAAAAAATCTAATAACTTCTTAATTTTAACTCTAAACTAAAGAATTAAATCTTCTCAATTGAAGCCTCAATTTCATCAAATGACTCACATACTGAATCTGCTGTAGTAATATCTTTGTCTATATCTCTTGAAGCTGTGAAGAGTATCGCTTTCATACCAAGTCGCTGCGGTCCTTTTACATCATTATGGTCTCTATCTCCCACGTGCACCATTTCGTCGATTCCTACTCCAAGCTGCTCTGCCGCAGACTCAAACATCGCACGATGTGGCTTACTTCGGCCCACTTCATCGGAAAAAGCATATCCACTAAATGGTTTGGCTAAACCATGATTCTCCAGAAGTCGTCGCAAGCATTTACCAGGAGAAACAATAGCATCGGAAACAATGCAAAGCTTATACTTCTTTGCTAAACGCTCAAGAACCGAGCATGCCCCAGGCATAGCATCTGGTGGTATTTCAACCTCCATTTCCTCATGTGCACGAACAACCTTTTCAAATGCAGTTTGTTCGAGTTTGCGACCCATTCCTTTTAAAATAACCATCAGTCTCTGATCTATAGGCCAAGTTATGTGATGTTCCTTCCAAACCTTGTTGAATGCAGCATCCCCAACATTATATGCAAGATGTACAGTCTCTAAACTTATTGGATCTTCACTGTTTAATGCATCCCATAGAAGGTGACGACGTTCATCAAATTTAGTACGAAGCCCAAGTTCGGCACGCTTATTCTCGTCAGAATCATCGATGACGAGTGTGTCCCAAAGATCAAATGTTATAGCCTTAATATTACTCATTTTAATATAAAATCCATGCACTCGGATAATCACTTTCCTGGCCAAAGCTCAAAATGGCACCTGTTTCGGTACTAACAAACAAGGCCCCATTTGCCACAGCAAGTCCAAGTGGACTGCCTGGCACAGTGTCACTCCATTGCGCCCTACCATTACTTGCTTTAAGAGCAGCAACTTTGTTTCGACTACCAATATACAGTGTTTCTCCGGCAAGAACCATCGAGCTACCTCCCGCTACTGCCCTGCTCCATAATAGTCGACGACTACCCCGAGTCATCGCCGTTATTTTATTTGATGTAAGTAAATACATTACCTTAGCATCTACAATCATATCCAAAGCATCAGCATGAGAAGCAGCCCTATCTCCAGATAAACCGGCCTCAGTTAGCACCCCTCCACTTCGGTCTGCTGGCCCATGAAAAATACGATTATCCGCTAACAGCGCAAAAGTGCCCATACCATTTCCTTTAGCAAATTGGCCGAGCCTCTTGCCACTATCCCTTGCAAAATAAAATGGAGTACTACGTCCACCCGGCATATATATCTTAGAGTCAGACAAAAGCATGTAGCCCTGAAATGAACCTTTATTCAGATGGAAATGCTCCCAATGGTGTTTTTTTGTAGCTTTGCCAGTTACGGCATCTACTGCACTCATATAAACACCTTCGTGAGGAAAGAATCCAGATGTGAAATAAACCGTACCATTGTCTACCACAACTGAGCTACGAACACTCCAAGGAGAAACTAAACGACCATCGTTCGGCACAAGTATATTTCTCTTACTGGCAGCGGTATAATCCCAAATTAAACGACCTGAATTCGCGTCTAAGCAATAAACTTTTCCATCATCAGATCCAGCATAAACGCGACCACCATAAACCGATGGAACAAAGCGCATGGGGCCATCCGTAAAAAACACCCATTTTTCCTTACCACTATATGCATCTAGGCAATTTACGGTGTGTTCTGCAGAGGAACCATAAAACACTTGATCGCCCACAGCTGTAACATGAAATGCATGATCATAAGCTAGACGATTAACAAGTGGCTTACGCGTTTGCGGGGAAACAAAAAAATCATACTTAGCAGGTTTAGCCCAAGCTGGAGAAGGTGGCTGTTCTGGAATTAATTGCCAGCGCTTTGACAAAGGCAACTTGAGAGACTCAAGTGTAATAGCACTGCGTTGATTATCATGGCGGTATGTAGGCCAATCACCCGCGCTTGACCAAAAACTAGGCCAAAGGATTAAAAGTAACAGACCAATTATACGTTGTACTTTCCCTGATATCATCTCCTCATAAAACCAATAGAAGTTTGAATTGGATAACGGCATCGACAACCTGAACTGGCAGTCGGTGAAAGAATCATACCGTTACCGGAAATGAGTGATAGCCAACAACTCGATCGAGAACCAACCATCAATCGGCGCCTGTTATCATTTAAGTCCCAAAAATACATTGAGCCTTTGTCATAATCCCAATTTATATAGTGAACTGTATTCTTGGATGCAGACATAGTACTACACCCTCCTCGTGCCGGCAGACCTCGATGGACCACAACTCCATTTGAAAGTTTATATCCATAGGGTTCAACAATCACAGCATCTCCAACAATCAACGGGTGGTACATATGACCACCATGATGGTCTCGGTTCCAAGAGTGGTTTTTCGACCACACTTTGCTGCCGCTAACTGATGAATAGGCATCCACATAATATCGGTTAGTTGTATAACTAAGAACTAGTCGGCTCTTGGCATAAGCCAGGAAAAACACAACAGGATAATTTGACTTGTTAATATTGATTGCCTTGCTCCATATTTTAACACCTGTGTTTTGATTTAATGCAACAAGGCGAAGACTCGACCACAAATTATTTGAGGCAATACGACTGGTAGGTTGATTTCGAAGACTCGATGAATTCGATTCAACGAAATACACTCGCCCATCGCCAATTGCAATCGTGGTGTTGATAATTTTACCACCCTGATACTCCCATTTTTTCAATCCACTCTGTTTATCTATCGCAAAAAGATTATCACTACATACTTTAGCTGTATCCTGCGTACCGGTTGAATCGTACCAGTACGGAGTGCCCTTGAATTTAGTGTATTCCGAACCTAGTTTAATACTACTACCGAATAGAAGATTGCCATCGTTAGCGATGTAACCCCAGTTACTCTTATCGCCACCTATCACAGAATAACTATTAAGTAAGCGTCCTGTTTGACCTTCAAACCGATAGGCGAGGTCGCGCATTGCAACAAATAACGACATGTTATCAGCACACATATTACTTCCATCTCGCGGAGTATTAACCCGACGCAACTCACTCGGAAACTCATAATTCCAAAGTATAGTACCATTAAAAGCGTCCTGACCCCAAATACGATTGTCACCCTGTACATAGAGGATTCCGTTACTAGTAAGTGGGGGTGGATTTCGTCCCTGCCGATCGATCATGCCCCGAGCACCCGGTTTCCCAAACCATTGTAAAGCCATCTCTCCACCATCAACGATCTCATCACCGCTATTGGCAGTTTGCGCAGCAGTACCATACGTATGAGTCCACTCTCCCGCCCCATTAAGCACCTTACGCCTTGCTAGTAGAAGTTCACCGCTAAACTCAGTAATAGTCTCTTTAGATAATGGAGAGTCAGCAATAATTTTTGCCAAATCAATCTGAGGCTCCCCTACTAACGCTAAAACGCCACCGCTCGGGCGAAGTACACGAAGTAATTCTGAATGATCACCTTGAAGATTGCCATTGTGTAAAAGCTCACTAGAAACCGCAATGTTATATAAATTGTCCGTATGTCTTAGATGGGCTAAGGGTCGGTGGTGTATGATAACTCGTGATCCATAAATACCGGCACGCCTCAGGGCCGAACGGGCACGGTTAGCCTGACCAGCATCAGATGTTACACCAATTACAGTTAATTCTGAGCGCTTAGCCAAAGCAAACGCCAACCTTCCCTCCCCACACCCATAGTCTATGGCATAGCCTTTGCGAGTTTTAACGGCATTTAGTATTGCCTCAGCTGCAGCTCGACTTTTGCGCATAAGGCCATCCTCTGTATATGGAGATTGGACTTCACTAATGTCCGGACGTGAATAGTTAAAGTCAGATTCACCACTCGCTGGAGCAAGCCATTGAGTCTCCCCACCCTGCTCTACACCAACCGAATAATAATAAGTTTCCCCAGGTCGAACATCGGAAATAATGGCCTCGTGCTGCCGAGTTAGGTTTTGAAGAGCAATTCGATTTTTGAGCGTAGAATTTGTTCCATATGCAAGAAACGTTGGCATCGGCCTAACTGTTTCCCATCGGACAACTGCCTTATCCAGAGAAGTAAATTCAAGATATGGACCAGCCTTTAACTC
>NYWG01000249.1 GCA_002684915.1 Verrucomicrobiales bacterium
GTTCCAACTGTTGAGTGGCTGGTTAAAGTCTAGTGCCCTGAAAAACATATTTTCCATATTAGTTACTTTGGACACGTTCCAACTGTTGAGCGGCTGGTTAAAGGAGATTGCGCCGTGAAACATACCATCCATATTCTCGACATTAGACACGTCCCAGTTGTTAAGGGACTGGTTGAAGGATTCTTCGCCGAAAAACAAATAGTTCATATCTGTGACACGAGATACGTCCCAATTTTCGATGTAGCCAAATCTCTGAAGAACGCTATTTTTTAATCTTGGGTTAGGTGAAAGGTAACTTACAAGGGCTCTGTGAATGACGTTGTCTGTCAACGGATATCTTATGGCGGGCAGAACATAAGTCTTTAAAATATCATTTGGCATCGCTTCGGCTATTTCTTTAGCTTGCTCTTCAGTTATAGCACCTCCAGATAACGAATCGACCGACTGACTATCAGAGTCTTGCTCTTTATTTATATCCCCTGTTATTTGTTTTGCCTGTTCTTCAGTAATGACACCCGCTAAGTGACGCTTTTTTCTCATAATATTTAATGTAGTAAAATAAAAAAAAAGCGCGTTCATCGTAAAATAAATTTAATAATTGTTCGTAACAACAAAGACGTGGTGAGTGTAATAAATAAAAAATACTTGCCCTCTTGGCGCAATTGGACAGCGCGTAGGACTTCTAATCCTGAGGTTGTCGGTTCGAGTCCGACAGGGGGCTATTCTCTCGTAGCTCAGTTGGTTAGAGCACCAGACTGTTAATCTGGGTGTCGCAGGTTCGACTCCTGCCGAGAGAGAGAAATTTGACATTGTGGCCGAGTGGTTAAGGCGATTCCCTGCTAAGGAATTATGCTCTGCATGCGAAGGTTCGAATCCTTCCAATGTCGTCCTCGCTTCGTTGGCTCAGTGGTAGAGCATTTGCCTAGTAAGCAAAAGGTCGTCGGTTCGAACCCGACACGAAGCTGCGCCTATTTATATAGGGCTTTCTCGTAAACTAACTAGGAGTTATTCCTATGATACAATCCACAGCAAATTTCTTGTTTCTTTGAAAAAAAAAAAAGAAATCTCAGCTAAGGATGCGACAGTGTGGCCGAGTGGTTAAGGCGAAAGACTTGAAATCTTTTCCCGCAAGGGTCGCAGGTTCGAATCCTGTCACTGTCGAAAGCTTTCGTAGCTCAGTTGGTTAGAGCGATCGTCTTATGAGCGATAGGTCGGGGGTTCGAGTCCCCCCGAGAGTATTTTTTGAATCTCTCATAGTGTAGTGGTCATCACTCTAGGTTTTGATTCTAGCAACATGGGTTCGACTCCCATTGAGAGATTTGTTTTTTTTATTTTTGAATATAAATTAGCATGATACTACGTAGTAGTGCAGTTTGGTTTTTTTGTTTGACGTCGATTACCGGGTTTTTACATTGTCTAAAGCCGCGGTTGCCGATGACGCCTCGACGGGGAATTTTCGACGCATTTAAAAATGAAGTTTTTGAAGAGACACCAAAAGACAAGCTATCAAAAAAATTAGTGTCTGTAAGAATTGGAAGTAAAACTGTTCAGGCGCTTCCAAAACAGCCGTTAAAAAAAATTGTAAAGGCCGCGGGGGCGCCAGTAAAGTTTAATTGCGAAAACGGAAAATGTGGCACCTGCGAAAATCGAGTCGATGGTCGCCTTACTCGTCTGTGCACCGCTACCGTCCCGGCAAAAGGTTGTTCCATTACGCGCAAGTAATGTCATTTGCTTCAAATAGAGCCTCACAGAATGCATAAATAAATTCAGTATCAATAATTGCCTCAAATACATTGTCGCAGGCGTGATTAATGATTTTTTTGGTTTCCTCGTGAGCACAATTTGTTAATTGTGAATGAAAAAGCGGGTAAAGGGATTTTAAATCTTTTACATTTTTGAGCATCCAAAAAGCGTAGCTAATGTCGCAGGCAGCTATATAATTTGCGGTGACACCCTCGTATTTCCCAAAAGGTGCCAACATAAAAAATATTTCACATACTTAATATGGACGAGATAAAATTTACAGAGCTTGAAAAACGTTTATTAGTAAGCGGCGAAACGATTGGAAAAATAATCGACAACTACTTTGGAAACACTATTACAAGTCGAATTGAGGTCGGAGACTACCTTCGCGTTGAAGTAATTAAACCTACAAAACAAGAAACAGCGCTTGAAAGAATGAAGGAATTGCCACCAGAAATGGTGAATAAAATATTGCTAGCTGAACATAATTTATGTTCACTGGATTGGAATAGAGCAAATGACAGAATAAAAACAAAGTTGCGGATTGTTCTAAAAAAATTTAGAACGCAATTTATATTGATTCTTCAAAATGTATTTGGGCAGATTCCTCTAGAAGAGGATCACGGACCACTTGACGATAGTGATACCGATGACGAGGACGAAGAAGATCTGCCGGTAGATAAATACACTCTACAGTTCTCGGTAAGGCCAAACCATGTACCACTCAAGCAATTAAGTGCACATGGCGTGACTTCTGATTATTTTAAAAAACATATCTTAAAACTACGTACTTCCAGGTTTTCTCCAAACCAGGCTCAGAAAAGTTTGGGTGAGGCAACGCTAGCATTTTTAAGAAAAGATAGCGCAACACAAGGCTCGTGGAACCCATCCATACCGCGGGGGTGGAACACGCGGTATGGATATCATCTTTTATCTACCACTACGAGAAATAAAATTATTCCAGATCACCATGATTGGCCCTTGCGATATCAAAGACATGCAGGACATCAAATAAATGTAGGAGAAGCGGCAGAAATGAATCCGTATTGGTACGATTCACGGCTGGATGAGGCCCTTATGTGGCCTTGGACCGAAACGAGACCAGGTCCGACAAATCCGTCTGAGAGGTGGCCAACGTGTGCATTACAAGTTAATGGTCCATATCCTGTTGACGGCAATGAAGAACATTGGTTAAAATTTTTGCAACAGATCGCCGAATCTGAGTTGTACAACGAAGCCGATCGCGCGAGCGATTCAGTAACTTTATATGCTACACGAAAAGCAGATTTAGGCCAATATCAACCAGATTATGTTCTTACGTCTCTCGTTGATAGGGACGGTTTTAAAATTATGGAATTTGAATACAATTTGATAGACACAAGCGGAAGAGCATCTACTATTCAAACGATTTTTGAGAATATTAGCGGGAGGTATATTCCGCGTGGACGTAGGACCGCTAGAAGATGTGCTATTTCGCGAAAACATGTAAAAAATTTAAAAATAATAAAAGGATCTTTATTACGTCTTCAAAGAGTAGCAAAAGCTTTGTGTCAAGAAACCACAAAAAATCAATTTGTTTTGGGAGTAAATTAAAATTAATTTATAATTTTGGCGTATGTCAGCCATGCTAACACAATGATAATTAATGGGCACACCAAAGTGACCGGCGTGCAGGGTCCTAAGTTGTCCTGGTTTTCGTTTCTTGGTCTTGAGTTTACGGTGTTGCAACTAGGACATCTCGGTGATCTTTTTTTCCATTCGACGAGGCAATCTTCGCACATGATGTAATTGCAGCAAGGCAAGTTTGTCATTTTTTCTGATTCGAGAAAACAAATGGGACATTCTATCAAATTGATTTCTACTATGTGATCTGTCATTTCTAAATTTGACAAAAAAAATTTTGCATTGCAAACAAATAATGCTACTTTGTTTTTGTTCTTTTTTTAATATCATCCATCGAAATATTGGATCTTTTCATGACGTTTACAATTTCTTTAGGTATTTCTTTTTGAGAGGCTCTCTCTCTTTTTCGTTGTAAAAGGTGGTAAGCCACGATATGATCGTTTGAATATTAGTTACGCCAACTCCGTCAAGACATTTAAGTTGGTCGTAAAGATCTTCGCAATTATATATAGCTTTTCTAAGGTCTTCGCGTTCTCTCGCTAAGATTTCTTGCGTACTGATGCAATTTTTTTCCATAAGAGTAATTCTTTCTTGAGATAACCATAAGTAATTGGCCAATTTGGGAATTTTAGATTGAATAATTTCTTCCTCTTGATTAACATGCGATTGCTTTTGTTTTCTAGTATTTTTGGAGATACTTCTAAGCAAAACAAGAGAAGAAATGATTTCCTCTTTTTTTTGCGAAGCAATCCAAAGAACCGGCTTGTTGTTGACCCAACTCAGATTTACATGACCGTGCTTTGGAATAGAATGTACTTTTTTGCGCATGCAAATGAATGCGGCTGCGTCGCAATATCCATTGTTCAAACATTGAGAAATGTCGTTTTCAAATTTTTGAATGTCGTTTACAGAATTGACTTGGTTAGAAAAACCTCCTTTAATTTCGACTAAAATGTGGGTATTTTCGTTGTCGTTGCATAGCCAATCGCCCCTGTGGGGAATCTGGCTCGTATCTTCCAATTTCCAGTCGTGGGTGCTGCTAGAGGAGCGAATCATGCTTTCAAACGTTTCCTCAGCATCTCTACCAACTTCCAACAAGTTTTCAATTTTTTTGTTACTGATAGACCCAATAAGATTATCAACCTGATGCTTTAAATTTTGAACGGCTTCGTCTTTCACGGCTTCGCTAGCTGCTTTCCTAATTTCGTTAATTGCGTTTTCTAATGAATTATTCATTTGGGCTGCGTTCTTACAATGAGAAAACATGTTGCCGATGAGATCTAGAGAGTTAGCAATTTCGCGATCTGTCGCGTGTTGAAACCAATCTGGGAGGATATAGTTGTGCGGGACTCGCAGCGCTATCGTGTTTATAGTATTCATCGGACGTGCAATTTTTTTGACACTTGAAATTAGTCCCAACATTTAAAATGACATTTCGGATTCAATTTCTTTTCGGCGATTTCGACTAAGACGTCTTGTGGAGATATTTCTCCGTCGTTGTCAATAGATTCCAAGATATATTGGATGGTGGTTTGGGTGTTAAATTTGTACTTTCTTTGTATGGAAAGTAACTTTTCTTTAAAGGTTTCGCCTTTAATTTCTGAATACACAAGATGAATTTTCTTCGGTAATTTAGAAAATGATAGGTTCATTTTTAGTAGATATGTAGATTAAAATTAATAATTATGTATAGTAAGGACACATGAACGAAGCCAAATGAGAACCCAAGATATGATACTTGCGAATGTTGGGATTGGCATGATCATACTTCTTGGGGTTGTGAGACTTTTATCAAAAAATGGAATTTTCTGCTACACGCCCTGCGGAGCTCATGTTTGTATTTTAGACACCAACCGGGGAACTCAACATTTGCAAGAAACGCTGAAAAAAGTCGCAGAAGATTATCATTCTCGCGAAATGGAAAAAACAAAACCTAATTCTAGAGATCAGCTTCACTGCGCTCAAATCGTTAAAGAGAAATTAGATAACAATATTCTTGACGTCAAGACGTTCTATAAATGCAAAAAGCCCGGAACGCCGTGCGAAATGGAATCGGGCATTTCTCGATGCCCCGAAGCAACCGAAGCAACCGAAGAAACAAACGACAACGAGAATCCTACGTGTACGATAAGCTAAAAGAATTACCTGCAACTCAAATAACCCATGGAAATCATCAACAGCACCAATATCACGAATAAGACAATAATAAACATTTTGTTAGTCTTTGGTTTCAAGTACTCTTTGTTTACGCAACAATCAAAAGGTTTGATAGGTTTTTTAAGCGAAACATTTACGTCGTTGTGAAATTCCCAAAGAGAGCGTCTTAAATCACTGCCATTCATATACGAAATTGGGGTCTTGTCCAACCTTTCTTTTGCATGTTGTCTACACTTTTGACACGGTAGAATCGTGGGGATAGCATCAAATACGGCAGAATACGCAAGGAATTCATCTGGCGTGGGGTTTTCCGGCGCGCCGTCGGCGATCGCATGAAGAAAAGCCCAGGTATGGGGTCCCCACTGTTTTGGATCCAAATCTTGCCTAGCATCCATTTTTTTTTTTTTCAATTTCCATCTGTGTTTATCATTCGAAAGAAAAATATCTTTATATACCAACGGGAAACAATAACAATATGTCAGCTTCACTATCATCGATGGTCGCTGCTTTCGTAACTCTCGGTGTCGTTTTTACCATTGGCCTTTTGCTCATTTCATTTCTAAAAATCGGGAACGATGAGCAAGAGGAAAAGACTGGCATAACCCTCAAGGCCGAACAAGCCCAAGAAGACGCAAAACAGGGAAAAACTCCTGAGCCAAAGACTGAAAATAATGATTCCTCAAAGTCGGAGGAATTGGAAGTTTCTAAAATGGCTCAGACGGTTGACAGCATGAACGAGGGCGATATCGTCTCGCTCATGTTTTACAGCACTGGTTGTCCGTGGTGCCGCAGATTTAAATCTGAGACTATCGAAAAGTTGGAAAAAGATGGAAAATTGCCCTTTCCAGTGAAGATGATTCAGGCTTCTCCAGCTATGCGAAGCGTTATCGAGAATAACGAGCAATTAAAGAAAATTGCGGCTCAGGTCAAGGGTTTGCCGACGTCGGTCATTCTGTACAAGAAATCAGATGGTTTGTATTTCTCACCAATAGTTGGATTCTTGCCGCCCGATAAGTTTCTACTAAAAACTGAGTCGAGCGAAGCTTCAGCGCAGAAAGTGTAAAGTTCAACCACAAGATTAAATAATATTTTTTTTTGGTAAAATGAAGCTCAAGTTAAAAAAATTCAAACCAAGTTCAATCTCGCCTAGAGGTTTGCTAGGATGCTTCATAGTTTTGATAGGTCGAAGAAATTCTGGAAAGACTACGCTCATGAAAGATTTATTAGGAAGAATGGATCTTGATTTATGCATTGGAGTATCGCCGACAGACGACACAAATCAATCTATGAGCGAATGCATTCCTGCTGGATTCATATTTAGAGAAGCCTCTGAAGAGTTTCTCAAAGGAATTATTGAATCTCAAAGGAGGAGGTGGTCTACTGGATCTGGTTTGGAACTGTGCATATGTTTAGATGACGTCGCGTGGGACACTGCCTTCTTCAACAGCAAAACATTCAAGCAGTTGTGTTTCAATGGAAGACATATGCACATTACGGTAATATTGTGTATGCAATATGCGCTATGTATTCCTCCCCCAATAAGAGCTCAGGTCGATTTATGCATCACCATGTCTGAAAAAATGTTATCCAACAGGAAAAAATTGTGGGAACAGTTTTTTGGAATGATGACGTTCCAGGAATTTTGTCAAATCATGGACAAAACCACTAATGGATTTGAATGCTTGGCGCTATGGAACAGATCGCGATCGAATGATCTTGATAGCATGCTGTATTGGTACCTTGCTGATTACGAATTCAGCAATAACGTAAAAACTTCTAGAGCCGCTTTTTGGAAATTGAGCAATCATTATGTCAACAAAAACGCGAACGCAATGATTACCGCCCAAGTCGGAACGCCAATCCACGACATCGTCAAGGCCACGGGCGATGGAAAAACAATCATTCTAGGCGTGCAAGAAGACGAAGACGATTTGAAAACAATAGATTGCTTAGTTTGACACCTGTGAGTTTAAACACGCCCTGCAACATATTACTGCAAAATCATCCGCCGGTACAGAAACCATGGCAGAAGTTATTTTCTTTTCATCGCATATGGCACATTTGCACATTATTGGCACCGAACAAGTCGTGTTCACGTCAAAGATTCCATCGAATACGAATTCGCTTTCTGAAAAACTGTTGGTATACAAACAGTTTTGCTGAACAAACGTTTTGGGTGGGTGGTCAAGTTTCAATTTAGCCCCCAGTTTTATTCTTTCCGACATTTTATACAAGTTTGTAACATATGTAGAAATCTTTTTTTCCATGTTAATACAAAAAAATTTTTTTAATTGAATGACCTAGACGAATATTCTTTTAAAAATTATAAAAACTGGAACTTTTTTTTTGGCCGTCAGCAAAACAATTTTGTAAAGGGGACTCGAGATGAAACTTATGTCTCGTATTCGTTTCAATTGTTGACGTTCTTTCATCACATCTGCCAAGCACAAACCCGTGTAATAATAATTCTTTAATAATTGTTGGATGCAAATTTTCCATATTATTGGAACTTTAAGCCCTCGCATTTTCTTAGAGCCATCTCTGCACCAAACTTTTGGCGTTTTTCGCCAATAACTAAATACTTTCATTTTAATCAAAAAAATAAAATACTCAATTATAACTGTCGTAAGTTTTGACACAAATTGCTTTTGCAAATAATATTTACAGGCAATAAATATCTCATGAAAGTGTATATTAATGGCGAACCCGACTTTCCTAAAAAAGATTTAGGCGACGAAGAAATAGACGTATTTTTGTCTAGCACGCTAGTTCCGGGTCGCGACGATATTTTTTACGCGGATTTTTTATGGAATGAAAATAGTGAAATTGCGACAACAAAACCTTTGATTGATCGAGACATTGATATTTTGTACAGATCTTCGCGCTGCAAAGGAAAAGTTGGGGAGAAGAGACATTCCATGGTAGAGGTCATAGCAGAAAAAGCAGAGGCGGCGGGTCTTAATTTTGTGTCAAGCGGAAAGTGTGAAACAAAGCATGGAAAAAATATTCGAAGTACTAGCAAAAAAATGCAAGATTGGGCACGGTGCGACGAATGCACTGACAGCAAAATAATTTTAGCCTTTGAACGGTTTGATGAAGGACACCCATATCTGTCTGAAAAAGCCAATCTAGCTTTTCAGCACGGTGCAGTGCCCGCTTATCATGGCAACGGAACCCAAATAATGGAAAATATTATCGGCATAGATTCTCAATCTTATTTGAACTTGAGCGATTTGAATGCGGAAGATGCCGCGAATGCAGTTGTCCAAAGCATTGACAATATTCGAGATTTTAATTTTAAGAAAAGCAACGATGCGTACGCCAAACAAATTGAAGCTATTCGAAGCTATACGTGTAACCTCGTCCCGGATAAAAATGATCTTACTGTCAAATTTGACTATCACTATTTGAACAAAAACCAAATTTCAGATCTGGAAAATTTGCTTTGTCTTGAAAACAAAACACTTACCTACCTTAGAGGCAACGCAAATAAGCGGCGCGCTGACGTTATCATATCTGGGAACTTGAATTAAAATTTGTGAATAAATTATTTTCAAATATAAATGGAGTTAAACTTTAAAGTTCTTGTAGGAATCAATGTTATAATTGGAATCGTAAGTTTTATTGGATTAATTTTGTCTTCCATAGTCCACTTGTCCGAAAGATTTATCAATCAGAAAAATCATCATCACGATCATGATCACGATCAGAGCCATAGTGATTTGCAGGAACTGCGTAAAAGAATACCAAAATATGTTGGCGTTATCTCTCCATATGGTGGGGCCACAATGTACAACGTTTGCTGGAGAGGCTCGTCGGGAATAACCGTTGATGGCCTAAAGTATCATGCCAATTCCCCTTACGGCGATGAGTCACATACATTAGAGGGGGCGTTTAAATTTGAATTTACTAATGAGTTTGAGAGCGCCAACGATTATACCGTCGTCGCAACAGCGATTAGTACAAACCCTGGACCTGACGTGTTGAATCTTACGGTATGGAAACAAAGTAAAGCTGTATTTTATATTTGTCCCACATTCTATGAAGTCCAAAATGCCAACACAGAAACTCCTACATTTATAAAAAAACATACAGCCGTATCGGCCTCCGTCGATGGGTATAATCTTCCAAATCTGGGAGCTTCGGATTGGGCTAAAAATGTTTCTATATCTGTTGCTGTATACGAGCTCGAGGAAGCGGTTCCTTCCGGTTTAGATTCAATATGCGGTTAAGGAACAAAAAAATAATCACGTGGTTTTAAAAAATGCTTGCTTATTTTACAACGTGGAATATAATTTTATTAGCGACCACGAATTTAAAAAAAAACAACTCGCGCGCCATGACTAGTTTGTGCGGATGTGTCTCGATGGCTGGTTTAGCAATGTTATACTGCGAAATGAGAGGGAAAAAGAGAAAGTGGAAGAAGACAACAGTAAGTTCTGCCACGTATGTGGCGCTGGAAATGGTGGTGCACCAATTACCATTCATAATAATTTTACAAACTAAAAAAACAGGAAACGCTTTAAAGTCTTTGATCCCTGTTTTGACATATTGCTGCATAGTCAGGAATCCATACAGAATTTGTGGAAAAAAAGTAAAGAACTATCATGGGATTATTTTAATCAGCTGCGCTTCTTTGATCGTAAACAAGTACACCGGTTTCAAATATAAATGATCAAATCAAGGATTTTGACCAATGATTGCATCCATAAATCCGTAATTTGGATGTATGTTCCAATAGTCGTATCCGTAATTATAGGATGGCACAAATTGATTAGTAAGTGAATTAAGTGAAGGTTGTTCATATGCTGCATAAATTTTAATCGGAGCAGCTATAACTTCTTCATATGAACCCACAATGTAGAAATTTTTTTTCTCGACTTTTGACACCAGCAAAGAAAAATTGAATAATTGTAAGCTGTCAACTAATTTTTTTTTTGCATTTGTTATTATATCTTCCAAGTTAGAACAATCGCGAGAATTAAGGATTGTTTTAAAGCCTTCGAAATCGGAATCGTTGAACAGCACAACTAAATCATTCATGAGTTTTTTATCAAGTAATATTTTTTAACACTGTAATTAAACGAAAACTTGTTCAAATATTTTCATGACTTTTTCGGGTTCAAAATCCGTATAACACCTTACGTCTTCATTCGTTTTTCTAAAATTTAAGATAGCCGATCGGAATGTTTCTTGATCTTGGTAGTAAATACCCTTGTCGCCCAAAGTTTCAAGATGGAATCGATCGACGTAATTCTTCGACGATGTAATGATGGGTTTGTTCATAACGCTAAATTCTGCTATAGAAAGTCCAAACGATTCCCCACGTCTTCTAGCATGGATCATGGCATCGCTTGTCCGAATAAATTTATTTTTGTCTTCATCTTCGTACAGAGAATTTAAGAATATAATGTTCTTTTTGCGCGGCCCAAATCTATTGGTGTTGGCAAACAAAAAGTAAATAGACGGATTTTCCACAGCAAGCTGCGCGATAGCTTGTTTCACGTAGCCGAGGTCAAACGTATCTCTAGCCCCATATCGCGCAAAAACTAAGGAATCTTCGGGAATATTCAATTCTTTGCGCATGTTTTCACCGTGGATCGGTCTTTTTCTTACAACGTGGGGAACGACAGGAGTATAAACGCCCTTCTTGGCCGCAACCGTAGGCGAAATCCTGGCATATACGTCGCCGTGTGGTTTACCAGCTCCAAAAACGCAATGTATACAAGTCTTGATATTTTTGTTGGTAAGTTTATCAAGATTTCCGTCCGGCGTTCCCCACTTGATGTAATACAAGTGAGTTATTTTGCGCGCTTCCAGGACATCGTTTATACTTTTATCCCAAGATATGCCGACGACGTTGGCTTTGCCAAAACGATTTTCAAATTTTGTTTTAATTTTTTCGTTGGACTTGGGGGTGAAGTCTTTGTTGTACAAAATCAAAGGTGTTCCGTAGTTTAGGATTGAGTCGTAGCCATCAGCGTAGTCGTATAACGCAACGCTTGTACCCCTCTCTTGTAGAGTGTTTTGATAAAAGGCAAAGCGAACGGGGGATTTTTTTGACGTGGAATCTGCAAGAAGCAAGTTTTTCCAAAAATTTATGGGTCTTTCGGTTTTGCCATGACCCTGTAGAGTTCTTGGATAAATAAAAGGTTCTCCTTTTTTCCAACCATAGTTTTTTCGCCCAAGAACGTCTTCGCAGTTTTGTATGACAGTTTCAACATCTTTGACTACCCTGACTCTATTAGCTTCAAAAACCGATTTATATTTCCGACGAATATACTCTTCCCCCCCGAAATTAGACATGTGCCATCCGACGACGCCAGTATTTTTGGCTTTTATTTTTGGAAAAACTCCATTTTTATCGAAGTGAGAAATTTTTTCTAAATTTTTAGCTTTGCAGAAAAACGTGCGCCTCTGTCTGTCTGGCCATACGTGCTTTGGGTTGTGACAGTTTAAGTTGTAGTAGAAAAATTGCCACTGGGGGCGCAGAAATTCGTGTTTATCCAAATCTTTTAATTTTTTATACAGCGACGATATTTCAAAAATTTCATCGACGTCACAGACCACAGACACTACGCTTTCAGGACTAATCATATTATTAGCCAGCATTTCTTTTGCCTTGTTGAGAGCCGCGTCTCGCGCTCTTCGCTCTCTCAACGTTCCATCTAATGTTATCTTAGAATCGTCCATGCTAATAAGTATGAGTTTATCTTTCCATTTTTCAAAGCGGTGAATGTTTTCTTTTACGTAATGTGGTTTTGGCTTCGCTTTGTGCGTGCGATTAGATTCTATGGCTATAAAATATTGCGTGAAATCTTCGTGCTCGTTTAGTCTTAATTCTAATAAATCTAATTCGTCATTTACTATAAAAGTGTCTATAAATTTTACTGCAGAAGATAAATTAACACGACTCGGTTCTGATTTATTTTCGGATAGGTAATACGTTATCAATATGCCACTGAATATAACTAAACATGTAAAAATACAATACAGTAATATGATGCTCCAAAACATCTTCTTGTCAAATAATATTATTTTTTTTTCGTTAAAATGCTATAAAAAAATTATTCCATATACAAAGCAAACACATGAAATCTGGAATAGGAGATTATTCTCTGCTACCAGAGGAAGAATACAAAGTCTTACACATTTTAAAAATATTTTCAGAAAAAACAATAGTTCTCAGCGGAAACATTTGTAAACTTGAAGGAAGAGACGAAATATCTGAAAACGATATCGTACGTGCGATGCAACAATTCGCGCTGCCGACTTCTGGTTTCTGGCAAAATATGGAAACCCCACTAGATGATTTGATTCATGCTACGCCGATGCCACTGCATGAATTGAATTCAAGATGGAATGAGTGGATACCGGATAAAACTACAGATGAACTAGGATTTCTTGTACGTATAAAAGTTGATGAACTGAAAAAAAATATTGAGTTTAAGTAATATAATACAATGAACTTGGGATTCGACGAAGAACGGGCATATGCCTCGTTGGCAAAGGATGATATGAGATCTCGGTTTGATCCTATTTTATCTGAATATAGCGCACCAAGCATGTTAGAACCCCTTACAATTGACTCCGGCAACAGCAAAGACTTGGATTTAAGTTCTACGTACAACTCACTAGAAGTCACTTCAGAAATCGCCCTGGTTGGTTTGTTAGCAACCAGTATAATTACTATATTGGGCGCAATCAACGCCGGTAACGATCGCACCGAACATGGAAAGAGCAGGCGAAGAATCCTCATATTAGAATCAACGGTCAATATAATTGCAAGTTACTTTTATTTGAGCATTATTAAGAATTTAAAAACACAAAATTATGCAGAAGCCAGTAATTTGAGGTATTTAGATTGGTTTTTGACAGTGCCACTTCTACTGATTTCATTTCTTTATTACTTAAGAAATCAGAAACAGGAATGCAAGAATCAACTTCTTGAAGATGAAACCGCCTCTTATCACGGGGACTGCGAATTCCCCATGTACAGAAACATGGGACTTGTTGCAGCAAGCATCGTTATGCTAAGCCTTGGCGCCGCTGGTCGCACGAACAATGGTGCGACGCAGAACAAGTCTAGTGCGGCTTCTGTGTTGGGATTCTTCGCATTCTCAGCGATTCCGGCCTTGCTTTATACCTATGACATTGATCAATACATTGCCATCACTGTTTTTACGCTCGTGTGGTTCTTGTACGGCATAATTTATTACTTACCGGTGCGGCAGACCGCTCTGAGTAGAGAAGGCATGTATAATATCTTAGACCTCGTTTCAAAAGCGGGTTTCGGTGTATTCATTTATTTCTTCATGAATCAAGATTAAAAAAATATTGAAATGATATAAAATGCCACGAAAATTTGTCACATTGAATTACGTGCTGCGCAACGCGCACACGATCAGATTTGAAGATAGACCCGAAAAATATAAATTTGGCACTAAAAATTACGGAGATATTCCTGGATTATACAACAAGTCTGACGGGGATCCATGGGATGTATTTGCCCCGGGATACTCATATACTCTAAGCACGTCTAATTCATATAGAATCAAAAAGATACTTGGCATACTCTTGTTAGAAAACGGAAACCACAAGATAGCTGTAAAGTTGTACGCCTCTCAAGCTCCAGGTTTCAATTATAAGAGAGCGATGAAAGAAATCGATACATACTGCTCAAAGTATACTCGTGGAATGAGATTGCGTGGAGAATATTTGTCCTTTTTGGACCACCAATAGCACGTGTTAAAAATATTTTGGTTATTTAAATACAATGAACTACAATTATTTTGATCTTTTCGGCGATGAACAAGACGAATGGTTTTTTGCTGAACCTTCACTGCAAGACCTTTCAGGTGGTAGAAAAAAGCGAACTAAAAAATCTGCTCGTCGCTCGCGCCCTAAATCGCGCCGCCGTTCTAAATCCTCTTCTAAATCAAGTCGCAGAAAGTCCGGTCGCAGAAAGTCCGGTCGCAGAAAATCCGGTCGCAGAAAGTCCGGTCGCAGAAAGTCCGGTCGCAGGCGCTCGCGCTCTAAAATGTCAGGCGGCAAGTTAGGGCGCGGCAGTCGCCGGAAGATAAGAACTTTCGGCAGAGCTGCGCGCAGGGGTTTGGTAAGAAGTCGCAACGCTATTCAGAAAGCCAGAAAGAGCCCAACCGGTAAGTTAGTCGAAAACTATGCTATGAGTCGATCTGGATTGGGAGATGAGGAAAAAAAAATCATATCTTCAACTCGGCGGCGGTAATCCAAAAACTAGTAGAGCTTCAGATTAGACGTAGGAACGTCATATCTACAACTAAATTTGCACGTACACGACATGCAAAATTCTTTTTTTTCAAACAAACCGGGATTTGCAACAAGAGCTCGTGGTAATTTGCAATCAGGTTTTGAATTTCGCTCACACCAAGTTGCATATACATATAAAGCGTTTTTTAAAATTCGATAGTTTATCATTTTTTTGGAAGAATTTTTAACAGTCAAAAATATTTTTTTTATATCGCTTATGTAAAAAGTATAGATGCCGCGACATGTTCGGGGTAAAAACGCTGAATCGGATGATGTGTCTGTCGATTCTCTGCTATACGTGTCAGACGTCGATTCGGATGACCAGTCCGTGGCTTCCCTTTCTGGGGGAGTCATCAGTGAAGAACAGGCTAAACAAATAGCTGAAGCGATGCCAAATGATATTTTAAAGACTTATGTTCTTCCCGTCATAAGATATCCGTTGACAGACAACGTCATTCACAGAGCCGTTGAACGTTATTTCTCACCTGATCTAAGAAGAAAAAATAGCGTTCTTCAAAGATTTGGTAAAATCGAAAATTGGGACGTGTCTCGTGTCACGAATATGTCACGTATGTTTTTGCGCGCAAGGTCTTTTAACCAGCCGCTCAACGATTGGGACGTGTCCAACGTTAGGGATATGAATAATATGTTTAGTGGTGCAAGATCTTTTAATCAGCCCCTCGACAAATGGGACGTGTCCAAAGTGACGAATATGATAGGTATGTTTCACAACGCAAGATCTTTCAACCAGCCGCTAAATAATTGGAACGTGTCCAATGTGAGAGATATGAGCTATATGTTTAATGGCGCAACCTCCTTCAACCAGCCGCTCGACACTTGGGACATGTCCAATGTGAGGAATATGATAAATATGTTTAAAAAAGCAACATCTTTCAACCAGCCGCTAAATAACTGGAACGGGAAAC
>NYWG01000250.1 GCA_002684915.1 Verrucomicrobiales bacterium
ATGGCAAGCCAGACTTCTTCCCGGCCTCGATCCCTGCGCCGATGGCCTACTACTACCTTGCCGAGGGTGGCGGCTACGACCTGACGGACAGCGTCTCCGAAAATACCTCTGCGGGCTCTGTGAAGCACGTCGAGGAGCACCAGCTGACACCCGGCAACGAAACCCACCCAGACCCCCAGCCGGGTGCAGACCACTCCGGGCCAAACTGGCAAGAGGACGAGTACTTTGGCACCGCGATTGCGTGCGGCAAGATCGACGACACCATCATCCAGAAGGACACGCTCTCGTTCGCGGATGTGGACTACGGCTCGAGCGGCAGCTGGGCCATGAGTGTGTGGTTCCGTCACGAGGCGGGCGTCAACTTCCCCGACTACTCACGCGAGCAGTTCTTCGGCCACGGCGATCCTATCATGCCAACGACTGTTACTGACCAAGTCCACATCCAGTTTGAGAAGAGCGGCTCGATCAAAACGATCCTGTACGACAAGACCGACATTTCGCGCTGGCAGCTGCCGTGTATGGAGCAATATTGTGGCTCTAACGCAGCCGAGTGGGCAGTCAACCCGCACTGCTACAGGTACAACTCAACCGGCGGGTTTGACCAAGGGGCCTACGATTGCTGGCGGTCTGGTCGGACAAACGCTGAGACTGAGACAGATCCAGCCATCCGCGATTATGACAACGGCCTGTGGCACCACCTTGTGCTCACGACGCGTCCCGACGGCCAGAAGGGCTACAACCAGTACCTCGATGGTGTGCTGCGTTCGGCCTCGCCCTATGTGCAGGGCGTTGGCAAAGACAAAGGCTACGCCGAGCCATACAATGCGACCGACAACACTGGCTGGCGCAACTACTTAGGCGTCGGTGGCGGGCCCATTGACCCGGTGGGCGACATCCGCCTGTGCGGCCGCAATAGGCCCGTGTCCTGGGCCGATCAAGATGCCGACCCCTTTGAAGCCCAGTACGACCCCAAGCGGTACTTCCGCGGCAAGGTGGCGCACTTCTCTGTGTGGAACTCCGCGCTGTCGCAGGCCCAGGTGAATGATTTGTACAAGTCGTACGTTGACAAGTACGGCCTCACAGTCACGCCCTTCAAGATGCCGGCGAACATCCCCACGCCGATGGCCTACTACTTCATGGATGAGGGCCACGGCCGCAACCTCAAGGAGTCGGTGACGCAGGCCAGTGATGCGGGCCAGGTGCTGTTCGTGGATGCGGCGGAGTTGGGTGAAGACGCATCCACATCCAGGACATCACACTCTCACCAGTATAACCAGACCAACAAACCTAACTGGGTTTACGACGAGCACTTTGGACGCACAATCCAATGCGGAGAGATCACCGAGTACTCTCACCAGAAGGACTTCATCGCGCTCGCCGACGTCGATTACGGTGCCAACGGCAAGTGGGCGATGAGCGTCTGGTACCGGCACGAGGTGGGGGCCAACTTTGAGGGCTACCAGCGCGAGCAGTTCTTCGGTCACGGAGACCCGATCTTCCCAACGTCGGCTCGCCACCAAGTCCATATTCAGTTCGAGAAGGACGATGGTATTCTCGGCATCATTAAGGATAGCGGCGACGTGGATCGGTTTACCCGGGACTGCATGAAGCAGTGGTGCCCGAGCGAAGAGTACATTCAAAAGAACCCAAGCTGCTACAAGTGGTTCTTCAACACGACAGAGACCAACCCTGATGCGTACGATTGCTACAGGTCGCAAGGAGCCTACGAGGGTGGCAAGAAGGACTCTGCGAGCTTCGAGACGTTGCCGCTCGCCGCCACTGACAACGGTATGTGGCACCACCTCGTGATGACGACCAAGGGCCACGGGAAGGGCATGAACATGTACATTGATGGCAAGCTGGAGGCGACCATGCCCCGTGGCTTGAACTGCGAGAATGAGGCGACAGGTTGCGTCGGTCTATTAAAGTACTCAACGATTGACGGCGTACAGCGCCCTTACAGCGACCCGGCGTACTTCCTCAACGCGGCGGGCTCTGGCGGCGAGCCAATTGACCCGGTGGGCGACATCCGCTTGTGCGGCCGGCAGATTGGCGGCGCGGTCACCAACGACCTGTCACACACTGGCAACGAGGACTTTGCCGAGTTCGATCCCCGTCGCTACTTCCACGGCCGGGTGGCGCACTTTGCCTTGTGGGACGCGCCGCTGTCCCAGCACCAAGTTAGCGCGCTGCTGGAGGAGTACCGTCACATGTACAATATGCCGAGTGCCAATGAGCATCCTTCTTCTGATGCAGACTGGGAGGCCAAGGCGAGCCTCGCAGGATGGACTCCACCAGGGCCGGCCCACAAGAAGAAGACGTGCAACCTCGACGATCACCACGGGCCGCAGGTGGGAGCTGCAGACGTTCAGGGTGGGTTCTATGTCGAGGGGATCAACGGCATCATCAGAGATGTGGTGTCAGACTCGGGCAAGCGTGCGGACGACGGCACGTGGAAGGCCGGCAACTACTACCCTCACGGGGAAATGGTCACTTGCACCGGAATTTTCTGCCCCCCCCTGGGTCCGGACAACCCCGCGCCGGCATATGTTTTCGCCCATACATGTGCGGCTCTCCGCTTTGAGTATACTCCCGAATCGCGGTCGACCGTCTACGAGCTACCCAGCCAGGAGGCGCTCGACGCATGCGACTTCTCGGGTGCCATCCTTCGCGGCGACGAGAACGCAGGCAGCCCGCACTTTGACGTCCTGATCGACTACGACCACGAAAAGAAGGTATACTTTTTTGCAAGCTGGGTGGGATGTGGTCAAGGTCAGAAAGTTGCGGTCAAGGTCGCTGAAGACTACGAGTCCAACTTCGCGCAGTGCGAGAGCATGGGTGCTGGCTCGAGCCGGATCAGACACTGCGATTGCAACCATGGCATGAGGCCGTCAACGCTAATCGACCCGTGCCACACCGCATTTGTCTACGGCTGCCTTCGTGACATGCCCGACGACCTATCGTGCTGTCCCGATAATACTACCACGTATGACACGGTGGCGAGAGCCTACGTCAACGCCGAAGGTGGAACCGAAGGCACCGGCACGTGCATCTCAAAGTCCAAGCTGGCCGAGAGCCTCGAGAAGGTACCTATGCTGAAGGAGCTGCAAACGAGCGATCCCGCGAGGCTGGCCGGGTTCGATGAGGGGGTTCTCGCGGAGGGCACTGTTCTCGCAGACGGTACTGTCGCAGACGGTACTCAGTGTCGGTACGTATCGAGCGGCGTGAGGGCGGCAGCAGACGGCAGCTGTCCCTGCGTCAGGTACTCATTTTATCCTGGCTACGACTCGATGTGCAGCTTCTACAAGTCAGTCACTATGTGCGACGTGGCATCGCCGCCACTTGCGTGCCAATACGACCCCGCTTGGCTCGCCTGGACAACCTGGGAGCCACCAGGCGACGGTGCGCCGCCCTCGCCCCCCCCAGAGGCGATGTCATTTGTTGATGACTTGGGGATGAAACACACCTGGACAAAGGCACAGCCGACCATCGTGGCAAACGTCTTTGACGCGCTCGCGCTGATGCACATGGGCATGGACCCGAGCCAGATCATTGGCACCTATGGCGAGCGCGGGCGTCAGGGCTCCAACCTGAACGGTTATTACCACAATCAGTCCTTCGGAACTGGAGACGACTTTGCGTACGGGGAGCATGACGACCACCACGGCAACCACGGTGACCTGCCCCACGACCCGGCCTACTTTCCAACAAACCCAACCCCGCAGGAGCAGGCCTTTCTGGACCAAATGCTCGACCTCTCCCCTGCTTGCTCGCACACCAACTGGTGGTGCGACGACTTTGACCACACCATACTCGATGCAAACGGCTGGCCCGACATTGTAATCGAAGGGCCGTATCACGGGAGTGCGGCAGGGTGGGGCTATTACGCATGGCAGCCCGCAAATGAGACTGCGGCTACCACTGCCGCTTTTAATGCCCGTGGCATTCCGATCATCAGACTGACCAGCTCATACACCACCGAAGAGGCGCCAACGAAGGGCTTCATCGAGATTGTCCAGCGTTTTGAGGATCTGGCGCGAGCGCTAGGAGTGGTCGAGGTCACGGCGGCCACGGCTGATGACAAGATGGCCCTCTGCGACGAGATTGAGTCCTTTAAGCCCGTGGCACTCGCCGCACAGCAGCGGGGTGTGCGCGCACTGGCGGCGTACCTGCCACACGGCCCCGCCGAACCCAATGGCAACTACAATGGCTACATCGGGACGCCCGAACAGGACCCAGTGCTGATGATGCTCGAGGAGCTGGGCATGGCCATAATGCACAACGACATCCCAGCCGGCTCACTGTGGGAATGGAATTGGCCGGAGGGGCTGTCGGCGACCAACCTGATGTCGAGCGGCGGCCGAACGAGCGGCCGCGTGAAGGTTCCTTACCCTGTCGACTTCTGGCTGTACGACGAGCGCACAACTCTTGACTTCACGAGCGATAGCTTTGCAGCTGCATGGCCGCACCCAGCAGTGGTCGCCGGCCAATACGCGAGATGGCCTCACAACGGGCACCATCCCTCCTACGGCCACGCCACCACCGTCCTTCGCGACGTGCGCGAAAAGCTAGCCGCCGCCCAGAAGCTTCACCCGATGCAGACCTCTTGCACACCCATCCCGGAGTTCGACGACGAGTACAGGTCCTCTGGCGGCCTTGCACCGGGTGAGTACGCATGCTACAACCCCGTCTCGTACCACGGCATTTGCGAGCCCACGCCGCCGCCGCCCGTCGTGGTCACGTTCACCGCGAGCGGTAACGTGGGCGATTATACCGCTGCCGACACCTCCGCCCTGCGGAACAAGTTCGCCGCCGCCGGCGGCATTGACGCCGCGCTCGTCACCATCGACATCGCCCCCGGCAGCGTGCTCATCACCGCCACCATCGCGGTGCCCACGGGCACCGTCTCCACCTCGGTCAGGTCCTCGCTCTCAACCAACATCGGCACTGCCGCCGCCGCCTCCGCTGCGCTTGGCGTCACTGTCGAGTCGGCTCCCACCATTGTTATTGCATCGCCATCGCTGCCGCAGCCGCCTCCGCCGTCGCCAAAACCACCGCCGTCGTCGCAGCAGTCGCCGTCGCCGCCACCCCCTTTGCCGTCGCCGTCGCCGTCACCGTCGCAGCCACCCCCCTCGCCACCCATTTGGCCTAATGTTGTCAAACCTGCCAATCATGGGGAATGCTCGGGAACATCCAGCGGCGAGGCTGCCGCCATTGCCATCGGATGCCTTCTTGCAGGAACACTTCTTGGGGCCGGAGCTGTTTTTCTCAAGTACCGATGGAGTCCGATCGTGAAACGGCACAGGTCATTCGAAGTGGAAGCTGAGCTACCCGTACAACACAGTGTGGAGGGGAAAGTCTGAGAAGCGGTTGTACCGCACCTTCAACGCCTGGGATTGTAGAGCTACGTGCTCTACCATGGCTTTGCACAACCATGTACCTATCTCACTTTCCCTTTGTTTGTTGCTTCTCCAACTTGCTCCGGGCTGCCACTTTGTGCCTGAGCTGTCGCCGTCTTGGAGCATTGGCAGTTATTCGTGTATATGGGGATTGCGGTTCGCGGGGCGTTCCGTTCAGCTAAGCCCCTGCGCGTCAGACGATTCCTGTGTGTTGTGTAAAGAGGTGTTTTTGCCGTATTCCAGGCCTCGATGCTGAGTTTTGAGGTAGATGATTGGTTGATTGATTGAGGGA
>NYWG01000251.1 GCA_002684915.1 Verrucomicrobiales bacterium
GCGAGTTGCGCTGCCTTTGTGCCAGGGTAGGTTTCTCTGATTTTTTCCAACGATAGTCTGGCGCATTCTAAGGAATTGAAAATATTTAATTGCCAGTCAGCAAGTTTGTTGTAAACGATTGGTAAATTATATCTTAAGCATTCCGGATCCCTCAGTGCCATATTAAGGGTTTCCTTTGCCGCATCCAAATCATGATAGTCTTCTGCTTGTATTGTGGCCTTATGCATAAGCCCATCAAAGTCAAAGGGATATTTTCTTAACTGAACTTCAACTAGTTTAAGGGATTCATTGTAATCACCTTGGTTTCGGCTAGCTATTACCGGTCCATAAATGGGTTTGTCTTCGGTAATGTTTGGATTACCTGAAAACAGTTGGCCAATAGGAGAAGCGATAGTCTTTTCAATCAAAAAAGGAGTGAAAACAATAGCAATTAATACAGCGCAAGGAATAAAGAGGAAAATAAGATACACTAATGTTTGGCTCGAAGAAGCACCCTGGCTTAACTTAATAAAACCATAGATCATCGGTGTTATTCCGATTAAACCAACAACGAAGTAAAAAATCCATTTGTATAATGGGCTTCGCTCTAACCTGTCCCGAAAATTCAAATTATTAAAAGTTAATAATTAATCTTTAAACGGCTTTTACTGCCTTCTTGTAAGTTTTTCATTTCTAATTCATCTACTTGCCATTGGCCATTTTTTTTCGTTAGGCCTTTAACACTAAAACGTTTTAAGATCTTGCCATTAAGATCAAAGAAATCAGCGGCAAGTATTGCTCCAGATTTCTCATCAACCCAAGAAAGCACTCGACTGTAGTTTCCATTGATTACTTTTTTGGGCCTGCTTTCAAGCACATTACATAATCGGCTTTTCCGACGCTGCTTCTTTATTGTTTTTTGAATTGGCCAATGCAAAAAATCTAGACCGAAATCAGCTAGAGTGAAAGATGATCTGGCCAGTCCTATATATATATTGACGCTTTTTGCAGGATCATCATTATCTTTAAGTTCGACACTGTATATATTCGGGCTGCCTATTTTGCGCCTCACTTGCCAAATCGTTCGATTCTTTTCTGACTTAGTTTTATAAGTTGTCAAGAACTCGCCTTGTCCTATTAATTTAGTCTCAATTATTAAGGGTGTGTTAATACGTTTTCGGTCCTTAAGAGTTACTTCCATTGAAGCTTCTAAGGATATATTCTCGGGCGGTATAGAGTCTCGGATCGAAAGGGCTAATTCTTTTCCGTCAATAATCGAAACGGCATGTGCATTTGTCAAATCAACTAGAAAGCTGCATGTTGTCAACAATATGCATATAAATCGGTTTATTTTCATTAGACTTTTTTTGTTTCTCTCTCGATTTCAGATTAAAGTGTAAACTTAAGATTATTTGGCGTATTCAATAAAGCGATTTTCACGGATCATAGTTACTCTAATATGACCAGGATATTGTAATTCATCTTCAATTTTACGGGCAATTTTACGGGCCAAATCGTAAGACTCTTCATCAGTTACTCTGCTTGGGTTCACCAATACCCGGACTTCTCTTCCAGCTTGAACTGCATAACACTTTTCTACGGCTTCAAATGATTTCCCGATTTTTTCTAAGTGACTCAATCTCTTAAGATAGGTTGACATTGTTTCAGATCTAGCCCCTGGCCTCGAAGCGCTAATTGCGTCTGCAGCACTAACGAGAATCCCCCAAATATAATTGTATGGAACTTCTCCATGATGGGACGCAACACCATTGACTACATCTTCAGGCTCACCATTGCGTTTAATAAAGTCACCACCGACAATAGCATGTGGCCCTTCGACATCCTGTGACATTGCCTTTCCGATATCATGAAGGAGGCCAATTCGTTTTGCCTTATTTATATCCAAGCCCATTTCCCCAGCTAAAAGGCCCATTAAGTGTGCAACTTCAACTGAATGCGCGAGAACATTTTGGGAATAGCTGCTCCGATAACGAAGTTTTCCAAGCATACTTAGTATTTCTTTATTCAATGAAATGACTCCTGCTTTACAAGCTGCCTCTTCTCCCAAATTGGCCATATTATAACTATTTTCTTCTATTACTTTTTTTGCGACTTCCTCAATTCTGGTGGGATGTATACGCCCATCCTTAACAAGCCGATTCATAGTTTCACGAGCTATCTCGCGCTTGACTGGATCAAAACCTGAAAGAACTACGGAATTCGGAGTGTCATCTATTAAAACAGTTACCCCTGTTGCTGCTTCAAATGCACGGACATTACGGCCCTCTCGCCCAATAATACGACCTTTAATATCCTCGTCTCCGCCGAGAGATACCGTTGCAGTTGTACTTTCGTAAGTGTGTTCTCCTGCATATCTCTGTATAGCAATTCCTAATATTCTGCGAGCTTCTTCCTCTGCCTTACCTGCGGCTTCATTCACTATAGCTTTACCAATTTGACTGGCTTCTATCTGATACTCGTCACGGATTAATTCAAAATACTTTTCCCTAGCCTTGTCTTCACTCAGGTTTGATATAGATGAAAGCTCTAATTTATATTTTTCAGCTAGCATCTTAGTCGCAGATTCTCTTTTTTTGAGATCACTTTTAAATGAATCAAAACTCGCACGTTCTTCTTTAATTCTTAATTCGTTTTCAAGGACTGTTTGCAGTTGGCGGTCGAGCAATGCCTCTCGCTCTTCAAGTCTCTTTTCTCTTTGTCGTATTTCTTCACTCTCTGCTCCGATTGTGTTCTCTAAATCATCTCTAAGTCGTTTTGTTTCTTCACGAGTTAGCATGCGAGCACTCCTTGTAAGGACTTCAGCTTCACGGCGTGAATGTTTTTTCAGAGAAGACTCAGTGCTGTGGAGGGCTCGACGTATTTGCCGCTTTTGATCTTTCCGAATCCATACCATACCAATGAGAACCAATATGGTTACGATTGTCCAAGCAACCCAAAGTTCTAATGATGCTGATATTATATTCATAATTTAAATTAAATCGAAATCGAGTTTTCCATCAGGGGTCATGGTGAAATCCATTTTTATATCATGTGAATCCTGAGGGGTTTTATGTACGACTTGTTCCCTGAAGCAGACTCCGCAGAATGTTGCATTCAGTTTTTTAAGAAAACGATCGTAATAACCACCGCCTCTTCCCAGTCGCCCGCCAATATGGTCAAATGCTACCCCAGGGACAATCACTAAGTCCAGTTGGTTGATGTCAACCTGAGGACAGTTTATACTAGGCTCCATGATATTATATCTTCCAATAACCAAATCTTTTAATGCGCTAATAATACAGGCAGTATAGTTTTTGTTATTTAAATCATAACGGGGTAGGGCGATGTTTTTTTTGATTTTTAACCCTCTTTCAATCAATTGGTTAACACTTATCTCTTTGTTTAAATTGCTATAGAGTAATACTGTTTTACTGGAAGACCAAAAATCTGTTTTTTCAAGCTGATCGCAAAGCAGGGATGACTGTTCGAGCATTTCAGTATTTGAGATTGCTTGCTTCGCTAAGAACATTTGTTTCCTCATTTCATTTTTAAGCAAACAAACATCATTATTATTTTCAGAAGTCGGCTTCATTCTTCTCATTCCTTTCTTTTACTTTCTGATGTGCGAGATCTTTTAATTTTCGAGAATTCATTCCTCCAGTAATCAACTCTCGCTTTTATCTTTTTTTCAACTCCTTGCTCAGTAGGCATATAAAAACGTTTTTCAGCTCCGAGGTAATCTTGAGCAATAAAATGATTGGGGAAATCATGTGAATATTTATATCCAGCACCGTGCTTAAGAGTTTTAGCTCCGGCATAATGTGAATCTTTTAAATGATGGGGGACAGGGATTGCATTACCCGTTCTTATATCATCTAAAGCAGCATCGATTGCTCTTATAACGCTATTACTCTTATTTGCACACGCGACATAAATCGCCGCTTCAGCAATTGGAATCCTGGCCTCTGGCCACCCAATAAATTCGGCAGCCTGAAATGCAGCATTTGCAAGAACCAATGCCATTGGATCTGCTAACCCGACATCCTCCGAAGCATGAACGATGATCCTTCTTGCAATAAATCTTGGATCCTCTCCAGCGTGAATCATTTTAGCCAACCAGTATAAAGTTGCATCAGGGTCGCTACCCCTCATAGACTTTATAAATGCAGAAATAGTATCGTAGTGACCATCTTCATCACTATCGTATACGATCGCTTTTTTTTGTATGCATTGCTCTGCAATTTCTATTGAAATATTAATTATTCCTTTGTCATTTGGAGGAGTAGTTAGAGTTGCAATCTCCAAAGAATTAAGTGCTTTGCGTGCGTCCCCATTAGATACTTTTGATAAATGCAATAGAGCGGCTTCATCGATATCGCATTTTAGATGCCCAAGACCTCGGTCCGCATCGTTTAATGCTTGGTTAAGTAGATCGTGTATTTCTTCTTCGCTTAAAGGCTCAAGCTCAAAGACTTGAGATCTTGAAACCAAGGGTGAATTCACAAAGAAAAATGGATTATGTGTAGTTGCTCCTATAAGGCGAACCGATCCGTTTTCTACATCAGGAAGAAGTACATCTTGTTGTGCTTTGTTGAATCGATGAATCTCGTCGATAAACAACAAGGTTGATTCACCTGTGTTAGCTAAGCGATTAGAGGCAGAGTATAGTATCTTCCTCATATCCGATACATTTGACTCAACACCACTTAAACGCTCAAATTTACATTTTGTTTGATTTGCAATAACTTGAGCTAAACTTGTCTTACCTGTTCCAGGTGGGCCGAAAAAAATCAAGGATTGTATTCTGTCTGCTTCAATTGCCCTCCTAAGCAAATTGCCAGGCGCCAATATATGGGATTGGCCATAATATTCACTTAGATTGCGTGGTCGCATCCTAGCAGCTAAAGGAATATAGGATTGATTAGGTAATTGCTCTTTAACTGGCGTTTCGGAGCCAGAGGGGGGAGGATTAGTCTTGGAAAACAAATCATCGGTCACAAGGGAAGGGTATCAGTGGATATAGTCGCTTCGAAAGAAAAAACCCGCAGCCTTTCAGCTGCGAGTTTTTAAAGCCCGCCAACGCCGTGTTGAACTAATCCGATGAACGTAAGGTATAAGTGGATCCGGCTCGTCGTACATCGCGACTTCCAGTAAAGGCCCGTCGGTCACAACTCGAGTGCAGGTTCCTTACCCGGTTAATCTAAGGTCCAGGGACTGTTGCAAATCACTTGCATCAGCAGGAAATTCAATCCAGTGAAACGTTTTTTTACATAGCTTAATATAAATGTCCAAGTATAAAAACCGTTCTATGTTATTTAGTTTTTTCTGATGTAATAAATTTTCGAAAGATCAGAAACTGACATAAAATAATAAATTACGCTTTTATAAAACTTCACGCTCAGTATCTTCCTTTGCCAATATTTTGAGCTGCGGAATAGGGCGGGGGATCAGTTGCCAGATGACGTCCAAATCAAGGAGTTTAGATCGTTAATGGAATTAAAAAAAATACGTAATTTTAGCATAATTGCTCATATAGATCACGGTAAGACAACCCTTTCTGACAGGTTGTTACACATGACTGGAACAATATCAGACCGAGAAATGGAGAACCAATTACTCGACTCCATGGATTTAGAAAAGGAGCGAGGGATAACTATTAAGGCTCATCCAGTCACCATGTATTACAATGCGAAAGATGGCACAGAATATGAATTGAATTTAATCGACACTCCAGGCCATGTAGATTTCACATATGAAGTTTCTCGTAGTTTAAGTGCCTGCGAGGGTGCTTTATTAATAATTGATGCAGCACAAGGCGTTGAGGCTCAAACAGTAGCGAATGTGAATCTAGCAATGAATCACAATCTGGCTATTATTCCTATAATAAATAAAATAGACTTGCCGCATGCAGATGTTCCAAATGTTAAAAAACAACTTGAGGATATTCTTGCAATCCCTTCACAGGATGCAGTTTTAGCTAGTGCTAAAGAAGGAACGGGAATAGAGGATGTATTAGAATCAATAATTAAAATGATTCCCCACCCGCAAAAGGGTGAAACTGATACAATCCAAGGATTAGTATTTGATTCATATTTTGATTCATATCGAGGCGTGGTTGCACACATGCGTGTATTCAGCGGAACTTTTAGGGCTGGAATGCAGGTTAAAATGCTCCACACAAATAAAACCGTAGAAATAAAAGAGGTTGGCAGCTTTAATCCGAAACCATACAAGCGGCCGGAACTTTGCGAAGGTGAGACCGGTTATATTACTGCAAATATAAAATCTCCTTCTGATGTTAAAATTGGAGATACTTTAACGGATTCAAGAACCCCAGCAAAAGCCTTGCCTGGGTTTCAAGAAATTAAACCAATGGTTTTTAGTGGTATCTACCCAATAAATTCTGCCGACTACGAGCACCTGAAAAGCAACCTAGCAAAGTTACAATTAAATGACTCTGCATTTTTTTATCAGGCAGAAAGCTCTGCAGCGTTGGGCTTTGGCTTTCGCTGTGGATTCCTTGGTTTACTTCACTTGGAGATAATACAAGAACGCTTACGGCGTGAGTTTGGAATGGACATCATTGCCACGTATCCAAGTGTAATTTATAAAGTAGTTACAACTGACGGAAAACAAATAGATATAGACAATCCTGTCTACCTGCC
>NYWG01000252.1 GCA_002684915.1 Verrucomicrobiales bacterium
CCAAGCGAAGAAGACCCAAGCGAAGAAGACCCAAGCGAAGAAGACCCAAGCGAAGAAGACCCAAGCGAAGAAGACCCAAGCGAAGGGGTAAATGAGGCTACGAATGATGTTGGCGGAGAATTGGCTATTAAGCTCGATGACAAAACCAAAAATAACAATGAAGAGACCAATGAGGTTGGGAGTGTGGTTATCGAAAATCAAAAACCTGAAGGTGGTTTGATGGGTTATTTTGCCGGAATGCTAATTTCGATTTTAACCTTTGCATTTTTTGTAGCTAGGGATGTTGGAAATTTAGCAGGTAGTCGTGTCGCTACCGGTTATTACAGTAAAAGCGAGAAATCTGAAAAGGCAGACCTATACGAAGAGGCCGAGCAGTTGTGGGCGGATGGAGCTTACATCGAAAGTATTGATTTGCTCCGCAATTATATAGAAAAGTATCCAGGGGAATATCATGCGCGCCAACGTATTGCCGAGATTTATGAGAATGATTTGGCTAGTTACCGAGCAGCAGCCTTGGAATATGAGTCAATTCTGACAATGGAATTGCCACCCAAACGTTGGGGATGGGCGGCAATTCATCTTTGCAATCTATATTCTGGAAAGCTTGGTGAAACTGAAAAGGCTTTGGACTTGCTTAGGAGGGTTGCTGACGAATGTGCGGATACTACCCCAGGCCAAAAAGCGCGTGATCGTTTAGCTAAGATTGACGCAATGTAGTTTGACGTAGCTTAATTCGATCTAATTTACCTGAAAGTAAAATATTAAGTGCCCTGTTATTTGAGCGCATTTTCAATAGCATCATCTAATCCGGACATTGGATGGCCGTGCCATACCACTTTGCCATTCTTTACTACGAATGCATGTGGTATACCTCCAACATTATATCGTCCCATGAATTCATTCGAGGTCGAACGGCCTTTATCTATGGCAACACTATACTCCATCTTTTTACCCATTCTTTTCACGAATGTCTCAACTGTATCTAAAGATTCGTTAGTAACACCGACAATATTTACGCCACGATCTTTATATTTAACTTGTGTTTCAGTTAGATGAGGGATGCTTGTTCGACAAGGAGGACACCAAGTCGCCCAAAATTCGACGACGTTGACTCCCTTGGAAATATCAACTGATTCGCCTTTAACCCAGTGTGCCACTTCTAGTTCTCCTACAGGATCACCTTCAGGAGAAACCGTTTTATTTCCCTGTGTGGGATCGGATAATCCGCAGCCAGTTAAAAGTAGCAGAACGGTAAAACAAAATTGGAAAATTATTTTCATGAGTTAAAAGTATAATAATTTGTTTTTATTATCAAGTTTTAATTCGGAATAGTTAGTGATTGCTTGTATTAGTTTTTTTGGTTTTAGCGATTGATTTTTTCCATTTAGGATAATCTTGATAAAGCAATTTGGCTGCGGAGTAACTGTACCAAGAATAACCTGTTCTACGTTCAAGTTTGACTTCATTTAGTGAATAAACTTTTATGCCATCTCGATTGCAAAAAAATGGTCTATTAGATTCGATTTCGTAAAACCTTGCCCAAATCGGTTTTGCATTAAGATCTGTAATAGTTCGTATATCATGATCAATAATTTTATTATTCTGTTGTACGGGTGTTATTGCGAATCTTTCGATACGAAGATCATTGATGACTGATTGGCGAAACCACAGTGTTGCACTCTCGATCGATTCGATAATTTCATTACTAGGTTGCTCTATATTCATTAGATAACGGATGATTCCTACACTTTCTGCTCCTGAAATAGATGGAAGTTCATAGGTGCGGGCTTTAATGGGTTTTAATGTGAGATGATGATGCTGCTGACACCAAGCAGTCTTTTTACCGTTAACTACTATCTGGCAGTCGAGCACAACTCTTAATCCTTTATTTAAAGCTATCCTACATTTTTTTCGTATCGTGTCTTTTATCCAATTAAAATCTGATTTTTTATTTGTGATATCCTTCAAAAGTTCCATAACTCCTATCATGGCGTTGTCATTAAATGTGATGGCATCAACGTCTGATCCGCGCCAGCCTCCACTAGTTCGTTGCTCTCGTAGAATATATTTGAGACCTTGCAAAGCAGCATCTCGGTAAGTTGAGTTTTTGGTTTGATTATATGATTTGCTTAATATGCGTATTTCGTTGTACGTGGCACTATTATCGATGGTACTTTTTGATTTGAATTTTTCGATATTATCACTTGCTTCTTTAATTGTTTTAAAATGATTCCATTTAATGTTTTTTGGCCAACCTCCGTCGGGGTTCTGGAAAAGCAAAATTATCTCGGATTGTAGGTCTGATGATGTAATGGCCGACGGATCAGCAAAAGCTGAGTTTGCGAAATAAATTATAAATAGTAATCGAAACATGCTGTCAATTTATGGTTCGGTTAGCTTTTAGACAAATGAGTATTAAGTGTTGTTTCAATAGCTCTGCGAAGCGTAATAGCTCGAAAATAAAGAGGAAAATCGGAGGGAGCTTCCAATGTATATGAAAGACGGGTTTTGTTGTTTTGTACGATGTAAAATGCTTCAGGCCACAATGGTCTGGCATCTGGAGATGCTAATGGCTTTAGTAGGCCGGATTTAGCTGGGCGCCCATCAATTAATTCGGACTGATCAATTGGGCAGATAGTTGAGACTGCGTTAAGTATCGATTGTGAGGCGGAATACATTTCGTCGGGATTTAGTTCATAAAGGTAAAATCCCGTTGCTTCCCAATCCTCGTGAACGCAGATGCTAATATCAAATGAAGGAAGTGAGTCGATCCAGCCCCTATGAGCTTTTGCTTCAAACGAGCTGAAGTGCCGGTAGTCTCGATTTAGATCAATTCCAATTGAATTTTCGCGAGTGTTTTTTTGAAATCCAGTAGGATTCAAACATGGACAAATAAAAAGACTAACATCGTTGGGCCATATGTCAGCTTCGATCATCTCTATTAATGCCAGTGGCCCCCCAGGCTCATCACCGTGAATACCGCTTGAAATATAAGCTGAAAGTCGTTCGTTCTGGGCTATGCGACGGAATCCAAACAGTGGTATTCCTGAAGATTCGGAAAATGTATCTGTGATCCAACCGTGTTGCTTTGCCGCAGTTAGAGCACGGTGCAGAATGTCATTTATTTCGATGGTTTCCCCGAAGTAACCGCCGTCGTTTTTTTCGAGCGGTTTAATCATCGTTTTTAATTAAACAGAAAGAAGTGCTTCAGATTTGTTTTTTGATGATTTGTAATTACTGCCACAGTTATTGCCATTAGAAACTTGGTCGGCAAAGTCGTTATCCCAGTCTGGGTCTAGTCCGAGATCTTTTAACATTTGAAGATCTTTTTCTACTGGTTGATTAAGTGTTGTGAGATAATTGCCAACCATTAATGCACTAGCACCAGCTGTGAATATCATACTCTGCATATCGCGCAGATTTACCGTGCGGCCACCAGCGATCATTATTTCCTTCTGAGGTAGAATGAATCGGAACAATGCGATTGTTTTTAATATTTCCATTGGCGGAAGCTGATCCTGCTTCTCTAAAGGCGTTCCGGGAATAGGATTGAGAATATTAACAGGGACTACACTGGCATCTATAGTTCGAACCTCAAGTGCCAAATCAATTCGGTCTTCACGGTCTTCGCCCATTCCTATAATGCCTCCAGAACAAATTTTTATACCGGCATTTTTGAGAAATTGAATTGTTTTAATGCGATCTTCAAAAGAATGGGTTGTACAGTGTTCTGGAAAAAAACGTCGTGAACTTTCGAGATTATGTCCATAGCAAGATAGGCCGGCTTCTTTTAAACGATCGGCTACTGTTTGTGTTTCGATTAGTCCTAGGGAAGCATCTGGTCGTGATTTTCCATTTTCTTTCATTTCACGTATCCGGTCACATACTTCATCGAGCATGGGGCCTTCTTTTAGTCCCCTCCAAGCAGCTACTAGTCCTACGGCTGTAACATTATTGTCCTTAGCCTCACTCATTGCATCTTGCACTGGTTCTGGATCTACAAAACCATAACGCGGCGAGCCAGTTTGATAAGCAGCTGACTGAGAACAGAAGGAACAGTTTTCGGAACATGCTCCAGCTTTTGCATTAACAATAGAGCAAAGGTGAATTTTATTTCCTTTATAGTGCTCACGGATGCGGTTGGCCCAAGACAGAAGATCCATGATATCAGCGTTAGATTCGATGTTTATCAACTCTAGTGCTTCATCGCGAGTAATCTGTCCACCCTCCAAGATTCGCTGTCCCAGCTCAGCTATGAGATTTCGAATTGTCAGTTCTTTGGTGGCTGTTTTTAAAGGCCTACTCATTCGGGTGGTAATTTAGACAAAAAATGCCCTTTAGGCCAAGTGGTTTGATTTTGGTGGCTTCATTTTTTTGAAGTATTAAGATCTTTGCCTGAACTTTTCCAAGCCTGAGCTTGGTTATTTTATTTTTGATATGTCTAATATTGGAGTGGGAATCATAGGATGCGGAGGCATTGCTCTACAGAATCATCTTCCAGGTTTGGATTTGTGTTTAGAAACAAAACTAGTTGGTTTGTGTGATAATAGCGCTGATGTGCTTGCAAGAGCAGTTAAACAAACTGGTGTTGATATACATACAACTGACTATAAGGAGTTGGTTCAACGAGATGATATTCATGCGGTTATTATCGCTACTCCTAATGCAACACATTCGCCGATGGCTATTGAGGCTATGCTTAACGGTAAACATGTGCTTTGTGAAAAACCTCTTGGAATAGATCAAAAAGAGACGATTGAAATGCTTGATTGTGCTAGAGAAAATAAAGTTCGTCATATGACGGCTTTTACTTATCGGTTTGTACCCGCAATGCGCTATATGAAACACCTTGTTGATACTGGCGCAATTGGACAACCATACCACATTCGTACTTGTAGGCTTCAGGACTGGGGTGATCGAAATATAGGTTGGCGGCAAATCAAGAAGATGGCTGGCTCTGGTGAGTTAGGTGACATGTTATCCCATAGGCTTGATTATGCTCATTTTTTGATCGGTGATATGAAGCGAATTACGGCTGATACACGGCGTTTTATCCATGATCGGGAAGGGCTTGATTCTGATCTTGAAGATTGGGTAACCGTTATGGCTGAATTTGAAAATAATGCAACTGGGGTGCTCGAAAGTAGTAAGCTGGCAACCGGTAGGGGTGAAGGTGCTCGAAGTCAGGATTACTGTGAGATCAATGGCAGTGATGCATCTATGATTTTTCAGCTTGAAAACCCAAACTGCTTTCAAATTGCTCGAAAGTCGCAGACAGGATTAGAGACCGTTGATGTTCCAAGGGAGTTCCTTACATGGCCAGGATCAAACCGAGATCCCTTTCAAGGAGATCCAGGTATTTCTTTTCGTTGGGATCAAGATTTTGAGTTTATTGATGCCATACGTAATGAGCGCGAATGTGAGCCATCTTTCTTGCAAGGTGCGCGTGTGCAAACTGTGATGGATTTAGCGTTAAAGGCTGCAGATGAGAAAGCATGGTTTGATGTTAATTATCCTGAGGCCTAAATTTGGCTTATTTTAAAAACGACTTGAACTAAAGCCAAAGAGTGATATTTTGCTCTTCCCATTGACCGCGGGATGGAGCAGCCCGGTAGCTCGTCAGGCTCATAACCTGAAGGTCGTCGGTTCAAATCCGGCTCCCGCAACCACTTTAAAACCCCTGATTACTTAACGTTTTTGGGGGTTTTTTCGTGGATTCCTTCTCCGACCTGATGCCTTCCATTATTCCTTCTCTTGCCGTTAAAAACCCTGATTGGGGGTGTAATCGTTTGGCGCGTGTTGGGCGCAGGATTGAACATGAGGAAAGCAATATTCATACGTAAAGTAAAAATTGGATACCGTGTCGTCTGGTACAGTGCTGAAGAGAAGTAATCTTAAGGTTGGTTGAATTAAACGTCTTGATAATAGGACTTAATAATTTATAATTTTATACAAATGAAATCATTTATTCCCATATTATTCGCAGTAGTGCTGTTGGTGGGGTGTGGGGAGTCGCAGCAGTCGGTTCCTGCGCCAGAAGCGAAACCAGTTAAGCCAGTTGCTGAAGCTGCAAAGTCTGAACCGACGATAGCCAAAGCACCGGACATCTCAATTCACCGTGCTGTCACAGAAGGAAACATCGAAGCCATCAAACA
>NYWG01000253.1 GCA_002684915.1 Verrucomicrobiales bacterium
AGTATAGCCTCAGCTGCAGCTCTACTTTTGCGCATAAGATCATCCTCTGCATATGGAGACTGGACATCACTAATATCCGGGCGTGAATAGTTAAAGTCGGATTCACCACTCGCTGGAGCAAGCCATTGAGTCTGCCCATCCTGCTCTACACCAACCGAATAATGATAAGTTTCTCCAGGCAGAACATTGGAGATAATAGCCTCGTGCTGCCGAGTTCGGTTTTGAAGAGTAATTCGATTTTTGAGTGTAGGGTTTGTTCCATATGCAAGAAGCGTTGGCATTGGCCTAACTGTTTCCCATCGGACAACTGCCTTATCCAGAGAAGTAAATTCAAGATATGGACCAGCCTTTAACTCTTGATTTGTAATTAAATCCGGAGGTTTGGGCAGTGTATTATAATCTCCACGCGTGCGATTGTAACGATTACGAATCTCCTGCCCTGAAAGTGCACGATCATATAAACGAACCTCAGAAATGAAACCTTCTAAAGGATAAGACTCATTATCATCCAGATAAGTACCAATGACAAATGCAGCTGGCGAATAATCAATCGCCCCCCGACGACTGGTACTATTCCCTCGTTCAGTACCATTGATATAAATACGCATCCTAGAACCATCATAGGTTCCAACCACATGATTCCATTTACCTATTTCATAAGGGATAGAAGCATTCAAATATGTGAGATCACCACCAGTAGATAGTACGAAATTAAATTTGTCGTTATTGTACCCAAGCACCCAACCCTTTTCGAAATCCCCATTGTCCTGCAAACACCCAATAATTCCACCCCACTCATCCGGCGAATTCACCGCTACCCAAGCCTCGGCAGTAATCTTTGTAGTGGGCAACACCTTAACCTCATCCTTAGCTGCTAATTCAACATAGGTATCAGCACCATCAAAATAAAGCGCCGAAGGATTTTGTACTGTCATCTTGCGGCCACGAATTAAACCATTCTCATTTCCAACTAGATCTTTGACCGTAGTAATATCGATATGGTCAGGAGCAAAGACCCATTGGTTTACTGGGCTTTGCCCAATCCCAGAACTACAATCAAATAAAAGCGCAAACACCAAGGCAAATACATCTAAAGATATTTTATTGGGTTTAATCATTTCAAGGATTAAGTCGATTAACAATTACACCGCGATAAAAATAGTTACGCCCATCGGGAGTCTCGAGGAAAGACTTCACGCTGCCGTCTCCCTTCACATTTTCAAAACCAGATATATTTTTCCAACGACCTTGACCAAACATTGCACGTCGTTGAAGAGTATACTCTAGACCTGTAAGCGTAGGAATATTAAGCTTAGCTACTCCTCCAGCAGTCACACCAATATTCAATGCAAAGACAGAACTAGCATCATCTGGACGTGTCCCAGATGAAATTTCAAGAGCATCACTAGCCCCATCTCGATCGCTATCTGCAAGAAGAGGATAAGAGCCATAAAATTTAGCCTCATCGAGATCGTTAAGCCCATCATTGTCGCTGTCACGATCAATCCCCCAAGTCGAAAGACTAAAATCATCAAGATAACTATTTGCACCTGCAAGGCGCTTTGCACCATGAAAACTGGTTACTGAATTATCTTTAAATCCCAATTCGGCCGATTCAAGTTTACCGTCTACCCATACGTCAAATCGCCTAGATTGATAATCGGTACGAATGGTCAGGCGCATGAAACGGTCACTTAATAATTTAGTTATAGTTTTAAAGGCACCTCCCCCAGAACCATTCCCATCCAAGGCTATGAGCTTTGCATCATGAAAAAACAAAACACTACTAGCCTTACCTTCAGGGATCTGAAGTTTCTGATTTATGCCAGGGTCCTGAATAAATGCGTCTGCCCAAAGAACTGGCTCAGTGTTCTCCAAAGTCATTTCTATTATACAATCACCAGTCCGCACTGCCTGACCGCCATGTGCTACAACTTTACCTTGCACCTCAGCTTTACCATTTACCACGCGCCAAGGACCAATCTGCGATATTATTTCCCCTGGTAAAAATGCCAAAGCTTCAGCAGGCTCAAATCCGGTAGAATATATCAAGCCCAATTGTTGTGGCCGAATAGATTGAATATCAGAGACCCTCTCACCATCAACAGTTCTTTGCACAAAAACAAATTCTTGTTCAACAAATACTGGCAGCGAATCGAGTCGCACCACAACCGAGCCGGACTTTTCTGGTGACAATTCAACCGATTTCCAACTTCCCATACTTCCGGATTCACGCCATCGCATTTCAACTAAACCTTTGGCAGGATCAGCTATTGCACCACGAATGACTGCATAATCTTCACCGAGCTCTATAAGCGGCTTACTCGAAAGCACAGGAGGTCGCTGTTCGCGTAACATCAGCGCATTCAAAACACCTCCTTCAGGCGACTGAATAATAACTCTAATGTCCCCATCACTGCCCGTTAAAATTGATTTATATCGGCAAACATCCCCACGAGCTGAACTATCATTCCCCATTGTTTTTACCATTGTTGTCCGATTATTTTGCCCGCTTATAGTAATACTCTCACGAACTACATCACTACGATTTTCAAAACCGACTACATCCCAAAGAGTAAACAAAATAGGTTTGGCCCCACTTCCTCCAGAAGTACTAGAATACAAAACCAGCTCGTAGAGCTTCCCCGAATCGAGGCCTGAAATATCAACAAAATGAACCTTGCCTGCTGGCAATGGCGTGCCCCCTTGGCAATTAACAATGCCACCAAAAACTTTACCTGCATCGGTATTATCAGGCGCATCACTACCGATTTGCGACTGCCCACTTGATGTGCCATTAACAGTTAATTGCAAATTCACATTACTAGTTTTTTTTGTAACAGAATCAATCAACTTATCGGCTTTCACAACACTACCTGTGTCGCTCTTAAGTTCAATTGAAGTTATTCCAATACGAGAAGTGAAATTATTTCGATCTCTTGGAGAACCGAAATCGTTATAAGTTATAAAACCAGCACAAAGCGTTTGACTTATAATAAAACATGCACCAAAGAAAAAAAATGTTTGTTGCAACGCTCTGTTCATAACCTATTCACCGACATAAATATTTTTAATCTCGGTGCAAGCCTCCATTGCAGACATTCCAAGGTCGCGACCAAGCCCACTACTTTTAAACCCTCCAAATGGCGCTTCGGTATGAACACTAGAGTGACTATTAATACTAATAACTCCACTCTCAACACGATTAGCAACGCGAAGTGCACGATTGAGATCTTTTGACCAAACAGAGCCGCTCAAACCAAAACTTGTATCATTGACCTCAGATATCATTGCAGCTTCATCGGAGAAGGGTCGCAAACAAACAACTGGCCCAAAAATTTCCTCACGCCAAACCCTATCATTAATTTCCGTACCAGTGACCACAGCAGGTTTTAAATAGAAACCGCTTCCACTTAATCTTTCGCCACCAGTTAAAACATTACGTCCATCACCTTTAGCTTCGGCTATAAAAGACTCAGAAAGCTCTCGCTGATCTGAACTAACCATAGGGCCAATCTGAGTATCATCAAGCAGCGGATCACCAATATTAAGTTCCTCTGTAGCAGAGACAAACTGACTAACAAAATCATCAAAGATCGATTGTTCAATGAACATTCTACTACGAGCGCAACAATCTTGCCCTGTGTTGGCAAAGACACTCATGGGAGACTCCAAAGCAGCCCGATGCCAATCAGCATCAGCAAATACAATATTTGGCGACTTACCACCCAGTTCAAGCGAAACACGCTTGATGTCATCTGCAGCTAGTTTCATTATCTTTGCACCGACTTCAGTTGAACCAGTAAATCCAATTTTACGAATTAACGGATGGGTTGCGAGAGCATTACCAGCCTCATGACCACTACCTGGCAAAACTTGTAGAACGCCATCAGGCAGTCCCGCTTCTTGAGCTAACTGGCCAAGACATAATGCGGTTAATGGAGTGAGTGAAGCAGGTTTTAGTACAACTGAATTTCCTGCTGCTAATGCCGGAGCAACCTTCCAACAGGCAATAAGAAACGGGAAATTCCATGGCGTAATTGCTGCGATAACACCCATCGGCTGACGTAAAGTGAAGTCTAACCCTCCTCTAGCAACAGGTATTGTTTGGCCACACAAATGACCTATCGCTCCAGCATAATACTCAAAAACCTTTGCCCCGGCATCAATTTCCCATCGTGCATCGCCAATTGGCTTGCCCACGTTGCGAGTTTCAAGTTGTGCTATAGACTCAGTATTCTCACGAATAAGCTTGGCGATACCGCGTAGCAATTCAGCTCGTTGACCTGGCGGCATATCCCGCCAGCTAGATTCAAACGCCACTTGCCCTGCCTCAGCTGCACTCCCAATTTCACCAACTGTCGCAGAACTGACTTCTGCAAAAGTTTCTTCTGTCGCAGGGTTTGTAACAACAAGCCTGCTAGCTCCAGAGCCTTCAAGCCATTTCCCGTTTAATAAAAGTTTTGTTGGAAATTTATTCATAGAGCCTTTAAAAAGAGTTCCTTCAAATCCTCGCGAGTAACTGGTACAGGATTGGTTTGATGGCAAGGATCTAACCAAGCTTGATCAGCAAGAGCCTCAATGTGATGTTCCTCAACACCAACATCCTCAAGTGACAACGGCATACCGCATTGTTTGATAAAGTCCTCAATAAAATGGATCACTTGTTCGTCTGCATCTGCATTACTAGATGAAACAACATCAAGACCACAGGCGATTCCAATCCGCCGATATACACCAGGCTTTTTGCGAGAATTGAAGCGCATAACATATGGAAGACATATCGCATTAGCCGTCCCATGATGCACCCCACATATCGCTGAGAGTGGATGCGCTAACGAATGCGTTGCTCCAAGATCCTTTTGAAACGCTACTCCTCCCATTGCTGCAGCAACTAGCATATGACTCCTAGCGCCTATATTTGTGCCATCCGTAATTGCAGCAGGCAAGGCACGAACAATAAGGGAAATGCCCTCGAGCGCAATACCATCGCATAGCGGCTGAAAGACAGGAGATGTGAACGATTCAATACAGTGTGTGAGCGCATCAAGGCCAGTTGCAGCAGTTAAAACAGGTGGCAGTCCAGTAGTCAGCTCTGCATCAAGAAAAACATACTTAGCTAATAATTCAGGATGAAAATACATACCCTTGCTTTTCACTCCTTCAGGTGTGACCACCCCACTCCGACCAACTTCGCTTCCAGTTCCCGCTGTTGTGGGCACGGCTATAAAAGGTAAAACCCCACTCCAATCTGCTTCCCAATCATAATCAATAAGCTTTAATTGAGGCTTTTTGATTAAAATGCGGCAAACCTTGGCCGCATCAAGAGCGCTTCCCCCACCAAAACCAATAATACCATCACATCCTTTAGCAATTGCCAGTTCTGCCGCGCCACGAGTGTTAGCTTCAGTTGGATTTGGCTGGACGTCTGAATACAAATACCAGTCACGGTTAAGCTCACCAGGCAACAATGCCGCGGTAAGCTTTTTAAACGAATCTGTCGCCAATAAACCGGCGTCAGTTACAACCATTGGTCTGTGAATACCAATCGAAATAAGCGTTTCATTAATCTTCCCGATAACACCCGGGCCAACTACTACATTCGTCGGAAAACTAAAAGAGGTCGATTCCATAAATTTACTTTTAACCGTTTATAAATACTTCTCGGAAAACTCGATAAAAAGGCCTATATAATTCAATTGTTCGGCTTGCATACCTCGGGGAGTTTCCCCTGACTGTCCTTGGTTCGCAATACTGCAATAATTTTTGCGGCTTCATCTGTATTTAATGAATACCATTTCGTTGAATTCACTGTACGAACAAACTGATGATATTTTCTTTGTGATCGATCAATAATATTAGGAACAGCCAAGCCTGCCTCCTTTGCTTTAATTGCCGCTTCACGCTGTTGCTTTAATTGAGGAGACCATTTAGACAAATAAGCTATTCGACGGGCTGACGGGTATCCACTTTTCCCTTGAGGCGCTATTAAAATTGCCCTTACCCCATCATAAACCTCGTCATTCACTCCTTTAATTGGAGGGATGGAAGTTGCAGGGGCATGAAACAACTCCTTTTCACTTTCATCGTAATAAAAATCTAATGCCTCCTTTTCTGCTGAATTAAAAAAGAAAAAAAACAGAATACTTAAGGCAAATAAAAAACCAGCCAATGATAGTTGTTTTTTTTGAAAAGTTTGAAGTGCCATTTCAGTGTGGACTAACCGGTGCAGACCACCAGCAAGCTGACTCGTCACAGGGAATAGTATTAGGATCTAAAAGTTCTGCGTGACCATCTCCAAATACATAATTGGATTTGCCTCCGTGACGCATAGCGCCTGGATCATTTTGAATGAATCGATTGAAACCTGGTGAATTCGCATTACCCAACTCCTTCCAAATCCACCATGCATCATTAGGCCATCCACCCAGATTACTATGGCCATCTCCAAGAAGAATCATCTCGGAAGCAGATCCAACTGAACCCCATTTACATAAATTATCCTCATAACCTGAAGGCCGACCAAACGGAGGTTGAGCTCCGCCTTTTACCCAATGCACATTTACAGCGCCAATACCACTTGCAATGCTTATTTCGCCAAAGCGAAATTGCCCAACAATTGCCGGCTTACCTAAATGATAAACATCACCCTTTTTCCCCTTAGTATTTTCCGTGGGGCAATCATAAGTTTGCTTGGAGCCTCCTAGATACATTTTTTTTTCTCGATCCCAACTGCCTCCTAGATACTTAAACAAATAGGGCCTCCAACTGGATTCAAGCCCAGGAGAGATACGCTCCTGAATTGGATTAAGCCAATCATCGTTATCTCCGGAATACAATTTTACAGCTAAACCAAGTTGTTTAAGGTTGTTGAGACAACTGATCCTCTGCCCCATGCCTTTAGCCTTAGCTAAAGCAGGCAAAAGCAACGATGCAAGAATCGCAATTATAGCTATAACCACAAGTAACTCGATTAACGTGAAGCCTCGCTGCTTAACGCATGCATTGATTCCTGTTTTTTTCATAGCAATCTATCAGTAAGGCAACTTTCATTAGTCACGGATCAGACGATAATACCGTTCCGATTGGTCAGCAACCTCAGTTGCAAAAGATTCTCCCTCAGTATTAGGTACATCAACCCAATCAGGACTCGCCAAACGAACTGCTTTCTGAAGTCGCACACCAACTTCACCTATCCAGTTAATTGTCACAAGACCCCCATCCTGCGAAATACTTTCGATCACAGGAATATTTACTGGTGCTTCAGAAATACTGTACAGGCCAAAATTATCGACTGACCAATACCAGCTCCATGTCCCATTCATAGCAAATCGAATTCGCACGCTCGACTGATTGTTCGCCTGAGGAAGGCTATGCAACTCGTAACGTTTTGATTCCCCCTGATTGTCATCAGCTCTAGCACTTACATGTGGAGCAAGTGATGCATCAATATCAGAACGAATGAACGCTCCATAATTGCCACCAATAGGTGCATCAAGAGGCTCAATGTCCCAATACTCATCTTCATCCTGAAAAAGAATGTTATCAACTATAGCGACATCCCCTTGTTCTTGTTCAAAAGTAGATACAGCATCAACTGCCCCGTCATCTCCAAAAACAATATCCGCCTCATCAAGCATATAAATAACTGGCAACCAATTTTCTCCTCCATCAATCGAATACTCAACGCTCGCTGAGTTATCCTGATTCTGACAATAGTGGCTGTAAAATCCGAGATGTATATTTGCATGCCGACTGATATCAAAATCCTTTGTCTCAATTACCGTTACGAAGTTGGCATTGCGCAAGGATGAATCTGCAATCAAGAAATTACCATCTGGAAACTGCGACTTACCATTAACAAAAACAGGCGGAATTGAATTCTGCGACTTTTCATTCCAATACGGACTAGTCTTCCAACGATCCAATGAAATATTAGCCCACCCAGAATAGGACATAGAAGTCCAATCCTCCGGATCCTCCTCCCAAACAATTGTATCAGCCTCGTTTACGTAGCTTTTAACAACCCACCCCTCGGGTAATGAGAACTCATCCAAATCATCAAAAGATTCGAAGGCAATAGGCTCAGGAAGCTTTAAATTCTTGAAGTCACCTATTGTGAAATTCCCAGAATAGGTCCCCTCACGTCGTTCACCAGAATCCTCGTTAAAAGTAAGCTTAAAAGTGTTATTAGATAACGGCTCCAACAATTCATTTACTTGATAGCTAACCTGATATCCATCTTCTACGCCAATCTTAACTTCTGTAACACTGACCCCAATAACTTCAACATCATTGAACATCAATTTAACCGAATCAGAATCAAGTTTGGCTTCGCCATTTTTGACTATAAACTTCATTAAAGGCATCGGATTAACCCCTTGGCTTCCATCAACTGGACTGGCCTCGACAACTTCAGGCATTGAGCTGGGCGCTATACTGTAGAGACCAAAGTTATCGATACCCCAATACCAGCTATATGTTCCACTCTTAGCAAAACGAAATCGTACATTTTTCTGGCCATCCGCCTCAGGCAACCGAAACGTTTCATAGCGTTTTGACCCTGTTTGATCGTCGTTGATTCGGCCACTTATATATGGAGCCAATTCATCTGAAATGTCAGAAGCAATATAAGCACCGTAAAACCCACCTATCTCTTCAAATGTATCTGGGTGATAACCTATAGCTATATCTTCATGTTCCTGTTCAAAAGTAGCGATTGCATCCACATTACCTAAGTCATCATTAATTATATCATCACGATCAATCATATAAATCACCGGCAACCAGCTTTCGCCTAGATCAATAGAATATTCAATTGAACCAGAACTGTCCTGATTTTGGGCGTAGTGACTGTAAAAACCTAGATGCACATCCTGATTATTGCTTAAGTCGTAATCTTTCGTAAAGAGGAACGATATAAAATGGCCATTTCGCGAAGCCGAGTCAGCAACCAAAGCATTCCCATCCAATGATTGTCTAACGCCATTAACAAAAACAGGCGGATCAGAAACAATTGATTTTTCTGCCCAGCTGCCACTATTACTCCATCGACTCATCCCAACATTAACCCAACCTTCGTAGTAGGCAGAAGTAAAATCGTCTGGATCTAGTTCGGAATTTATTTCCTGCGATAAATTTATCACCTCCCAATCTTCCGGCAGTTCGAATTCCTCTGTTAAATTGAAGCTTTCAAAATGAATTGGATCAGGCATATCAATTTGAAGATAGCTAGCAACATCAAAATCAACGGTAACCAGCTCACTCGTAACCAAATCACCATCATCCGAAAATTCCAGCTGGAACTTGTGGCTTGAACTAGCTTCAAACAACCCATCTCCAATATAGGAAATAATATTGAAACCATCTTCATCTTTAGTAATTACCACATCAACATCCTTGCCATCTAAACTCAGCGCAACACTTTCATTTTTCAAAGCCGTTCCGCCGTTTTGTATAACTGCCAAAAACTCAATTGCAGGATCGGCATTTTTTGCGCCATCAGCCGGAGAAATAGAAACTACTTTGGGGGTATTGGGAGCAGGTTTTTGAACCTTAAACAAACTCTCTGCTAAAATTGTAAAACCATCATCTTCTAAGAATACAGCTTTGTACTCCCCAACATCCGTCATGCCACTATCAAAAGTGACCGTGCCAGTGGAAACGCCTTCGGCTCCATCTTTAGTTCCATCCACATAAAACCAAGCCAGACTTCCGACCTCACCAGGCACCATGTCGACCTTATATAAACCAACCCAGTCTTTGGGATTAGCTGGGCCTACAAGAAAATCGGCCACTATGATTTCTCCAGGCATATATGCTTCCTTGTCTGTTTTTATATCAGGGCCGATATCTCCCACTGTAAAAGTAGACTTGGCCAACAAGTTGTAACTATCGTTTTCGAAGAAACGGGCTTCATAGATACCTTCCTCAACTAACCCCTCAAAAAAAACTAACTCACCATCTGCCACCCCCTCTCCACTTACCTCAGATCCGTTGACATATAACCAGGTCAAAGAACTATCTTCACCAGCAACCATTTCAGGCTTATAAATCCCAACCCAATCTTTTGGGTTACCTGGGCCATCACTAAACGTTATAATAATTTCCTCGTTCTCAGAATAGTTATTAACATCAGTAACTATCTCTTGACCAAAACTCAAAAAATTTTGAAAAACAATAAGAACAATTAAAGTTAATAATCTAGAATTCAAATTTGTATTCATCATGAAGTTTGTTCTAATCTATAATTAATTTAAAATTACACCTTAGATGTAAAAGCATCTCGAGATTTAAGCGGATTCGTTTGTTAGAATATTACTACAGATTAGCGTTACGGCGTTACATAAACAGAAATAAAGCTTATTGTCTCTAAAAAATACCGCTTAACATTAAAGCATAAGAATAATATTTTTACTCAACAAATAATTTTCGAAACCATATTCAATGCCATGCAAAAAATAAAAGATTCAAAAATAATCATTATAGGTGGTGGTGGAATAGGATGTGGAATTGCTTACAGCCTCTGCCAGGAAGGCGAAACAGATGTATTATTATTAGAAAAGAATGATGCTCTTGCAGCTGAAACAACCTCTCAAGGAGCAGGTCTTGTTGGCCAATTAAGAAACAATTTCCATCGAGCAGCACTAGCAAAATGGTCAGTTAGAATATTTTCCGAATTAGAAAAATCCGCAATTAAAAAGCCAGGCTGGATGCAAGTGGGATCTATAAGAGTCGCTCTAACCGAAGAGCAAGCCAACAAATTTGAAAAACTCAAGTCAATCGCAAAAGATGCAGAAATAAATGTAGACTGGATAACAAATCAAGAGGCAAAAAAAAAGTGGCCATTATTTGATTTTTCATCTGCCAAAGGCGTGCTGTGGTGTGATTCGGATGGTTACCTTAGTCCTCCAAAATTAACTGAATCATATGCAAGTGAGGCAATGATGTTAGGCGCAAAATTTGAAACAGGAATTTTGGTAGAAGAAATAATTTCTTCAAATGGAAAAATCACCGGAGTCAAAACAAACAAAGGAACAATTTGTTGCGATATATTAATTAATGCTGCTGGTGCACATGCATGGCATATCTCAAAAATGGCCGGTTTAGATCTCCCTATTTTTCCAGTTCGTCATGAATACTTTATTTCTATAGAAATGGAAAACATTCACCCCCTTTTGCCAACCATGAGAATACCTGAAGCATCATTATACCTAAGAGCTAGCAATAACAGTTTACTTCTTGGAGGATGGGAGCCAGATTCCGTTTACACAGATCCTAAAAATTTTAAAAACGGCGAAAAACCTCCTGTGATTAAGGACGATCTTAACGTTATGAAATGGTTTAAAGATCAATTAAAGATTATATACCCTAAGAATAAAATAATTCAAAACAAGAAAGTATATAAAGGCTGGCCAACTTTTGTTCCTGATGGACGATTTATAGTTGGCCCAACAAAGAAATTACAAGGATATATAATGGCGGGAGGATGTAATGCTCATGGCATAAGTGGCTCTGCGGGAATCGGGAAGCATGTTGTTGACTCTATATTTTCAAAAGAAAAATCAGAATACCTTGATTCCCTGAGTCCGGATCGTTTTTTAAGTATTGATAATTCAAATAGGGAACAAGAAATTAAAGAATCCCAAAAGATTTATGAAAACTACTACAATTAGATTATAAATTTCAAAATGGAAAGTTTACCAGATAATGCACGGGTCACCATTATTGGGGGCGGAGTCATTGGGTGCAGTGTTGCTTACCACTTGGCAAAGCTGGGATGGAAAGATGTAGTCCTGCTAGAGCAAGGTAAAATAGCAGGTGGAACAACCTGGCATGCTGCAGGAATGGTAGGTCAATTACGAACATCTAACAGCCTGACAAAAATCAACAAATACAGCGTTGAGCTATATAAAAAACTCTATGAAGAGACTCAGACATCTATCGACTGGAACCAATGCGGCAGTCTTATATTGGGAACATCGGAAGACAGAATGATTCAACTCAAAAGAACTGCCGCTATGGCTAAGGTATTTGGTGTAGAAGCAAATTTAATTAGTCCTTCTGAGTGCTCAGAAAAATGGCATGGTATGTACTCCGACGACATTCTTGGCGGAGTTTGGCTTCCTGATGACGGAAAGGTTGATCCTGAAAAATTAGCTATTTCTCTAGCAAAAGGAGCAAAGAAATATGGAGCTAACATTATTGAAAATATTCATGTTTCCAAAATACTTAAAAAAGACAACCGTGTTAATGGGGTGGAAACCAATCAAGGCCAAATTACTTCAGAATGGACCATACTATGCGGAGGCATGTGGGCAAGGCAATTGGGAATGGATATAGATATAGATATACCATTATACCCAGTTGAGCATCATTATGTACTGAGTGAACCTATTGAAGGGATAAGTCCAAACTTCCCTTGTACAAGAGACCCAAATGAAATGATCTATCTTAGATCTGAAGTCGACGGAAGAGTAAGGCTGGGAGGTTTTCAAAAAAGATCAAAGCCATGGGCAATTAATCGAATACCAGACGATTTTAGTTTTAAGCTATTAGAAGAAGATTGGGATTACTTTAGGCAACCATTGGAAGCTGGAAAAAAAAGAATCCCACAATTACAAAATTGCAAAATACCAGAATTTGTTAACGGCCCAGAGAGCTTTACTCCTGATAATAATTTTATAATGGGCGTGCCACCCAATAC
>NYWG01000254.1 GCA_002684915.1 Verrucomicrobiales bacterium
AACTCTATTGAATCATGTGTTTACGAAAAGAGGCGAAGCGTTTCCAACATACGAAGAAAAAAACGAGTATGTTAAAGAAATGAATAAAGCAACAAAATATATAGTAGAAAAGGAAAATAAGAGAAAATTAAATGATTGTTTTAATAATAAAAAGGTAACAAAAAATTGGAATAAAATAACAAATGAAGACTTTATGAAATCAGTATTTTATTTCTCGACGGTGAATAATGCCAAATTTGATTGGAAATTTGTAAAAGATGAATTTAAGAAAAAACTAGATGATCTAAAGAAAATTAATGATAAACTACAAGGTGTAGAATTTCAAACAGTAGAAGAATTTAGAAAATTGAAAGTAGTCGGTTTAAACTCTAAGGTAGAAAAACTAGTCAATGAATCGATCGACAACGTGAATGAACATAAAAATGTAATGATTTTTGACAAAGGTCTTGATTGTATGGATCATATATACGATGCTTTCTTAATGAATGGTGCAAAAGACCTTTTTGAAACAAAAGAGGAGAAATCAGAAGAAGAAGGAAAAGAAGAAGAAGAAGAAGAGGTGACTGAGGATCAAATAATCGAAAAAGCGAAAGAAGTAATAAGCAATTTTAAAGACGAAATACAAATTAAGATTCAGAACAAATGGTTTGATTGGAAAACCAAAATTGGCACTGAATTAAAGGAAAAATACAATGAAGAAAAGGAATTATTGGACAAATACAAATTAACGTTAGTAGAATATGATGATATTAAGCATAACGACGAACCGACAGTTTTCATAGTACGTCGGCTAAGTTTTTACGATTCTCTTGATAGGCAAGTCATTCAAAAACTTTTTTCTATAGGTGTTTTAGATGTTTGTTTGTTAACAGAAGCTGGGATAGAAGGCACCGATTTTAAAAGTCCGCGTGAATCATGCATGTATACACTTCGTCCTAACACAGAGAACGGTAAAATGACACAATTTAAAGGACGTTTAAACCGCTTAAAATCACACGATGCCTGTCCAGAAAAATATCAAAAGGTAACATTTAAGGGGTATCAGTTAGACAAGAATATAAAAGTTGATGAAAAATCAGAAACCGACACTATAAACTTTTTTCGATATGCTGTGGTACCAACATGCAATGATAGGTACTATGCAACACTTGATGATCTAATAAAGTACGAGAGTCTTTTTGCAACACTTAATGATCTAAAGTACGAGAGTTTTAGTTTAAAAATGACAGGTATGCTTTATGAGGCAGAAATTTATGCTGCATCATTTTTTATTGATAATCACAAATATCTTTCGGATGCGATTGACAAATTAGCTCAAAAGAAAGAAATCTCTACTGAAGAAATCAAAACTCGTGTTTTTAAGAATTGCCCTGTATCTTGGACAACGAGGAAAAAAAATAATTATGTTGACGAAATAGTTGAACTTGGAGATAATAAAGAATGGATACAAAAAATAATAAATAAATTAAACGGGGATTACTTTAATAAGGATTCCAACACAAAGAAAAAATTAAAACATTATCCGATTTTAAATTTTGATACGATATCAAAAAAACTAATTAAAATCTTTAAAAAATGTAAAGAGAACGAAGAACAAAAAACACAAGATAACCAAGATTCTAAAGATAATGTTACATATCAAAAACGAGTAAAAGATGCACGTAAATGGGAGTTCAAATTAATGGCGTTAACGTATACAAACTCTCGATACAATAAAAATAAATATGTTTTTGCGATAAAAGACGACAAAATGCTTTTTCTTAAACGCATGTGTGGCGTACACCCTGGCTTGGACAGCAACGATTTTCAAAAAATAATTAAATTTGAAGAACCGTTTTCAGATTACACAGGTGTAAAAAAGCAAAAAGAGAAGATTGATCTTATCAAAGATTTGTTGGATGAGAACAAACGTTTGATTGACGAATGTCGAAAAAAGATCGAAGACATATATAAAAAAAATATTGAAGGCAATCAAGAGGAAAGTTGGTATAAAGAATTAAAAAAATTAGTTGTGGAAATGGAAATTAAAGATCTTATAAAAGATAATCGTATGACTAATAAGAAAATTGACGAAATTAAAAATAAATTAGAAAAGGAAATACTTGATAAAATAACTCTTCCTACAATAGAGAAGGGGAAGATAAGAGTAATATTAATTGAAATATTCAACGGTTTTAAGACTAAAGATAACAAGAAGAAGAAAGGTAGCAATAAACCAGCTAAGCCGATAGAGAGCAAAAGCAGCGATAGCAGTAGCAATGAAGAAGAAAAAGAGGAAGAAGGAGATAGCAACAACAGTGCTAGTCTAGCTAAGCCTCCAGCTAAGCTTTCACCTAAGTCGATAAGAGAGGGCGAAAGCAGCGGTAGCAGTAGTGATAGCGATGATAGCGGTAACAGTAGTGAAAGTGATAGCGGTAGCAGTGGTAGTTTTGATAGTACCTTATTAGACTCAGACTAACTTTTTAATAGTGACTGTTTAAACTCTGACAAATGTTTGCCTGTTGGTTTGTTTCGTGTTGTTGTTTGTTTGCTAAGCATGTTTTTATTGATTTGTAGTGTAAGTATTTTGTCTGTTTTATGCAAATAGTTGAGTGCAGTGTTAAAGTCTGTTTCTTTGTGTGTTTGTTGCAGTGTTTTTAAAATATTTTGTACTTTTTCATTGTGTTCTTTTAACTGGTAGAAAACGTCCATGTTGTATTTTACTTGTCATAAATGCTATATAGGCGGTTTGTCGCAAGCTTAAAAATGAATCTAAGCCTATTTTTCGTAGCGTTCTTCGGCGGTTTCCCTGTAATTTACTCCTACTATTTATTAAGCCTTGACCCGGAAGCTTCGCAGTTGTGGGCCGGGCTGCGAGGTTGGGTTTTTTGGTTGTGGATCTGTTCTATGTGTTTGACCGTGTTGAGTTACTTTTACTTGTTTTACATGTTTGTATGGGGTATTTCGGATGCCTATGTTTTTAATTGGTCTAGCAGTGAAGCCGAGCCTTGGTTGTGTGCCGTTTACAGTGTTTTTTTGGGCTCGGCTGGTCAGTATGTAATTGTAGCAATGAACGATGTTCGAAATAAAAGCAAATCGTTTTCTTTGGGTTTAAATGTTTGGTCGACTGGCTTTGCGTCTGTGCTGCTCGGTGCTTCTGCGGTTGCAATCAACGGTGTTTCCGATGTGCACAATGTGTTATCGATAGTTGCCGGTTTTGTTGTTGCATTCCATCACATTGTGTTTGATGCCGTATATTGGTTCCAAACATTTGATCCAGAGTACAGCGAACTAGTCTAAACAATGAGTCTTTGGTCTGATTTCGTCAGTTCCGACACGAGTGCAAAGGAGTTCAAGGACAATGAATGGTGTTTAAAGACACTTTTGCAGGAGTGCAAGAAGCACAGTTTAAAAAGCGGTGGTTGGCAGTTGGTTGAAGGACGTCTCCATTTTTTAAATGAAACAATGAATCATTTTTGCCACCCTTGGTGTTCTTCGCACCCGCACTGGTGCACCGAAGAGAATATTGTAACTCGTATTTCGAACGTCTACATGAACCACAAGGGCGATATTCATGTTTGCTCTGAAAACTGTGATTCCGAAAAGGTGTTTTCCGACGGTTGTTTAACATGCACCGTCTCTGGGATTCAATATGCACGAACAAAATATGTAAATACCTACCAATCGAACCACGAATACCATCGTACCTCGAGCACGGTTGTCCGTGTGCAACAACACCATTTGAAAACCATAGCCTACGAAGTTTTATTTCGTTTATTGTTTTCTGAAACGCGTTTTCGCGCAGAAAAAAAACGACTTTACGACGTTCGAAAGGATATAAGGAAAGTGTGGGTGAAAATGAAACGCCGTTACGACAAAACAAAAAGTGATATAAATGTCCTCGAAATGATTCGCGAAGCACACGCACTTATGAAACGCCGCATTTCAAGGATGTTCATTATACCACCGAAGGATATTCAAAAAGTAATTTGTACATTTTACACAGATCGTATCAATGACATTTGCTTAAAGTTAAAACATTTAACACCACACGACATCGTCTACCATGGGAATGCACTGGAGGCGTTTATCGTTTCTATATTATTCATCATGCGCCAGGGTTTACGAATGAACGATGTTCAAATTATTTCAAAGGATTACTACTTGGAATCCGCTTTGCCAGAAGCCAATAGTTTGGACATTTACAAAATACAAAAGACACACTTTACAGGCTGTAGAAACGCGATCCAAGCCGCTATACGTGATGCACTGCATATTTACTATATTAATCCGTTTATGTTGATCAGTTCTTCATACGATGGAAAGTAGGCATTCAACGCGTATTTGGTCTTCTCCCTTTGACGCGGACGTAGTAAATCGGTTCTTTTTTTTTCGTCATTTTGCTCATTTCTATGTAAGTGTAGTATCTAGTTGTAATAATGTCCTTTTTGCCATCACATGTTGCATGATCATGTTCTTCCAATGTGTGGCAGTTTGGACAAATTTCAGCCATGGCACAAAAAAGAAATATATGTAGTATATAGTGCGTTATGCTCAATTTTAGTTATAATGGGATGTAAAATTTCAATCAAGTTAACAGAGCACCTGAGCCCGAAACCAAAAAAGAAACGATCGGATTCATCGACCTCGCCAATGCCTAGTCCAGTTTCATCGACCAAAGATTTTAGCGACGGTACAGTTAGCATAGACCTGGATTCACCAGATAGTGAGTATATATGAGCAAAGAAAAGAAGAAAAAAATGGGTCAATGTGCTACAGTAAACGTAATCCGTGGCGGCGGGGCAAAAGTACTGCCAAACGGAAGTGGCCCAAGCATAAATATGTTAAACGGAAGCAAGGAAGAAGAAGAAGAGGAGGAGGAAGAAGAGGAGGAGGAAGAGGACGAATGTAAATGCTGTGAATGTATAACAAAATGTTTTAAAAAATTATTATGCACATTCCTATGCATATGATTGCAAATACATGTTTTCTTCCAACTCATCATCGTCGTCAAATACAGCTGTATTTTGAGTAAAATTTGGTATTATAAAATCTTTCGATGCCTTATTGCATAAATCTGCCATGTTTCCTATGCCAAGCCGTATGCCAAGCAGGTAAATTTGTTTTAAATCAGTGCAAACCTCAGAATACTCTAAATATTTTAAAAAGTATATCATTTCATAAAATGTATTTCTTTCTACATTGAAATTTTTGAAAAGACCGTTGACTTTCTCTGCAAGGTTTTTATTATCGTCATCCGTGCCTGATTTTTCCAAGCCCATCAAGTATCGAAAAGGTCTTGCGTACTCATGTTGAACTGCTTCTATTTCATTTATGTAATCAAAGTTGACAATGCCATATGTTTTATCTGCAAAATGTATAACGCAAAAACCTATGTCCATAATTAGACTTTACTATTTTATTTTACTAAATAAATAGAAAAAAATATTAGATTCTGTGCTTATAATCCGGCATAGTTCCCATCCTTTTTCGTAGCGCATATCAAGCATCATTTTAATTTCTTTCGGGCACTCATTTCGGGCAACTTAAAAGACTATTTCTATATATGAAGCATATAATTAGTATGTTATGTTTACTTTCAAACAGTGTTTACTCGATAACGAGACACTTCGCAAAAAGCTAAGCCTTCCCGAAAATAAAGCAGAGGACATCGACATGTGCACGCGTCTCTTGTTGACGTTGAATAAATCTATAAAATTATAATTCTTCTGTTAATTTTCTCTTCTTTTTAGCTCTTGCTTTTCTTGCGGCATCTTTTTCTCTGGCAGAGGCATTCCGTTGGTTCAAACGTTTGTGTTGTCTCTTTTCTAGTGTGTACTCACCACCAGTCCCAATGGATTTCCGAATGTTCAATATCGCTTTCCCGTCCGACCCTTTTTTCCATATTGGCAACCTTAGGTACATACCTTTTTGCCCTTTGTCATCCATTCCAATAACTTCTTGCATAAGCCACGCCCACGCCGGGTCATGGCAGTAGACCAGCTTGGAGTCGCCAAAGCGTTCTACCAAAAAATCGTTTGCCTCTTCTAAAAGTTGTCGCCGTGCATAGCCGATCCCTTCGCCGGAAAGTGTGTAGTTTTCTTGAAACCATGATTTCAATATGCCTTTCAGCTGTTCTGTGTCAGACTCAACTACATATTTCGTTTTCTTTTGTCTTTTCAATAGATACATTTGTCGCATAAGCCTGGCCGTGTGCAAGGAAATAATTGGTTTTGGTCTTGGTACCCTTAGTTGTAGTTGGTTTTTATTCATCCTGTATAAGTATTCCAAGACACCTAGATCAGTTTTGCTTTCCAATACACTAACATACAAATAACGTGTTTTATATAAATTGTAGGCCCGCTGAAAATTGGAATCACTTAAACCAACTTGTCGGTTAACAACAAACCATTTCAATGTTTTGTTCTCTGATTCTTCAACAATACGTAAAAATTGTTTTGCTTTATTTGGTATCTCATCAGGATTTTTTAGTAATGTATTATCTTTGTTCCATTTCAATTTTGCAAAATCATTGTAAAGTTCGTAAAATGCACCACCACACACAGAATCTTTTGCTGTCAAATTGATTTTTAAAAATTGTTGAAACCGTTGGTGAAGGTTGCTCATGTTTTCTATATGCATTTCCTTTTATATATACCCTCCTTCTTAAGTAAATAAATTTCGTTTAAATGCTGTATTCAAGCGTCCCATGTCTATGCGCAATGTTTTATCCTGCTTTCTGATTGGTTCGTCTAAGTCACCTATGTCGTCTTCAACTATGTGCTTTCGACGCCCGCCGGGCAAACGGGTTGAAAATTCTTTTCTTAGTATGTCTTCTGTGATGTATATGGAGTTTGAAAGTGAAAACAATAAATGCACCCAATCTTTTGCAATATGAAGTAAGTATAGAAAGCACAAAGTAGAAAAGACAATAGAAATTAAAATCAACATAAACGGAAGAAAAATACTGTTGCTTGAACTGAGAATAATTATCATTACAGCAAGCAAAAGAAAGTTAAATGTGATACCAACAAAGAAAAACGAATCATTTGGGTATTGCAAGGTAATATCTCCTACGGTTTGTCGTATATGTTCAGAGTTAAAAGTTGTAAACATTTTATTTAAGTAGACTTATACATTATAGGTTTTTTGTAATTCCTCTATTTTTTTAACATCCATTTGTTGCAAAGGGATAATTAACTTGTTATTGTTGTTAAAATGTGCAATAATTTCATCTTGGTGTTTGTAAAAGGCACCTGTCTCTAAACGAATCATTGTAACTAGTTTGTTCCCATAGTTTACAAGTGGAAACAGTTGTCCGTTGAAGACTTCATGGCACACCATTGCAGTTTTCTCTGAATTTAAAAAATTACAAAATTGTTGCATATTTTGATAGGCTTGTTTTACTTGTATACGACCTTTTAAAAGTCTTTCTGGTTCGGTGAAAACGATTGCTTTGGAAAAAATCGGTAACAAGAGCAAGAGGAAAAGACGCATTTTAAATGATTCAGGGGTCCAGTATATAGTACACTTGCATATAAAAATAAAATGAACGAAAAACAATTCAATCGAAAATTAAGCCAATTAACCCTTTTTTTCATATTTTTATTATTCATGCTTATTAGTATACTGACAGGTTCAAGTATCTACAATGTCATTACAGTTGATAGGGAACAAACAAGATTAAAAGTAGCTCAATATCTAGTTGAACGACAACACGTCTTAAATAATTTAGAGGCAACGGATGGTTTGCAAAATCGTTACCAAGATTACATGCAGGAAAAGAACACTAAATATTTTTCTCTATATAATCCGTAGAGAAGAACTTCAACACGAAATATGAAGTGTTTTCGTAAAAAAACGAAGGAGAAGGAGAGCATAGCAACCTATATTAATGACATGAAAAACTTAGACCATACTCTTGATTTAATGATACGACGTGTACAACAAGATATAATTCGAATAACAAAGGATCAAAAACCAACGAAGCATTTGGCCAGGCGACGTTTGATGTACAAGCGGCACATACAGAACATAGAAAATAGACGAAGCAATGTACTTGCCCGGATACTTCAACTGGAAAATCTACATTTAAATGAAATGCAAATCAACTCTTTGCAAAATATTGCAGCCGCGCACAAAAATATTAATATTTCAAATGAGGATGTAGAATCATTGATTGATAAGTTAGACTCATTCAAAGACGATTTTGAAGAAGTAAACGAGTTATTAACCAAAGATATTGATTTTAATACTGACGAACTAGACGAGGAAGAACTAATGAAAGAGTTAGAACACTGCGCCGAAGAAAAGGAAAAATTAAGTGCAAAAAGGAACGAGGAAGAAATAAAACTTGTATTTCCTGAAGTACCAAAAGAAAATAAAAAAGATGCATGGAAACGGAAGTTCGACGAACAAGTTTGGACCATGGGAATCTAAGGCACCGCAACACAAGATGCATCTATGCTACAGTAAACAAAAAAATACCTCTTTACGATATATTGCTGAAGACAACCCAAAAACGGGCACTGGTATTCGTCGTTACTGGTTAATGACGATAGAAGCCCTTTATAAAACGATGAAAGAAAACATGAAACAAAAACGACAAAATTGCTTCTATGAGTTGATGCCGAGCTCGAGGTGCACACACAGTGATGTAGATGCTTGTAAAACCATGTTAAAGCATTTTGGGACAAGAGCATACCTTGATATCGAGTTTAAAGAACCATGCGATTGGAAAGAATATGAATTGAGTGCAATGGAACCGGAAGACGTCGGAGAAAAAATTTCCAGTATGTTTCACAAGTTTTTGTGCAAAAAATTCGAATGTGAATGTGAACTTCTCGTAACAAAATCACACCGTGAAAATAAAAAATCGTGGCATGTTGTTGCAAAAATTATGAAAGGAGGCATTGAACATTTATTTGCAGATTCATTGGCTGTACTGACTGTAATAAACGAATGGTTTGAAAGTGATAATCTGCACTTATTCAAGTACGTCGAATCTGGCAAAGAAAAAAATGCAATCGATCAAAGTGTATACTTTACACACAAATTATTCCGTATTTATGGCAACCAGAAATACAGCTTGAACTCTGGTCCGCTGTTGTGGGACTTTTATTTTCCTAAAAGTTCAAAAAAAAAACCCCCCTTTGAAGATTTACTTGTTCTTCAATCGTATCAAGGGCGCATGAAATTTCAAACTCTATCAAGTGAATCTTGCCTTGTGAAAAAAAGGAAAAATACAAGCACGAAAGGAACGGGAAAAAAAAGAATTAAAATGTATACACATACACACTTAGCTTTAGAACAATTTTTTTTTGGTCTTCCGATTTGGAAAAATATCAAAGAAGAACTTAGCAAAAAAATAGATGAAATAGACTTTGATTACCTACAGTTTAAAAATATACACACCGTTTATATTCCGTTGCGTAGCAAACGATGCCCCTTTAACAATGGATCCAACGGTGGTTACCACAGCTCCAATCACAGTTATCTTTATATATTTTTAAACACAGGTAGATGTTTTTGGTTTTGTCAAGACGAAGATTGCAAAGGGAAAAAGCGGAGTGTTGATTTTTCACTTACATTACAAATGCAAATGCGAGCTATCTACCAACGCAAAAAAAAAATAAACATTTACATTTAAATATTAAATAGCCATTCCTATCTTTTCTGAATCATCGCTCAGTTTTCTTTTTTTTAGTTGCTCTATAGTTGTTTTTAATTCATTCATATTGTCTTTAATTTCATTCATATTGTCCTTATGCAAACTCTCTAATTTTTCATTTCTTTTTTTTAACTGATCAACCGTTGCTGTCAGATTGTTTATATCCTTTTCTAAACGTTTTATTGTTTTGTGTATGTCAATATCATCTTTAACACTGCAATAATCTTCGCTAACGTATGTTATGTTTTCTGAAATCTTTGACGTAGAGCTTTTTATAACATACGTTTTACATTTAAGTCGTCGTGCTTTTTGTTTCTTTTTCTTTCGAACATTACCTTGCTTTGTATATTTTTCTTTAAGTGCTTGTGGCAATTCATCGTAAGATATAAACGAGTCGTCTTCTGACGTATAACCGTCCCAACGAACTTTAAATTTTACATTGCTTTTGTTTTTCAAAACTTTTACAACCTTTTCAACGTAGTACAATTTTTCATTACCCTGTGCATCCCTGACCTCTGAAAATTTTCTCTTTTTTAATTTACCACATTTTGTATACATGGACTGAAATTTTGTTGGTAGTTCACTAAAAATTAATTCGGAGTCAAACTCTGGACCATAACCTTTCCATCTGACTTTGAAGTACGGAGGACCTCCGACACGGCCGTGCTTTGTGCAACGGACACTAATAACCTTTTCCACTTCGTGCAACTCTGACATGGGAAATCTTTTACCAGTCTGTATACAAAGAAACAACTCTTGTGAAACTACTGGTGATCTTTTTGGTATAGAAGCAAAAAATAAAAAAAATATAGTTGTAAAATTTTACTTGACCGACACGTACAGGAAAAAAAGAAAAAGGAGAAAGAAAAAATATCGACGCTTGACTGACCAGGCTTAGGCAAGATTAGCTAGGCCAGAGGCTTAGGCAAACGAGCTAGGCTAGATTAGCTAGGCCAAAGGCTTAGGGAAACGAGCTAGGCTAGATTAGCTAGGCCAAAGGCTTAGGCAAACGAGCTATGCTAGATTAGCTAGGCCAGAGGCTTAGACTAGTCTTTATGCACTTCCTACCCACAAACACGCCCACATACACCCAAGTGCTGATAAAATACCAACAATAATCAGAAACACAATGTTTATCATCACCTTGTGCAACATTTGAATCGGTGTTCCTTGTCTCGAGGCGGATACGGCGGTTGAAATGAAGTAGATGTCGTACACATATATATATAATTCCGGCCACGCTTTAAGTTCGAAGTTTGGGATTATGAATGAAGCACCTACTCGAACCACCACAAGAGCCAAATAGATTACCCACCATTTTTTCCCGGTCGGCATAATAATTAAATACGGTATAAAACGAATGGCACCGTTTCTATCTGGAAATATGTCGTTCAAGAATATACATGTCAATATCAACAGACCGAGTGTCTGAATCCATAGATATTTTTTGTCCAACCGATAGGGGGTCAGTGATTGAAACAATACGTATCCCAACAGGCACAGTGTAACGATATCCTGAGACGGTTGTAAAAAAAAAGAACCGATTACTATTGGCAAAACAATTACAATTACTGTCAACCAATATTGCCATGCGCGCGGCTCAGGTTTTAAGACAGTTCGATAATCATCCTTTATTTCTCGTACGAACTCAGCGTATTTCAAAAGATCTCTCGCTTCTAGCTCACGATCCGCCTCTTCAACGTCTTGAAGCATATCTTCTTGTATCTCGATACGTATTGCGATGTTTTCAAGCCGATGGGGTTCCCAAAAATTCTCGATTGTTTGAACGGCGCGCTTCATTTTCTTCAAGCGCCGGCGATACATACGTTGTATTTTGGTTGCTGCTTGAATATCCTTTTGCAACGGTTTAAAGTCTGTGATAGACGTACGCTGTGGATTCGACACGCGTTTCTCTTTATTAAACGTAGTAAATTTTAAAGGTATATAATCCTTTTCTTCTAAACTTTTTAAAGCTTCGACAGGAATGTCAAAATCTGACATTTCAACTCCTAGTTGCCGGCAGCAAATTTCGCACAAAATACAGTCAAGAATATTGGCTTTTAAAAGTCCCATTACAAACTCCCGTATCATCGCGTTGTTTGATTCGGTTGAATTCAAATCGCTAAGCATCGGTTTTTGTTCTTTCAATCCTTTTACAAAATAATCTCTTGTGTGTTTTGCTGCATTGCGTTGTTGCACCGTCCAATTCACACGTTGTATCGTATGTATTTCGTTTATTTTTACTGCTGTAAATTTATAAACTTCAAAAGTTGCTTCCATTTCTTCTGCAGCATACTGTTTCAAAAATAAGTCACGCAATTTTTTGTTTGGTTTTGCCATATATTTGTTGAAAAACTTCCAGATACACAAGTGCAGTAAATTGGTTAAAGATAAATATCGTACCAATTTTACGTATGCATCGTTCGGAAATTCGTATGTATCTGCGGGATACTTATACTTTTCGTTTTTTTTCTGATGGACACAATTTGTGATGTATAACTGGGACTCCAACCCGGAAAATTGAGTTTGGTTCAAGCTTAAACGACTCTTATAAAGTTTTTTTAAATCGCATGGCACCTCTATTGACTTGTCCCATTTAATACCATAACTCTTGCGGCGTATTTTCTTCAGTATACTACTCATGCTTTCTGCATCAGCCTTTTCATAGCTTCGTTTTTTATTTATCTCCATGAATCAAAAAAGTACAAAAATAATTTTATCAAAAAATATTTTTGTATGTATAAAAATAAATTTCAAAAACAAAAGAACACTCTTAACGTGCTTTTTGCATGCGCCCCCTAGACTTGATCCGTTTTATTTTTAAAAAAATAGTTTTAAAGTTATAAACGTTTTTTTATGTGATTACCGCAAGTATAGCACAACGTAAAATAATTGTTTACCCTTTTTTTGTTGATTTTTGTTGATTTTTTTTAGTTATACTTTTTTGTAGTCTTTATATAAAATTGATACCTATATAATTACTTACAAATTTAACCTTTCACAATTTCATTTAAATTTTTTTATTTGCGGTCGGTCTCTCTTTTCTTATTTTATGTTTATCCATAGTCTGATTATTTTCATCTTACCTATATAAATATGTTGAGGTTGCAGAATGATGGATTTCAGGCAGAATGTCAGGTTGCAGAATGATGGATTTCAGGCAGAATGGTACTTTGCAGAATGGTACTTTTCAGGTTGCAGAATGATGGATTTCAGGTTGCAGAATGATGGATTTCAGGCAAACTGAATCTCTTCGTACTATTCGCCTGTTAAAAAAAAGGCGCGGTCTCATAAAATAGAAAAGTGGAGGAACCCACCAAAATGGAAAGTGAAAAAATAAATAAGAATAATAAAGAAATATTAAATTAATAGAGAAATATTAATATAGAAATATTAATATAGAAATATTAATATAAAAATATTAATATAGAAATAAGAAATCATAAGTAATATAAAAAAATAGTGTGTGTTTTGTTTGTATGAACAAAGAGAACAGGAGAATAACATCATCTAAGACAAATTTATTTGAACGTTCGATACGAAATGACTAAAAAAATAATACCAGGCGAATTATGTTGGGTAAGATATCCTGTTACGACTGCTGATGGACACGACGAATATCGGTGGTGGAAAGCACTTATACTTTCTGTTCAAAAAAGAAATTCGACAGTGACAGTTATATGGCAAGATAACGAGTTCAGAGGCCAGGAACAGGCGAATATCCCTCTAAGGTTTATTATTAAAGAGAAAGACGGCTATAAAGATTTGAAAGACGGCTATAAAGATTTGAAAGACGGCTATAAAGCTTTGAAAGAACATTTTGACGCTGGTTTAAAAAATACACTACAATCCAATTCGTTTCTTAGCAATGAAGTTGTTAAAAATGCAAAGATATACGACGACCGTACGAGCAAATTATTTTCTGTGTTGAACGATTTAAATAAAAAAGTTGATATTTTAAATAAAGCAGTGGATAATTTAAATAAAAAGATTCTGCAAAAAGGGATTTTTGGCGATGAAGTTACTTACGACCCTTCTTTGGATCGTTTAAGTAATTCGCTAAATTCTTTAAGTATGGATTTTGCCTCGTCATCGCACGAATTTGATGATAATGGAACGATGCACAATAAACGATATTTTTCTTGATTATATAATTTTTCCTGTATATTATATAATGAAACCATTGTAAAATGAGTTTTTCCCAAAAACGTATTAAACGAACTCGTCAACCAAACCGCATGCAACGCTGTTTAAGACTAATGGAAATTATGCAACACATGAAAATTGAAATTCCAACATCGGTTGCTTATCAAGAAACCAGAGTTTTAAGCCCAGTATCTGCGTCGGTCAACTTATTGTCTGATTTTAAAACAATTCAAGAGCTCAGAGAACATTTAGAGGATTGTAAAAAGAATGCGAGCCCAACAGCAAAAAAACGATGCGTGATATGTTATAAAAAAGACAGACAATATGTTGTTGCACCGTGTGGTCATTATAAATTATGCAAATCGTGTGTAGAAAAAGTTACAAGTTGCCCGATATGTAGAACACATATTGTGCATCGTATAAAGGTGTTTGAATAATTGTAATTTTACTATATTATATTTAATAATTTCTTTTTAAACATGTTTGAAATCCTTCTTTTTCTTTTCAGTGTTTGGTTATTAAATAAATCCTACAAACCGATAGAAGAAAAATTAACAGTCGTCACAGAAAAATTTGCAACCTTGGAAGAACATAAAAAATATTATGTCATCAAAAATTTACTGAAAGCAACCTACCTTTGTTTTCTTTGCATCGTTACGGTTACTTTGTTTACACCCTACTTGTACTACAACACTTGGCCAAACACTTTGCTACGAAGCCTAGCATCGATGTACGTTTCAAACGATGTCGTTGGTCTTTACAAAGTCACAGGTTTAAAAACGTCAACTCGTTTGCACCATATGACAACATTGCTCTTTTTAATCGTATCTTGGACGCTAGATTTCCAGCAAAGCAAAATGGCCAAGCTTTTATTTCTTTATACGTTTGCTTCGGCTTTGACGTTTCCAGTGAATGCATTTTTAGGCCTGCGTCACTGTTACGATGAAAAGGAATTAAAAGATGTCTGCAAGATTGCATATTATACATACGGAGTAGTTTGCGTTCTCAATTGGATTTTGCAGTGCGTCTTTTTCGAAAATAATTTGTGGTCCTATTATGCCTTGATACTATTCGTTGTTTACGATGACATCGTGCTTTTAAGATGGCTTCGCGAAAAAAACAATTTATTAAATGCTTAGAAACATAACCATGTACGGTGGCACATTGTAATCTTTTTTCATTTGTTTTCCAACCTACAGATTGCTTCCATCAACTATTTTTTTAGTTGTTTAATTATAATTGTTTTTTAGTTATTATTTATTATTATTTTTTTTTAATTATTATTATTTAATTATTATTATTTAATTATTATTATTTAATTATTATTATTATTATATTTATTTATTTAGTTATTTACTATACTATATATATTTTTTTAGTTAAAAG
>NYWG01000255.1 GCA_002684915.1 Verrucomicrobiales bacterium
CTCATTCTGCTTGGATGCAAAGGAGGCAGGTTTCGAGATCTGGTGCGATCCTCGCATTCGTGTAGGACATGAAAAGACAAGGGTAATCTAAATGACTCGTTATAATATTCTAATTGATAGTAAGGTTGCTTACAAGGATCTCTCTCAAGATGAGTATTTTGCGACAATGGAGGATTTGGCACAAGAGTTTTATGATACTGGAGTGCCTCATCCAAAAAGTATACTAACTGAATTTATTGAAGAATGGCAAAGGTAAAAGGTGGTGGCGGTCTCTTAGGAGGAGACTACATACAGGCAACCCCGAAAAAGTCTCGACAAGGAACGGGCAAACATACAAAATATGCGGCATCATCCCGTAACTCGGCTCGTAAGAGGTATAGAGGACAGGGTAGATAGAATAGAAAGACTCCTTCGGGGGTCTTTTTTAATGAATAGACATAAATAACCAGAGGAAAGTATATCTACTCTGAATGCCAATACAGAATGTAAGGCGATCACAAGGATTTAAGGACATTAGTTTTTCCTTTTTACCTCATCCTGTGACCAAGGATTTACCAATATTGAAGAATGAACGTGCGATTGTTCGTGCCGTTCGCAATTTGGTAGAGACGATTCCTACTGAACGCTTCTTTGACTCTATGATAGGGTCTGAAGTACGTGGACTACTCTTTGAGAACTATACAGCACCCATTGCGATAGCAATTGAAGACCAGATTATTACTACAATTAAGAATCATGAGCCTAGAGTAGAGAATGTAGCAGTTGATCTTAATGCTCTACCTGATGAGAATAGTCTAGAGGTTACTGTTTTCTTTGATATTGTAGGTTTAGATGTACCTCGCCAAGCATTTACGTTCATATTAGAACCAACCAGATAAAATAATGCCAATCACACAATTTACTAGTCTAGATTTTGATCAGATTAAGGCACAGATAAAGGATTATCTTGCTGCTAACTCAAATTTTACTGATTTTGACTTTGAAGGATCCAACTTTGCGATTCTGATTGATACTTTAGCGTACAATACCTATATTAATGCCTTTAATGCCAACCTAGTTGCGAATGAAGCGTTCCTAGACTCTGCTACATTACGTGAGAATGTAGTTTCTTTGGCACGAAACATTGGATATGTACCTAGATCGAAGACTGCTGCCAAGGCATCTATTACTTTTAGTGTAGAAATCGATGATGCGGCAGGTGCTGTACCATTTGTATCATTAAAACCTGGTTTAATAGCGGTTGGTAACGCAAATGACACGACATATCGCTTCTCTATACCCGAATCTATCTCTGCAATAGTTGAAAATGTCATAAATGCCGATGGTAGCGTCAGTAGAGTTGCTACTTTTGGTACTCAGACCAATCCTATCAGTGTTTTTCAAGGATCTTTGGTCGAAAGTAAGTTTTTGGCAATGACAAATCAAGATCAACGCTTTATTTTAGGAAATTCAAGCATTGATAGCTCCACAATCGTTGTTTTTGTTGGTCAACAGAATACAACTGGGTTAGGACGACAATTTAAAAAGATCGATAACATACTAAATTTAAACAAAGATTCGGAGATTTTCTTAGTTCAAGAGATTCAAGACGAAAATTTTGAAATTATATTCGGTGATGGGTACTTTGGTAAGGCATTAGAGAATAATGACAGTATTACTGCAAGATATATCGTAACAGATGGTGCGGATGGTAATGGTGCTAGAACATTTGATTTCCAAGGAACGATCATTGATCAGAATGGAACAGTTAAAATACCAAAGAAAACTGTAAACGTTACTACCGTTCAGGGTGCTATAAATGGGTCTGAGATAGAGAATCTTAACTCCATTAAGTATTTGGCTCCTAGAACGTATTCGGCACAATACAGGGCGGTTACACCAAGGGATTATGAGGCAATCATATCACAAATCTATCCCCAAACAGAGTCTGTAGCAGTGGTTGGTGGTGAAGAAATGGATCCACCTCAATTTGGTACTGTTAGGATCAGCATTAAACCAAAAAATGGTACTTATGTGTCTGATTTTGACAAGCAGATGATCAAAAGTAAGTTAAAGAGTTACGCTATTGCTGGTATTAATTCTAAAATTGTTGATCTAAAGGTTCTATATGTGGAGATTGACTCAACAGTATACTATAACACATCACAAATTGATACTCCAGATGCATTAAAGAGTAAAATTACTAGTGCTTTAACCACTTATGCCGATACTGTTGATATTAATAAGTTTGGTGGAAGGTTTAAGTACAGTAAGACCTCTCAATTAATCGATAGGGTTCATAATGGTATTACATCTAATATTACTAAAGTAAAGATTAGACGGGATTTAAAGGCACTTGTAGACCAATCTGCTCAGTATGAGCTATGTTTTGGTAATAGATTCCATATTAATCAACAGGGTGCTAACATTAAGAGTACTGGATTTATGATTAATGGTTATGATAAAGTTGTTTATATAACTGATGTTCCCAATAAAGATGAGAATGGAAACCTAGATGGTTCAATGAAAGGTAATTTAGGTCTAGTTTCTAGAGACGCAAACAGTGTTTTTAACATTGTAGGTAAATCTGTAGGAACAGTTGACTATAAGAAAGGTGAAATTCTCTTAAATACCATTCATATCACATCAACGGTTTCTGCTAATGACATTGTTGAGATTCAGGCATTCCCTGATTCAAATGATATTATTGGATTGAAGGATCTATACCTTAGTTTTGATGTTTCTAATAGTAAGATAAATATGGTTAAGGATGTAATTGCTTCAGGCGAAGATGTATCAGGAATTGTATTTTCACGAGATTATTATACTTCAAGTTATTCAAACGGGGAACTAGAGAGAAAATAAATGAGTATAGAATTCGATAAGAAAGTACAAGTAAATACCATTATAGAGAATCAGCTTCCACAATTTTTGGTTGCTGATTTTCCTAATGCTACTGAGTTTTTTAAACAGTACTACCTCTCACAAGAGTTTCAGGGTGCTAATATTAATTTAGTTGATAATCTTGATAATTATCTTAAAGTAGATAATTTAGTTCCAGAAGTTGTTATTGGAACTACAAATATTACTGATGATATTGATGCTTCTGGTGATACCATTACCGTTGAATCTACAAAAGGATTTCCTGATGAGTATGGTTTATTAAAAATTGATGATGAGATAATCACTTATACAAGTAAAACAGATATTAATTTCTTTGGTTGTATTCGTGGATTCAGTGGTATATCAAATCTTAGTGGATCTACAACATTAGATAGTGTTAATAAGCAAGATTTAGTTTTTGAAGAGACACAAGCTGCTGCTCATACTGCAGGTTCTAGTGTTACTAACCTTAGTGTACTCTTTTTACAGGAATTTTATCAAAAATTAAAGAAAACCTTCTTACCTGGTTTAGAAGATAATGAATTTGTAGATGGTCTTGATGTTGGAAACTTTATTAAGAATGCTAGATCTTTCTATCAGTCAAAAGGTATAGCAGAGTCTATCCGAATATTATTTAAAGTATTATATGGCGAACATGCTGATGTATTAGATCTAGAAGAAAGATTAATTAAACCTTCTACTGCTGAGTATATTCGCAGAGAAGTTGTCATTGCAGAAGCAATTTCTGGTGATCCTGCTAATTTAGTAGGTCAAACTATTACTAAATCAACAGATTCTCAAACTTCTGCTTCTGTTTCGGAGGTAGAGATATTTGAAAGAAATCTTGGCATTGGTGCTAATATTAAAAAAACTTACTACAAGATCTCATTATTTGTAGGTTTTAGTGATAGAGATTTAATTGAAGGAATATTTACTATTCCAGGTAAAACTAAGGTACTAGAACCTGTTGCTATTGGATCTGATGTTATTTCTGTTGATTCTACAATAGGATTTCCTAGTAGCGGAACTGTAATATCTGGAGATAATACTATTACATATACTTCTAAGACTGTAAATCAGTTCTTAGGGTGTTCTGGAGTGGTATTTGCAATACATGATGCTGATGATTTAAGAGCAGATGAAGTAGTATTTGGATATGAGAATGCTGATACTTCTAAGAAAGTTGAATTAAGAATTACTGGTGTTCTATCCGATTTTGTTATTTCTGGTGATGTAAATCTAATCAAAGAAGGTGAGAAGATTTATAGTAAGAATATGGGTGAAAGTATATCATCATATAACGTATCCAATGTTGATGATAGTAATAGAACCTATAAGCAAATTTTTGCTAATTCTTGGAAGTATAATACAAGTAGTCGTTATCAGGTAGATTCTTGGCCTGTTAATGGAAACCCATCTTTACTAAGTCCAATTGATAAATCAAGTCTTGCTATTGGTGATAATATTGAAATATTTGATAGATTTGGATTAGATTCAGTTGGATCTGCTGTTATTAGTAATATTGATGAAAGTGATAATACTCTAACAGGATTGGACAACTTAATATGGAGCAGACCCGATGATCCTCATCCTGATAGAAATTATGATATACGTAGAATTATAAGAAAATCGAAGTTAGAAACAACAGTTAATAGTGATGATCTTGTATCTTTTGGTAATAGTAATGAAAAATTTATTGCTGATGTATTAAATGTATATGTTGACGGAGATACTGATGGTTATGTAACATCCAACTCATTACCAAGTTATGGTGTTGATGCTGAATATATTAGAAAGTCTTTTGAGACTGGTAATGCCAATACTTTAGAATTACCCCAAACAACTGATCCGATAGATCCTTCTATTGCTATTGATTATATACAGATTAAATTTGATAGTCCTACAGTATTCAGTGATGGAGATGCTGTTGTTTATGAAGCATATGACAAAACAACTGGTGCTGCAGCAGATACTCTTGTTGGAATTACTACTTTAAATCCAGATGGTACAACAAGAGTATTTTATCTTGATGTATCTGCTGATAAACAATCTATAAGATTACATGATTCTGTAGGTGCTATCGGTATATCTACGATTGTAATTAATAAAGCACCTTCATTTGTAAATACTGGTGTTATTCATAGATTTACTTCTGCTAGTGTTTATAATAGGACTCTAACTAATAATCCAATATTAAGGAAGTTTCCACTATCACAAGATCTTAACATAGCAGAAAAAGGTGAAAAAACAGAAAATAATGTTGGTGTTTTGATAGATGGTGTTGAAATTAAAGCAGCAACATCGTTAGATTTTGTTAAATATGGTCAAATTAGTAGTGTTGACATTTTTAATGGTGGAGAGGGTTATGATGTATGTAATCCACCTAAAATTAAAATTGAAGATTCTACAGTAAGTACAGCAACTACTGCATTAGCAGAACCTGTAGTTACTGGATCAGTTCAGGAAGTTATTGTTGAAACTCAGAATTTTGATATTGATCAATGTCGTTCAGTATCATTAGTTGGTGGTAATGGTAAGGGTTGTCTTCTAGAACCAGAAGTTGGTCCTAGATTCAGACAAATGAAGTTTGATAGTCAAGATTCATTATTTAATGGTGGTGTTGACCCAGTTAATGAAGTTATAAGATTTATTGATACTCACGGTTTAAGAGATGGTGAGAGAATATTCTACAACAGCAATGGAAATGACGCAATTGGAATAGGTGCTTTCCAAAGTGGTGCTACCACAGTTAGTGATTATTTGGTAAATGGTGCTCCATATTACGTAAATGTACTTAATGATAGGAATATACGTTTGTTTAATACTCCTGAAGACGCTTTAACAGGATCTACAGGTATCAATACAATTGGATTCTCTACTACAAGTAATGGAGTTCACATATTCAGAACAGAACCCAGAAATACACTAAGATCTGTCAAGGTTGTTAATTCAGGTAGTGGTTATTCATATAAAAAAGTTATAGTTCCTCCCGTTGGTATATCTACTTCTTATGATTTGGTTCAATTTGAGAATCATGGATTCAAAGAAGGTGATATTGTCAAGTATGACACAATGGAATATGATGGATTTAGTGATCCAATAACAGAATTAAGTACTTATAATTCATATACTGTAATTAAAATAGATGATAATGCATTCAGATTATCTGATAATGGTGTTGTGGATGCTCAAGACTGGGAAGCAGCAAAAGCATATGTTGTTGATGATTTAGTAAAGGAATCAAATAATACTTATATTTGTGTAACCAATCACACATCATCCAGTGCATTTATAGATGATTCTTCTAAATGGGAGTTAACTAAGAAAAAGGATGATTATAAGAGAGGTAAGTATGTCAATCTTACTAGTACAGGAACTGGATATAATGTATTCAAATACCCTGATATTACAGTAACTGCCAGTGTAACTTATAAGTCAAATAAGGCAGTTGGAACAATTAACTTTACACCTATTGTAACTGGTACTATTACTGGTATAGATCTTTATGAAAAGGGTAATAAGTATGGATCAGAGGTTATAAACCATAATAGAGATCCAGAAGGTTATGTACAAAATGGTAAAGAAGCAGAATTAAAAGCAATTGTATCAGATGGTAAAATAATTGATGTTTATGTTCTTAATAAAGGGAAGGAGTATTATTCATTACCAGAAATAAAACTTACTGGATCTGGAACTGGTGCTAAGTTTAAACCAGTAGTTTCTGATGGGCAATTAACAGAAGTTACAGTTATAAATGAAGGAATTGGTTATTCTCAATCAGATACCTTTATTGTTGCCGAATCTAGAGGTAAAAATGGTTTCGTTAAGCCAAGAATTAGTAATTTTAATGTAGATATTGCTTCTCGTCGTAGTAATTTCCATTTAGAACCACATGGTGATGATAAATTGGTTTTAAGTGCTTATAGTTATGGTGGAAAAGTTGCAACTGCATTTGATGGTCTTGGTAGTGGTGGTCATTCCCCTATAATTGGTTGGGCATATGATGGTATTCCAATTTATGGACCAAATGGGTTTAGTGAACCAGATAAGTTTGGATCCACTATAAAGAGGATGGTATCTGGATATTCTAAGGATAGTGTTAAAATTGCTGATGATATTGCTGCTGGTATTAGACCAGCATTATCAAAATTCCCTGAAGGATCATTAATACAGGATTGGGAGTATAGTAGTGATAAAGATCTTGATGACCATAATGGTAGATTCTGTAAGACACCTGAATTCCCTAAAGGAATCTATGCTTATTTTGCCACTATTGATGAAAATCAAGATCCAGTATATCCATACTTTATAGGAAAAACCTATAGATTACCATACATTACAGGTAATAATGTCTTAAATCAGGAATTTGATTTTAATAGTACGACATTATCAAGAAATACTTTCCCGTACAAAGTAGATGATAAATTTGCTGATAATGATTTCATTATAGAATCTAATGAAATTGTTAGGCAAATGTCTACTGTTGAATCTGTTACTAGAGGATCTGTATCAGAATTTGAAATTTTAGATGGTGGTGATGGATATAAAGTCGGTGACTTTACAGTATTTGATAATACCGAAACTAATGGAACTGGTGCTAGAGGTCAAGTAGATGAAATTGTTGGTATAGGTGTTTCAAGTATTGAAACTGAATTAACTAAATTTGAAAATGTAGTATTTGAATGGAATAATGATTCCACTGTTTTTGCCAATCTTTATCCACACGTTAGTTTAAATGATCAAGATACTGTTATAGTTTCTGGTTTAAGTACAACTAATGTTGCATTAACAAATTCATTTACTATTGGTATTAAAACAGATACCATGACATTGGTAAAAGAAATACCTCAAAATACTAATCCTAATGGAACTGTTGAAGATATCTACGTTAACTTTATCTCAGATGTTGTTTCTATAGGATCTTCTATAAAAATTAATGATGAGTATCTAAAAGTATTGAATCTATATCCTATAGGATCTATAATAAGAGCAAAAAGATTTGGTACGGGAAATATTGTTTCCTATGGATCTACAATAGATGCTTTAGCAAGTAAGATCAGTATACCTGTTAGATCTCAAAGGTTTGAATCTACTCTCAATAAAGTAGTTTATTTCAATAGTACTAAGTCTGTTGGTATTGGAACAACCAGTGGATCTTTTATTGACTATTCAATAGGTGAGAATAATAATCAAGTACCTGTTCCAGTTCAACAAATATATGTACCAAATCATGGATTTAGTACTGGTGATAAGATATCTTTCCGTAAGGATATAATTTCAGCACCTCCTGCGACTTCTTTATTAGTAAGTCCTAAGATTGATGGTAGTGGTATTGTCAATATGCCTGATATAAACAGTGGTAAGACCGATGTTTATGTTATTAATAAAGGAACTGATTATATTGGATTAGCAACTAATGCTGGTGCTGCTCATACTACAGGTGGATTATATTTCTATGGTAATGGATCTGATAGTTATGAATATTCATTTACTACAAATTATGATCAAGTAGATGGTGATATTAGTAGAATAACATCTACAGTGGTAACGAAAGTTGCTGCTGCTAATACATCAACACATGGTTTAAAAAATGGTGATGTTATTAACCTTAATATAGTTCCAAATCATGTTGTTGGGTATGGTAATACCTTTGAGGTAGATGTTCGTTATAATTCTGAATATGAAAAATTACTCTTTAATCCATTAGACTTTGGTGTTGCTGGTGTATCAACTTCAGGTGATGATATTAATCCAAATACATTTACTATATTAAATCATGGATTTAGTACTGGTGATAAGGTATTCTATGATAGTGATCAAATTATTTGGGATACTCCAAGTAATACTGGATTTACAACAGGATCATATTTTGTTCATAAATTAGATTCTAATACATTCTATCTCGCAGAGACACTAAAAGATTCTCAATCTGTTCCTGCAAAGATTATTGGAATTGCTACTGAAGGTGGATTAACAGCAGAACATACTATAGCATCTATTAATCCTAAGATAGAAGTTGTTAAAAATTCACAATTAACATTTGGTTTATCTACTTCATCCTTATCTGGATTTGATTTTGATATTTACTATGATAAGGAATTTAAGAATAAATTTGTTAATTCTGGAGATTCAACTGATTTTAATGTTGTAAAGGGTGGAGAAATTGGCAATGAAGTAGTTGGAGCCGCTTTAACTATAAGAGTTTCTAAATCACTTCCAAGTAAGTTATTCTATTCTCTTGAGAAATCTGGGTATATAAGCACTGCTGATAAGGATGTATATAATTACTCTGAAATATCGTTTGTTGATAGTTTATATAATGGTGAATATGAGATATTTGATGTAACCGATGATGAATTTAAATTCTCACCAAGAAGAGAGCCAGAATTACTTAAATATGATGATCGTGATTGTGATAAGTTAGAGTATTCAACAAAATCATCTGATGTTATTGGACCTATTAAAGGTCTTAAAACAATCTCAACAGGATTTGCCTATAAGAGAGTTCCTAAATTTAGTCATGTTGCTAGTGAAAATGGTAGAAATGCAAATATTGTTGCTATATCAACATCAATTGGTAATATTAATCAAATAAGAATTAATGATATTGGTTTTGAATATTCTGCTGATAAGACATTAAGACCAGAAGCATCTATCTCACCAATTGTTACTATTGATAATTTAGATCAAGTTTCTTCTGTTGATATTGTTAGTGGTGGTTTAAATTATTTAAGTGCTCCTAAACTATTACTCTTTAATCCAAATACAAATCAGGTAGTTGATAGTGATTCTTTTATAGCAATAGTTCCTGAACAATCAATAGCAGAAGTTGAAATTGCTGCTCCAGTAAAGGGTTTAGAATCAGTAAATCATAGATTAATAGCAATTGACAATTCTAATGGAGTTGGTATCAATTCAATATCTGTTGATGGTGATACAACAGTTGTATGTAGACTTCAAACCCCATTAAATGGGTTTAGAACACCTCCATTTGCTGTTGGGGATGAAATATTCGTTGAAGGTATTCAACGTGTTGGTGAGGCAGGTATAGGCGTTAGTAACACTGGTCAGACAGCAACTACTGTGGAAGGTGATGGATTTAATTCTTCTGATTATAATTACCAATTCTTTACAGTTACTGAGTACTTATCATCAAACCCAGATGTACTGAAATTTGATTTAGTTGGCGTTACTACTAATCCAGGTGTTGCTAAAGTATTCCAATCTGGATATGCTAATATTGTTAACAGAAAGGTTTATCCTGAGTTAGAAGTAATTCAAGATAGAGCAGAATTTTCAGATAATGAATCTATATTAGTTCAACAGTCTGGTAGTTATATTAAAAAAGATATAAGAATCGTAGAATATAGGGATGATTATATTAAAACTGATGGTTATGATAACTTAAAGGTTGGTGATAGGTTTATCGGTAATGTTAGCGGAACGGCTGCCAATGTAACTGGAATCACGAATAGTAAAGCTAAATTCAACGTTGATTTCTCAAGTAGAGTTGATTATGGTTGGAATGACAATATTGGAAAGTTAAATGAAGATTTCCAAGTTATACCTAATAACGATTATTATCAGAATTTATCTTATTCTGTTAAGAGTCCTATTACATGGGATAAATTTGTAGATCCTCTGAATAGAGTTATTCATCCAGCAGGTCTTAAGAATTTTGCTGATACAGTAATTCAAGATACAGCAAGTTTTGTTGGTGTTGGTACAACTCAACCAGCAGTTGCAGATATTACAATAGATGTGATTGAGGAAAAGAGAGTTGATGTAATTAATAATTTTGATTTGGCTATTGATTATGATGCACTAGATGATAGATCAAAATTTATAGAATTCCAGAATGTAAAGTTAACTGATTATACAAAATGTTTGACTAATAGGGTATTGATTCACGATGATATTAGTGATAGATTCTCTAGTGCTGGTATAGGAGAGAATTTTACAGAAATTGAGGAAATTAATGGAAATTATGTAAAATATCTTGTTCAGATAACAGACCCAGATAGTTTTGATGTTCAACTAAGTGATTTGGTTGTTTTGACCACAACTAATAATGCGTTTTTACTTGAAAAAACATCTGATTATTCTGGACATTTGTTGGGAGAATTCTCTGCTGATAGTGCTGATGCTGAGAGAAAAACTTTAATATTTACTCCAACAGAAAAATTTGATGTTGATCATGATATTAAAGTATTAAAAACATCATTTAGTACTGATGTTGCTGGTATTGGAACAGAAACTTTTGGATCAGTTAAATTGGTTGGTGATAATGTTAATGTTGGTAGTGCTACTACAACTGTTAGTTCGACAATATCAGGAACAATTCAGAACGATGATTTAGTATTAACAGTTACTGATTATGATTTAAACAGTACTGATGCTGGATATGATAAGGTAATTCCAAATTTAATTGGATCATATTTAAGTTCTTGGGAAACAAAGAGTAGTTCTGCTGGTTTATATGAAGTAGGATTCGCAGTTACATCTATTACTAGTTCAACAACTGCTAATTTAGTTCCTGTTCAGAAGACAACTACACTTGTACAGGATCCTGATACTGGAGTAATAACAATAAGGAATGACTTTATTAAGATACTTTCATCATCAACTATTACATATTCTACTGATTATACAGTAGCATCTGATATTGGTTTCTTAGATAATACTGACATTCAAAGTATTGTCTTGGGTATCACTACAACAACACTTTATAAAATTGATGAAAATGATTTCAATGGATTATCTGCTGATCTTGTTATCCAAGATGATTTCACTAGAGCTCTTAACTATAATGAAGTTCTTTTAAATATAGATCATGTAACTGATGAATTACAATTAGTAGAATCTTATACTGATACTACAGTAAATGAAGATGGTATACCACTTAGTTATAGTGCTAATACCATTGGTATTCTTACTGCTACACATGATGGAAATTATGTAAATGTTAATATTGTTAATGATAGAAATAGAACACTATCTGCTGGAGTAAATGTTGTTGGTTTAGGAACTACAACTGCTGGAATAGGAACATATAGATTTAATGTTACTGGGCAACCAATTGGTGCTGAAAGATCAGCAAGATTAGAATCTACTTATTCTGGTGAAGCAGGTATTTCAACCGTAACTAGATTAAGTAGTGAAATTGATAGTAGTTTAAAATCATTAATTCGTGTTTCTTGTGGTGATACTACAGTATTACATCAAGTAATCTTAATGCAGGATAAAGATAGTGATGCTGCTGTAGTTGAATATCCATATATTTCAAATGATTATGTTTCTGGAATTGGAACATTTGGAATATCAAATCCAGATGCTGGAGTATTATCATTTAATTTCTATCCTGATGATGGAACCAATGGTACATTGGACTATACATCATCTATAGTTGAAGTTCAAGCATTTAATACAATATTCCAAACAGTAAATGATTTTGAAAATGAAGCAGATATTCTTGAATATGGTCCTATTGTTTCTGATTTAGTTCTATCTGCTTATGATGGTCCTAATGGTGATAGAGCAAATAAAGTTAATTTTGAACTTAAGCATGAAGGAACACCAATCTACTATAAGAGATTTAATCCAAGTGATACTTCACAGTTAGATTTAGCAACAGGTAAGTTTACTTTATCTAATCATTTCTTCAATACTAATGAAGAGTTAACATATACACCATATTCTACTTTTATAGGTGTTCCTGCTACTGCTCCAGGAATTGCTTCTACTGAAGGTATTGATGGTACTGTTATTAATACTTTACCAGAAACAGTTTATGTTAAAGCACTTTCTGGTGACGAATTCTTCTTGTATAGTAAGAAAGAGTATATTACTAGTGGAGATCCAATAACATTCACTAATTCAGGATCTGGTAATGCTCATAAGTTCCAGATGAGTAAAGTTTTAAGTAAAACTGTAATTGGATTAGATGGAATTGTTCAACAACCAATATCATATACAGCAGTAGAACATAATTTACAAGATGATGTTGGATTTGATTCTGTTGGTGTAGCTGTAACACAATTTGCATTAAGTGGTATTAGTTCAATACAACCAAGAGATGTATTGAAGGTTGGTGATGAGTATATGAAAGTTATAGAGGTTGGTTTAGCAGAATCTAATTCACAAGTACCTGATCCAGTAACTGGTAAATTACCAGCTATTGGTTCTGAAAAAGGAACTATACCCGTTGTTAACGTAAAGAGGGGTACTTTGGGTAGGGCAGCACAGTCACATAGTGCTGGAGCATCTTCAAGAGTTCATAGAGGATCATTTAATATTGTTGATAGTACAATTTGGTTCTTAGATCCACCAAAAGGTAATACAAGACAGAGAAGAAGTGAAACAAATTTACCATACGTTAAGGCAGAATATAATGGTAGAACATTCTTAAGAACAAATTATGATACCAATATGGTATTTGATGATATATCAGATTCATTTACTGGTATTGGAAGAACTTATACACTAACTGTTGGTGGTGCTAATACTGTTACTGGTGTTGGTGTTGGAAATGGGGTATTATTCATTAATGGAGTATTCCAGACACCATTAACTTTGAACAACTTAGGTAATAACTATGAATTTGAAAGTGATACTAATGTTGGCATATCAAGTGTTATGTTTACTGGAATTACTTCTGAAAATGGAAGTAGAATCCAATCTGAATATGATATCAACCAAAACCAGATTCCAAGAGGTGGTTTAATCAATACTCTAGGATCAAAAGCAGGTCTTGGATATGCACCTCTTGTTGGTGCTAGGGTAAAGGCGGAAAAGACTGCTGGTATAATCACAAGTTTAGTTGGTGTTGCTCATTCATCACTTAGTAATATTAATATTGTAGATGCTGAATATGATAATAATAGTGGAATTATTACAGTAACAACTGATAATCCACATTATTTCTCGTTAGACAATCCATCAACAGTTTTACTCAATCAATTAGAGTTTGAATGTAGTTCATCATATGCTGGAGTAACAACAACAGTATTCAATGATGATAATCGTTCGATACCTGTAGTAGCAATTACTTCAGAGAGAACTTTTGAAGCATTCTGTGGTATTTCTACAATTAATCACAATTATGTTCATGGTGGAACTTACTATAATGGTGGATATGTTTGTGAGTTCTATGAAGATTTAACATTTGGATCTGGATATAGAGAACCAGTTTCAATTGGAGTAACTGATATTGCTTATGAGCACAGATTTATATCTGCTGCTTCTAATAGTGTTGTTAAGAACACTGGTGGTACAAATAGTACACAATATCAACCAACAAGTGCTGAATATGAGTCACATACTGGTAGATTGCTTTTAGATGTAGGATATCATACTTTAGAGGCAGCAACTGCCTATGGTATCGATACTGCTTCTTATAGTGCTACTACAGGTAAATTAACAATAACTAAAGCAGGACATGACTTTGTTGTTGGTGATTGGGTTAAGATTGTTGATTATGGAATATCATTTAAGTGTTCTATGGATAATTATGGATCAGTTCATCCATATCCAAGACCAACAGATCCAATTAGTGGTAAATGGGTTCAAGTAACCAATAAAACTAATAATACATTTAAAGTAGAAGTAGGAACATCTCCTATTGTTAAATTTACACCAACAACAGGAACTACATATGATCCTAATACTGGATTAATGGTATTAGAAATTGGAACACATACTTTAACTGTTGGAACAAGTATTAAGATTGCAGAAGAAGGATTGAAATTTAGTTGTGGATTTGGTGGTGCTAGTGGTACTGCTGCTGAGAAATCATATCCTAGATCTAATGGTAATGATCCATTCTATGATAGTGCCTTTAATATCGTAGATGTAACTGAAACAACAATAACAGTTCAGGTATTAACAACTATTCCATCTACTAACGTAGATCCTCATACCTTTGTTGATGCTGTAGCAGATTGTGTAGAAACTGGTGGTAATTATACTCACCAATATGCTTCCCATTTGGATGGATGTATATTGAAAGCGAAGGATACAGTTATTCTTAATGATGATACATTAACCTTTACTTGCTCTAGGGATAATCATTTTAGTAAGCATACTTATCCAAGATCAACTGATCCTGCTTCAAGTGCTACATTAGGTATTGATGCTGTTAGTGACGATACTATTATTATAAACGTTGGACCAGGTGGTGGTGCTGGATTTGGTGGTCATGTAACTGCTAAGATTGCCGAGAATGATCATAAGTATGTGAGTTCTTCAGCAATGGGTCTTACTGCTAATTCTGGAGGACCATTTAACATAACCACTGCGGATTATGATCCACAAACTGGTATAATGTCAGTTACAACTAATCTTGCTCATAATTTCACAGCAGCAGATGTTACAGGTATATCAACTGCTTCATATGATCCTACTACTGGTATTGTAACATTAGAAACAGCATCTGCTCATGGATTTAGTAATGGTGATTATATTAAGATTGCTGAAAAATCTTTATTATTTACATGTGCACAAGATGAAGATTTAACTAAACATGCTTATCCAAGAAAAACTGATCCTATTCATAATAAGTGGATTCAGATTTCAAACATAACTTCAACTACTTTTGATATCCAATGTTTACTTAATACACCTTCTACAAATACAACAGTTCATAAGTTATATTCTGCAGAACCAAATAATATTCAGAGAGCAAATAATACTGTTGAATTTGCCCAAGAATGTATAGTATTCACCTGCAACAAGGATCGTCATGCTACAACTCACGCATATCCAAGAATATCTGATCCAATATATGGTTTATCTGTTGGTGTAGAGACTATTGTTAATACTACAACATTTACAATTAATGTTGGTAAATCACCTGCTGGAACTGGTGGATCTCTAGAATTTAATGTTATTAATGGTGGAGCAAATTATGTAAACCCAGAAATTATAACACCTGACCCAGTTTATCAAAATATGCCAATTGAAGGTATTTCTAGATTGGCTCTTGGAGAAACTAAAGAAACTGGAGTTAATTTATTACTTGATATTGATGTAGATACTACTTCTGCTCCTGGTGTCAGTACATCATTAACACCAACTAGTGCTTCTTATAATCCATCTACTGGTATTTTAGGTCTTACTTTTGATAGTACACATTTAACTGATTCTGAATTTAAGAATGGTGATATGATTACTATTGCTGATAATTCTCTATCATTTAGATGTGATATGGGAAGCAATGAGATTAAGACATATCCAAGACCTGGATTGGATCCTGCTTGTAGACAAGATTTAAAAGTTACTAACTTATCTTCTACTAGTTTTGATGTTCAGATTGGTAAATCCCCTACTGTAACTTATGATGTATCTAATGCCACCTATAATGGATCTAATGGTAAATTAGTTCTTACAATTGGTGCTAATCATGGACTTAAGAAGGGATCTACTCTTAAATTAGCAGATGAATCAATAGCATTCACTTGCACTGCTCCTACAGGTACTCACGATTATAAAGGTGGTACGGTTACAAATGCTATTACAATTACTGCTGGTAATGTTCAGAAAGATGTTACTAATGCTTCATATGATCCTACTACTGGTCTCTTAGTATTAACTATTGGATCTCATAGTTTTACAACTAGTGATACTGTTACTATTGGTGCTGGTAAGATTGTCTTTAGTTGTGATGCTGATAATCATGCTACCAATCATTCTTATCCACGTTCAGGTGATCCTGCTTATAATACTGCTAGACCAATTACTGCTGTTGATACTACTGGTGGAACTATTACTGTTGATGTTGGCATTGCTAATCCAACAGGTAATACAAAGTCATACCCAAGAACTACAATTGATACTCACACTGCTCAAGCAGGAACAACATATGAACCAGCCACTGGAGTTTTGACTGTAACTACAACATCAGATCATAATATGAAAGATGGTGATTGGGTTAAGATTGCTGATAATGCAATTTCATTCATATGCGAATATGGTGTTGGGGAACATATTTACGATGGTGGAACAGCAACTGATGTTCTTACAATAACACCTGTTGGTGCTCCATTTGACCAAACAAAGAGTGTAACTTGGGCTGATTATGATCATTTAACTGGTGATTTGGTATTAACTATCGGAACACACAATTATTCAGTTGGTGATGCAGTTAAAATTGCTGATAATGGATTATCATTTACTTGTTCTGCTGATAGTCACCAAACATCACATACTTATCCTCGTGCTGTTGCTGCTGATGGTCAACCAGATCCAGCGTATGATACTGCTTTAAATATTACTGCTGTTGATACTACTGGTGGAAAGATTACAGTTAATGTTGGTGATGTTAGTGATGCTAGTAGAACAAAATCTTATCCAAGATCAACTGATGGTATTAGTGGTAACTGGATTAAAGTATTTTCTGCTTCTGGATCAACATTTAAGATAGATGTTTTACAAGGAGATGTTTCAACTAATAATTCTACTCATACATTTGCTGGATGTGTTGCTAATGCTATAAGTCAGAAACGTGATAGAGCATATGATTCTCCTATTGAGGTTATTTCTGCTAATCAGGGTGCAGGAACAATAACATTACAAGTTGGTAAGACTGGTAACTTAAACACACATACATTTGATTCTGGTTCAACAACTGCTGGTGCTGTTATTTCTGGTGGTAATTATAATCATACGTTTGTTAAATCTGATTCTGGTAGTATTACTAGAGGATTTAATCAGAATAATGAATTATTTGGTATAAAGAATTTCCAAGTAGCAAGACAAGGACATTCATTTGCTATTGGAGATAGAATGAAAGTTGTTGGTCTTGTTACTTCTGCCTTAGTTCATGAACCAATTCAAGAATTTGAATTAAATGTTGCTTCAACAAGCAATGATTACTTTGCGGCATGGCAGTTTGGTGAAATAGATTTTATTGATGATATTAGATTCTTACAGGATGGAATTAGAACAAGGTTCCCAATATTCTTGAATGGTCAATTATTGAGTTTTGAAAAGGATGAAACGGATCCATTATCTGCTCAAATAGATCTTAATGCTGTACTATTAATATTTGTCAATGGTGTTATCCAAACTCCTAATTGGGCATATCAATTCTTTGGTGGAACTTCATTTACATTCACTGAACCACCAGATACTAATGATAAGGTAGATATCTTCTTCTTTAAGGGGCAAGATGGTATTGATATTAAAATAGTTGATATTGATGAAACAATTAAAGTTGGTGATCAGTTACAACTTAAAAAGCATAATGGATTAAAAGATACTAGATCTCAGTATAAAGCTAGAACTGTTAAAGAACTCCTTTCTTCAGACCTTGTTGAGACTGAAGTATATCGTGGACCTGGTATTAATGAAAATGACTTTAAACCAGTAGATTGGTTGAAGCAAAAGCAAGATACCTTTATAAATGGTGAAAAGATTTCTAAAACAAGAGATTCTATAGAACCTCAAATTTATCCTACTGCTAAAATTATTGGAGACGTTACTACTACAACTGTAGGTAAGGATGGAGTAGATTATGGAATATTTGTTGATGATGCTCAGTCATTCCATTATGAAGATTTGGGTAATCCTAATATTGATCCTGGTGATAGGTACAATATTACTGTTGATCAGGTAGATGCGATAATATATTCACCTGAAAATAATGATCTAGAATCAGCAAATATTACTGCTAATGTTTCAAATGATGGAACTGTAAGTTCTTTGACAATTGTAGATGGTGGTAGTGGATATAATGGATCCGTCACATTATCAATTGGTGCTCCTATTGGTGTTGGTGTTGGAACTCTAAATCGTGAAGAATATGAAGTTGCTGGTACATCAGAATTTGCTAAAGCAACTGCTACAGTAACAAATGGAAGTATTACTGATACATTAATTACTGATATTGGAAAGGGATATAGTTCTACTAACCCACCACAGGTTAATGTGTCTTTAGATGCTACTGAATTTGAGAAGGTTACAAAAATTACAAATGTACAAGGTTGGTCAGCAATTATTACAGGAATTGCAGTAACAGATGGAACTAATGGTAATGATGCTCTTAAATTTGAATTCCAAGTTGAAAGTAATCAATTAGCAGCAGATCTTCTTGTTGGATATCCAGTATTAATTCATGATACTCAACTTGGAGATGGAGTTATTTCTATCGATGCTGATGATGCTAGTGTTGTTGGTGTAGGAACAACGTTCCTAGACAATGTATACAAGGTTCATCAAATTACGGGCACTCAAAGGACTGGTGTTATAACATGTAATGTTTCTAGTACATCTGCTATTGCTGGAATAGCACAAACAGGTCAATATGATCAAACTAATCTTGGTATTACTACTTCTTTAGGTAGAATATCATGGGGTAGATTATACAATCCTTTAGATGGAGTTGTTAGGGATGAAACTCCATTAAACTTAGTAGTTTCTGGTAAAACGGTTAATGTTGGACTATCTTCATTCCCCACAATTCAACGTAGAACTTACGATCCTGCTTCTCATAAGGGACTAAGAAACACTGGTGCTATTAGGACTATAGGATAATGGTGAACTTATGACTATAAATAAAGAAAAAAAGTACTGTTTATAAGATGCCTGCAATTGTAACTGATCAATTTAGAATTCTTAATGCTAGTAATTTCGTAGAGAACGTCACTAACGGAAGTAATTCATATTACGTTTTTATCGGACTTGCTAATCCTAAGACTCCAACAGAGAACACAAAACTCTTTGGTAGGGATTGGAATTGGAATTCATCTGGACAGACACCAGCACCTATAGATAATTTTACCAATAATTATCATGTAGGGGATACCATTCTCTATGGTAAAAAGATTACTGCTGATAATATTCGTAGAGTTATTAGAAAAGTTACTTGGGAACCAAATACAAGGTACGATTTTTATAGAGATGATGTTAGTTATGAAAATAAATCTAAGAATACTAACGTATCAAATCTATATTCATCAAACTATTATGTCATAAACAGTGAATTTAAAGTTTATGTTTGTATATCAAATGGTGCTACTGGTTCTAATCCACAAGGTAATATTTCTGCCGATCAACCAAATTTTACAGACCTAGAACCATCTAAAGCAGGTGGTAGTGGTGATGGATACCTTTGGAAATACTTATTTACAGTTTCTCCTGCAGATATTATAAAGTTTGATTCTACAGAGTATATTACAGTTCCAAATAATTGGTCAACTTCCGTAGATCCTAGTATAAGATCTGTCAGAGAAAATGCTGACTCTACTGTTAATAGTAATCAATTAAAGCATGTCTATATTGATAATGCTGGTATTGGTTATGGAAACTTTACTGGAAAAGAATGTGATATATTGGGTGATGGATCTGGTGCTAAAGCAAGAGTAGATGCTACTAGTGGTAAGATAACAAATGCTGTAGTTAGTGCTGGTGGTAAAGGTTATTCTTATGGAATTGTAGATTTAGGTACGTCTAATACTTCTTCAATTCAAACATTAGCAAAATTGGTTCCATTAATTCCTCCATCTAGGGGTCATGGATTTGATATCTATACTGAATTAGGAACCGATAAGGTTCTTATATATGCTAGATTTGATGATGCTACTAAAGATTTTCCAGTTGATGCTAAATTTGCTCAAGTTGGTATTTTAAAGAATCCAACAAAGTCTGAAAGTACTGAAATTTTCTCAGAAGGTCAGTTTTCTGGACTACCTGCTATTAAAATGGATGATTCAGATTCATTAAATCTTCCTAGTGGATCTTTGACTGTTGGGGAAAAAATTACGCAATTGAGAGGAGATGGTAAAACCGCAGAGGCATATGTTGCTTCATATGATATTGATACTCACGTAATTAAATATTTTAGAGATAGATCTTTAAATTATAGTACAGCACAAGATCAAACAGATTATTCTGGTGTTGCCAACAAAGGTACATTTTATGATTTTGAATCCACTAAAGCAAATAACACACCAGCAAATAATATTGTTGGTGAAAATGGATATAGTGGACAGGTTTATGGATCCTTCACTGGTATTACTACTGCCAGTAAAGATGGAACTAAAGTTATTAACTTAGGAACTACTTTCAATGAAGGGTTATCTAAATCAGAGATAAATAAAGGATCAGGGGATTTAGTGTATGTCGATAATCGACCACTTATTGCTAGAAACCCTAGACAAAAAGAAGACGTTAAAATCATTCTGGAATTCTAAAAAACAATGTCACAAAAGACTAACTTAAATATAAGCCCTTATTATGATGATTTTGATAAGGCGAAAAATTATTACAGGACATTGTTCAAACCTGGATTTCCAGTTCAGGCAAGAGAATTAACAGGTCTCCAATCGATTCTACAAAATCAAATAGAATCTTTTGGTAGTCATATGTTCAAAGAAGGATCTATGGTTATACCAGGATCTGTTACATATGACAGCACATATTTTTCATGTAAAGTAAATGCCGATCATTTAGGTATAGATGTTAGTGTATATCTTGATGCTTTAATTAAAAATAATGATGGTAAGGGAACTAAAGTAAGGGGTCAAGAGTCTCAAATTACTGCAAGAATATCAAATTATATTTTACCTCCAACTGAAGGAGTTGATGATATTACAATTTTTGTAAAGTACAGTGAATCTGATAGTCAGGGTATTAGTCAAGCATTTCCAGATAATGAGATATTAATATTAGAAGAAAATGTTACTTATGGTAATACAACATTAACTACAGGTGATACAATTCTTACATTAACATCAGATTTAGCATCTAATACTGGTTCTTCTGTTGGTGTTGATACTGGAGTTTATTATGTAAGAGGACTTTTTGTAGATGTATCAAAATCTTTAGTAGTTCTAGAGCCATATTCAAATAAACCATCATATAGAGTTGGTTTTGAAATTAATGAGGAAATTATTAATGCTTCTGATGATTCTTTATTGAATGATAATGCAAAAGGATTTACAAATTATGCTGCTCCAGGTGCTGATAGACTTAAGGTAAGTTTAAAGTTATCAAAGAAAGCATTGTTAGATTATAGCAATGATACTAATTTTGTAGAATTAATTAGAATTCGTAAGGGTGAAATTAAGAAATTACAAGATAAATCGGTTTATAATATTATAAAAGATTACTTTGCTGAAAGAACATATGATGAATCTGGAAATTATTCAGTAGAACCTTTTAGTGTAAGTATCCATAACTCATTAAATAATGAATTTGGATCTGGTGGAATGTATATTGAGGGAGAAAAGACTGATTTAGGTGCTACTCCAAGTGATGATTTAATGAATGTTGTATTGTCTCCAGGTAAAGCATACGTTAGAGGATATGATGTAGCATTACCAGGCACTACAGTTTTAGATGTAGATAAACCAAGAGATACTAAGAATATAAAGGCAGGTGCTGTTGACTTTAGAATGGGAAGTATTCTAAAAGTTAATAACTCTGAAGGAATGCCTAAATTTGGTATTGGTGGGGATTCTAGTATAGTTGAGCTTTATAATGGAAGAAAAGGTGCTTCAAACGCATCTACTGGTCTGAAGATTGGTGAAGCAAGAGTGTATAATTATGCACTTTCTGATGCTCCATATTCTGATAATGATACTGAATGGGATCTTCATATATTTGATATTCAAACATATACAACACTTCAAATTTCTAACGGAACTTCAGTACCTACAGGAACAAGAGTTAGAGGTCTTAGTAGTGGTGCTATTGGATATGTTGCTGGTGTTAATTCTAGCGAGATAAATGTAAGTCAAACTACAGGTCAATTTGTTGTTGGGGAGCAGTTAAGATTTAATGAATCTGATAATGTTGTTGGTCAAGATAATTCCACCTCTTCAATTGTAAAAATTTGGACATACAGTACCGATGATATCAAATCAGTATACCAAGCTTCTGCTAATAGTGGATTAAATGGTAGTAAAAACTTTGTTGCTGATTCTGTTTTATATGATAGAATTCTACCTAATTTTAAGATTACTGATCAATTAGAAATTAAAAATTCTGGTGGTACAACCACAGCAACATGTTTAGGAAAAAGATTTAGTGGTGCTGTTGGTATTAAGACAGATGCTATCATTAGCTATCAAACTGGATACGGTTCACAGGGTCTTATAGTTTATAATAGAGTTAATGTAATCAGTGCTGATGGATCAATAATAGGACTGGACGCAGTTGAAGATCTTGCTGGAACAAATTCTCAAGGACAAGCATTGACATTTATATCTGGTGATACTCCTACTGCTGGTGTAACAACAACATCAACCTTTACTGTAAAAGTTCCAAGAATTATCAATCTAGGTAGATCTGGATTGTATAGTCAGTTACCAAAAAGAAATATTTCTACTGTTGATCTTTCAGATTCTAATTTGACAATAACTCGTCAAGCTGTAAATCGTACTGTAAGTGCTCAGAAAGAGATTGAATTAACTGTAGACCAAGTAATGGCAGATTCAGGAACTGGTGGTGCTGTAGGAATATCTACTGCATTATTTGAACCATTTGATGCTGAGAGGTATTCTATTGTTTATGAAGATGGAACTGTAGAAAAATTAACTTCCGAGCAGGTTCAGATTACTGGTGGATTTACTGCTAAATTTACTAGATTGTCAAAAAATTCTGGTACTGCAACTGTAAACACCACTCTAAAGAAGATTGGGTTATCCAGTAAAGGAAAAGACTATGTTAGAAGTTCTCAGTTAGAAGTAACTAACACTGCTGGTGTAACAACAACGACTAAGGGATTGGAAGCAAGTCCTGCTTATGGTTTGAGAATTGAAGACCATGAAATATCATTAAATGTTCCTGATGCTGTTAAGATAATCGCAGTATATGAATCTACAAACAAAGATAAACCAACATTTGACTCATTAACCTTTGTAAGTGGACTTGCTTTAGATGATAATGTATCAATTGGCGAAAAAGTAAGAGGAGAAGATAGTAGAGCAGTTGGACAAGTAGTAAATGTAACTCCAAATAAGGTTGAGTATGTTTTATTAAATGATAGTCAATTTGCTAGAGGAGAAAAGGCAGTATTTTTAGAATCAAATATTGAAGCAAATATTCAAAAGAAAGGTGATGGTAATTATAATGATAGAACAAATAATTATAGTTTAGACAAAGGACAAAGAAAACAATATTATGATTATTCTAGAATAGTAAGAAAGAAAAATTCTTCTATACCATCTAACAGACTTTTGATTGTATTTGATTATTATGATACATCAGCAGCAGAGTCTGGAGATTTCTTCACTGTAAACTCATACAATAAAGATAGGTATACTTATGATATTCCTACTGTTGGTGCTAATAGAGCAACTGATACTATAGATTTTAGACCTAAAGTTGTTCCATTTAATCCATCTACTGCTACAACAGGTGTTAAATCTCCATTTGCATTTGCTAATAGGAAATTTGAAACTACAACAAATTATGCTATAGCACCTAATGAAAGTACAGTACTTGGATATAGTTATTACTTACCTAGAATTGATAAGTTAGTTATTAATAAATTTGAACAAGTTAAATTGATTAAAGGTGTATCTGAGGATAGACCATCACCACCTACTGAAGTTGGTGATTCAATGGAAGTTGCTGAAATAACATTACCACCTTATTTGTATGATCCTCAAAAAGGACCAGCAATAAGGATGTATGATAATAGAAGATTTACTATGAGAGATATTGGAAAAATCGAGAAGAGAGTTTCCAATCTTGAAGTAATGACTTCTTTAACTGCTCTTGAATTGGATACTAAGTCACTTCAAGTAACAGATTCTACAGGTACTAATAGATTTAAAACTGGTTTTGTTGTTAATGATTTCAAAAATAGAGATTTTATTGATTTTAATATAGATTCTGGTTCCAGATGTGATGTTGATGTTGTAAATCAAGAATTAATTAGTGCGGTTGATTTTTGGTCTCTAAGGGCAGAACTTGCTTTAAATCCTGCTATTGATAAGACAACAGCAGATATGTCATCTAATCTTGGATTATTCGATCCAAATTGCCAAAAAACTGGTGATCTAATAACACTTAAGTATGATGAAGTTACATGGTTGGATCAACCACAAGCATCAATACTTGTAAATGTTAATCCATTTGAAGTTACTGTTTTTGTTGGTGCTGTTCAATTAGATCCACCATCAGATAATTGGGTAAGAACAATTTATATTGATAATTATAGAACCGAATCTACTGGTGCTAAATGGATAGAGCAAGCAAATATTGTTTCTGATGTTACTACTGTAGGTACAACTGTAGATGTAACTGAAACTGATGTTGAAGCAGATCAAGATATATTTGATGGTAATCATACTGATACTACAACTACCAAGACAACTACTACAACACAAAAAGTAGAAACATCTTTCACAAACACTATTGAAAATCTTAGAGAATTTGATTATGTTGAGAGTGTTAAAGTTTCTGGAACAGCAGATAAATTTATGCGTTCTAGGAATGTAGGATTTGCTGCCAATGGATTAAAAGCATTTACTAAACATATTCATAAACTCAATACAGGTACTCCTGATATATTCCCTAAATTAATTCAAATTGAAATGTCAACTGGATCTCAAGGGTTTACTGTTGGTGAAAGTGTTAGGATAAGAAACGGATTCTATAGTATAGGTAGAGTTAAAGCAGCAGCACCTAATCATAAGTTTGGTAAAAATACACCAGATATTTTGAGTGGTATATCAAAACCAGCACATATGATAGAGACTTATATATCCGATCCATTTGATAAGTCAAGACCAGCACCATCTGATACATATTCTCCAACTTCAATTCTATTCAATTGTGATATTGAAAGTTTAGCAAATGATGAGAATTATGCTGGATATGTTGTTAATGGTGCAACTCTTACTGGAGAAACAAGTGGTGCTGAAGCAACAGTTACTAGTGTAGATCTTTATTCTGACACTTATGGCGATTTATTGGGAGCATTCTACTTTAGAAATGCTCATCAAGTTCCAATGCCATCTAATCTATTCCTTGCTGGAACTAAGACTTTTAGATTAACCGCAAATACTACTGGAGAGTATGTTCCACCAGGAAGTACAGAATTTGCTAGTGATGCAACAGGTACTTATACTGCCACAGGAACTATTCTAACTCAAAATACATCTACTGTTGGTGTTAGAAATCCAGCTCCACCTGCTCAAAAACCAAATGAAATTACAACTACTGTTAGTGTCAATGTAGAAGAATCTACAGAAAGAGTAGAAGCACCTTATAGGGATCCTTTAGCACAATCATTTACTGTAGATGAAACAGGAGCATTTTTATCTTCTGTTGATGTATATTTTGGTAGAAAGGCAACAGATAAGAAACTCTTTGTAGAATTAAGGACTATGGAGTTGGGAACACCAACAAATATTCTTGTTCAGGACTATGCACAGGTAACATTAAATCCAAATAATATTAATGTATCGTCTGATGCGTCTGTTCCTACTAGAGTTACATTCCCATCACCAATTTATTTGGAAGCAAAGAAAGAATATGCTTTAGTATTCTTATCACCTGGTTCTATTGATTATGAAATGTGGGTTGCTACTATGGGAGAACCTAATATAACACCTCCTACTTCTTTACCAGCAACTACTGATGATTCTCAAGTTGGACAATGTACTCAATCATATCTTGGTGGTAGTTTGTTCAAATCACAAAACGGAACTATTTGGACACCTAGTCAAGAATCGGATCTTAAATTTACATTATATAAAGCAGCATTCGTTCCTTCAGGAACAGTTACTCTTTATAACAGTTCTATTGAAGCTGGTAATCAAAATACTCAACCATTACCAACCAATCCAGTCAGAACTTTCCCAAGAAAATTAATTCTTCCTGTTACTGGAATAACAGCAACAACTGCACTTGATTTACCAGTAGGTAGAAAAATTAGTACAGGGGCTGCTAATGATGATGAAGATGCTACAGTTACAGGTATTATAGAAGCAAGAGGTGGTGCTCCAACTACTGGTACTGATTCTTCTGCTACTACAGTAGAAGTCGTCACTAAGGGTGATTGGAGTAAAATGGATTTAACAAACTCTGTAACAACAGCTACTGGAGTTGAATTTGAATCTGTTAATGGAATTGGATCTAATTTAGAAGCAAAGATTGAGGTTGGATTAGATATTAATAATGCTCTTGAAATAACACTTTCGGATGTTAAAGCAGTATCTGGTCAAACATTGACTGGATTTAGGGTTGGTGAGATTTTAAGACCAAAACAATCTTCTCTAGATTTATCAACCATACAAGGAACTGGACTTACAATCGCTATTAAGAGTATAGTAGATACAACAATAGACACTCTATTCTTAACCGATGTTCAAGGTGAGGAGTTTGTTTCTGGTGAAGATTTAGTACATTATGGTGCTACTAACGATACAAGGACTGTAGTAGAAACAACAGTTGCTAAAACC
>NYWG01000256.1 GCA_002684915.1 Verrucomicrobiales bacterium
CGGAAAGCCCGCCGTCCACATCCATCATCGCGCAAATCTTTGCAAATTCTTGATCAATCCAGTGATTCTTGTTGATGAACATTTGCGTTTCTCTAGCTCGTTCTTCTGATTGACTACCTTGGGACGACTTCATGTAAGCAACGTTCTTTTTCGGGCGAATGGTTTTGGCAATGTGAACTTTATGATCCCTATCGTTCCTTGCTTTGGATCGTTTGTTCAAAGCATGATTACTGTTTTCAAGGATAACCATACTTAGCCACACGTGAATTTTTCTTTCCACGTATTTGCCCAACACGGCATCAAACTGGGAAATGGATTTTTCTCCTTCTTGTTCAGAGCGCATACTTTTCTCAATCTCGGTCAATCGCATTGCGGCTGCATTGCCTTTGATGGCGGATCCACCATCGCGCATTGGATCTGGTTCATTCCTAATTTTAATTAAGAAATGTTTGTCGTCACCAAAGAAATGAGCCAATGCCGATGCGTTTGCTTCCGCTTGACAAACACCAGGGCATTTCAACATCGTAATGATATGCAACAACTCCGACTTTCCTGTCCCAGGATCTCCACTTTGACACGTGTGCGTCTTGTCGCGTATGAGAAGGTACGCACAACCTGAATTAATCAACAAACGATAAAAATCACAATGCAATGTGCTCAAGTACATGTAAAATTCCGACCCGTTCAACATCCACGCCATAAAATTATCTTGAAACGACAAATCACGATGCAAGTTGGGCATTTCAATAAAGATACACGAAAAGTTTTGTTTCTTTAACCTATTTTGTGTATTGATAATTCCACTAAGACCTTTCCCAATATTGCAATTCCCACTTCCATTGAAGATTGGATAAAGGTACTCTAATGCTTTCCCTAAGGCTTTGATTCGAGCGGTCTTCTTTTCGTTTCGGGTAGTTGCATACTTCATCAATTTCTCAAAGTACGGTTTATTGTGCTGATGCGCCAACGCACGTTGATAAAAAAAACTATTCGATTCACCTGGATGCATTACTTTACCATTGATACCGATAGTACTCATGCTAGTCGAAGGATTGACACAGTGAAAACTTTGACCTTCGAACTGTGGCTCTTTGCTTGGAACAATAGGTTTCGATGCAAACGCATAGCGCTCGCTAACCGCCGCACTCAAGGCACCAACCTGAATAGCTTTGGATGCCTTTGGTTTCAAGATGTTACCCAACGTTGTGCGCATCATCGGCAAAACGTATTTAACGTAGGCATCCAATCGATACTTGGACATAAAAATATCTTCTGCCAAATCTCTCGCATTGAGCAAAATCATCGAGCTTCGAAAGTCCTCGTGGGGCTTAAACACGGTCAACTCGGCATCAAAATAATTATTCCATACAAATCGTTGAGGATCAATATCACAATTGGGATACAAACATGGTAAATGATTCATTCGTATAGGATTGCCCTCCGCATCAACGGACCCGTCTGTACCACAAATGATTTGATTCCATTGTCCGCATGAAAAAATGGTTTCTGGATGAGCAGGATTTTCTTTATTCGAAAGCAAACTACGACTTGATTCGCGTAAGTCGAAATGATATGCATCATCGTACAAACTGTTTCCAACGGTCTTGGCCAAGGCTCCATTCGAATTGATGTTTTGCCAAAGATCATGAAACGTTTTCTCTTGCTTGTGTTTACGTTTGCCCAAGGTCTTTTTTTGGATCGAGTCAAAGGAAATTCGATCGCTAAATTTTTGTGTTATACTGCTCTTGGCACCTTGCTCTTGTAGAATCCAAATACGGTAGCCACTGACGTTGTCTGGGTCGGTTCTACCTGTAAAATATTCCAACAATACATAATTCTGACCTTTCTTATTCATGGTTTGAGTATACTCCGTCAACGCGGCTTGATACTCGGTCATCGTCTGAAGGTATGCTTCATGCGTATCCACAATGACGTAAGAGTGCTGATCTACCCACGTTTGTTGATCAGCAGCAGACTTACGATTAAACCCTTCATGACACTCCTGATCACTGTGCAACTTGCCGTTCAAGCGATAGACCACCTTTGGTAATTCAGGTGGTGGTGGTAAATCCGTATTCTGATGTGGATTATCACCGTCACCACCGCTCTGATCTTCGACATGCGTCAACAAATCAAACCCGACCCTCGCCATTAACTCCCACAACGTAATTTTTCCCCATATCTGTGGATTGTTGTTCATAGGAGGATACCATGCTAATTCCGTAGCGGAATCCGTAAAGGTATGTTTGTTCACGCTGTACACAGCATGTGCTTGCACCGACAATCCAGCAATCGCAAATTTATTATTATTCAACAAATTGCTTGATTCATAATTGTTTCTGCTAACAGAGGTGAGTGCATGTCCGTACGACACCCTGTTCGACATTGGTTTAATATAGGCACAAAGATGTAGTTATAGTGTAAAATATTCAAATTCTAATACCGTACACGAAAATACAGCGATCGACTTGTAATTTAAGGTAAATATTTTTTAAAACACTTAGTAGGTAATACTTGAGAAATTCTTTTCTTTTATACTTGATACACTGCTGATAGGGGCTATTAGAGTAAACAAGGCTTCTGGGTGAATCACGGTGGATTGACTAGCAGGTAGAATATCTCCATGCTTTAAAGCCGTGGTCACTAATTCGCTGCAAAAATAGCGATTCTTGAACCCGAACCAACTGGGCCATCGACCCGATATCTTCATGCCAATCCCTAGCGCATAGAACCCGATCGAGTTGAATAAACATCCTCGTTGAAGCATACACCATGATTTGATCTTTGCATATGCCTCGTCCGTCGTCCATAAGGATCGAAAGAACCACACTCGGGAAAAACTTTTTTTGTGCCAATGCACGGTTTTACCAAAACAAATGCTACACGCATAACCATCTTCGTCTGTGTCACGAAACCACATTTCGACATGAACAATCGGTGCCTTCTTTCCGTTTCGTTTTCTCGTACAGTTAGGGGCTACTTGTGCCGCCACCCTATTCAACCAATTGTCCTCCAATGCCTCCGACGTTATATCAAGAAAACATAACACAATCTCTTTCATGATCTTGTTTACCTATTCTATTTACGTATATATACAAGAACAGGATCTATAAAAATGGCATCCCGAAAAGATATTACCAAGAAGCATCCACTCTTAGGTTGGTTTCAATACAGCAATCGCTTCAACACCTTTCGATATAAACAGCCTATACTACCAAAACTAAATCCGTACATCGGTACCTTTCGCCACTCCATCAAAATACAACCTACTGGCATCAGCCAAGAACAATACGAATACAACATTCCATTAGAATCCTTAATGCTCTATTTCAAAACACTACGACAACCAATCAAAAGATCCGTTGCTACTCAAACCGACAAGGACGAGTTCACATTCGTTGTGTTGGAATTTCCAAACAAAAATTAGGAAAGACTGCGTGAATAACAGCACAAGCCTCATCCAATTTCTTTTTCGCTTCAGGTTTCAAATCCTTCAATTTAATACCAAAGTTGATAGGAACCTCTTGGTTCTGTTTCGTCGCAAGATAAGTCACGTACTCATTCAATGGATTCTTCAACACTTTCTTTTGCCATCCAGGAAAACGATCAAATCGCTTCTTAGTTTGGTCGAACACACCCAAATCGAAGTAACCAGAAAACGTAGACACAACAAACGCATCGTCGCGTTGATTCGTCTTGCTTTTCTGCCACTTTCGATGCAAGGTATGCGGCACGTATGGCAACAACAAATTCAACGAGTGCGCCGTGAACAGGTAACGATTGCTCACCGACGTGTGAAGCTCCTCCTTGAAGCAGCTCTTCCAAAACTTCTTTTGCAACAGCTCAGGTTCACGCGAATCCCATCGCCAAATGCAATGCATAAACTCATTGATACTATTCTTCAAGATAAAGACATGCTCCGCCCCGATAGTAGAGTTATCCTTCACGAATTGCGCAGGCCATAGCACTTTGTAATCGACAAATGGACCCGACGGGAATCGATAGTTAAATAGTTTAAAATTATTACTCAATGGCAATGGAAACACAGACATAACACTTATATTAATATTTTAATGGTTGATAGAGTTTTTTCTTTCTGAGAAGAGAACCAGGCCTCTTATAGGCACGTTCCAACGTAAGGATGATATAAGAATTAGGGGAATCCGCTTTATCATTAATTTTGATTTTTGTATCTATTCCTAGTATGGTGGCTAAAACTATTTTTGGTTTAAACGCGACAATTCGATCTACATTTTGATAATTGGTTTCTCGAAACGAACCTTCATCTTGATAATTGGTTTCCATAAACAAACCTTGATCAAACCTTTTCTTTGATAAAGTTCGAGATATGTACTCTTTAAATAATTGTTCCCCATCATTATCTAGGGCCTCGATTTCATCTTTAAATTTACGCGTCATATGTCTCACACATAATGCTTTTAACACCATAAAATTGCGTTCTGATTTTTCCATGATACTAATAACTTCCTTCTTATACAACAATAAATATTTGCTTCTACTCAACATGTTTTTCTTGAATTCAATTTTTTTCTCAAGAAAATTCTTTGCTGAGTCCAACAAAGAATTGGCATAAGCATTTATACCTTTTTCTTTATTTCCATCACTGTACCTTTCAGTATGCCATTTTATAAGAGACTTCTCCTGTCCCACAAGTGGGTCGTCTATATAATCTGCAATACCCTTCCTACTCTTCTTATCAAGGGTTGGGAATCGAACGACTCTGGTCACTGTGTTACCACGAGTCACTGTTATAATAGAAAATTTGTAAAGGTTTCTCAAGAAATACAAGAAACTCGTATCTAAATCAAAATTGTTTACAACCATCATCTCCTGTACCACCTTCTCAAGGTTTTTTTCCTGTAACGTTTCACCAGCTTCAAGTTGTTCCTCATAATCTTTGTCAAATTGTTTTTGCAATTTTGAAAAACGTTTATCAATAAATGTTTTCATATAGCTTTGTAACATTCCCAGAAAAACATGTGACTTGAGTTGAAATTTATCCCGCGTCTCAGAGTTACCTCTGTAAAAATCAGATAGTACTCTGATCCAAAAATATTTTTCTACCTTTATTTTTTCATCGATCGTTAGTTTCGTTCGTTTATCGAAACGTTTAAAAAAAAATTTATTCGTTGGGCCTTTGTCAGCATACCCGTATTTAATCAAATTGTCGGTGGACAGGTTGTTTTCCAATTCCTCCAATTCACGGTAGCGCGTGCTAACAACATCGTACAATATGCGAAGAAACCCTATATCCTCCGAATAGTCGTATGGGACTTGCTTTACAAAGTAGGAGTCTTTCTTAACATAATCGTCCCCTTCAAAAAGTTCAATTTCTTTGATCGTTTCCATCTTGAAAGATTTTTAAAACACTAGGACGCTTTATTTATAGGGTATTAAGTGTAACGATTACATGAATTTTTCTATAATTGAATTGGCAGTTATAGGCAATTTATGGATCCGCCACTTAGAGGAAACGGATATACTTGATGCGACATGGGGTCTGTGTGTGATTGAAGAGGGTGATAAGCTATCATACACAAGTAATGGTTTATCATTGATATTGTTGGAGGGGTTGATGGAAGAGCATATGTTAACTTATATCCATTACTTAACACTTAATATTTAAAAACTCATGCACCACACGTACGATTGATTCTCTTGTCGTGACTCGATAAAGTCTTGAAAAACCTTGCCGTCTTCGGGTATCGTAAAACCTGAAAATTGTGAATAGTCAAACAATTTGTTATGTGTTTCTATATAATCCAAAAATGAACGTTTTTTGGATGCAGTATTAATCAGACGAGAAAACGATTCTCTGTATATCGGTTTTCTTCCTTGACAAAACAAAATAAAATCATCAAATGAAAAATAAGAACATCCTTTTACAATAATTTCTTCCGTGACTTCATTGTTCGTTCTCCTTCTAACTCGTTTTGTATCCAATATCCACGTGTCTAGTAAACAATCTAACGCACAAAAACGGGGACTTGTCTGGTCATGGCAACGGTCCGTATTCAACGTACCTAATAATAAATCAAAACAAGGTAACCTTGGTCGAGGGAACTGCTTTACATGCCTGGTCAATTCATATTCTAACCATTCTGCAAATATAATTAGATGATCCGATGGATTTAATACAATATTACCATAAGAGCAGGTATCACGTTTTCGTTTTAAATTGATCTTCACATTATCTTTAAAATACTCAATCGTTGTTTCACAACTAAAACCTTCTTCTGATATATATTGAACCACTTTGCGCTTCTTTATAATTTGAAACCGTTTACTATATTTTTGTGTGCCTAACGAAAACGGACTAATAGCTTCGCATACCCTAATGTAGTCCTTTATGTGGCGCAAATGCCGTATCAGTCCGTGAGATAACCCACCGTAATAGTGAAGTCTGTTTACATTGGATGGAAAATGATACGACGAGGTATTCGGATCCATACAAAATGCTTGAAAACAATATACTTTACTTAATACAGAAAAAGCATGGTGATAGAAATGATGTTGATTCGTGTGTGGGCAATCCGTTTGTTTTGTATCCATCCACTGATCTTGTTCTTCTTTCGACTGAAATGGTGCTATTTTTTTCGGCTTGCATTTTTCGCAGATTCCTGTGTCTTCAAACGGCCGTATACTAGTATCTAAAGAAATAGGCCTGAATTTTCGACGTTGATACAGCAGCATAATAGCATAAAAATTTAAAACACTATTGATCGTAATCTTGTTGTTGTTGATAAGGTACGGTATCGTCCTTCATTCCCACTTCTTTAAATACAACGATGATAGAAATTACTAGAATAGTCCCTTGCCCAAATCCTACAGCAGAGAGTATATGGCTTGCGTCCATATTGTCAATTCTGCAACTTTCTTTGTTTAAACTGATCAATAAACTAGTTATAACTGCTGATAAAAAGAATGTCACAAAGGCCGTCAGAATACGCAGCCCACATATATTAATACAAGGTTTCACTACCACCCACGCAAATTGAGCATAAATGGCCCACGTGATTAAAGGTGAAAATTCACATTCACTCGATAAGTTGGCCACCGACACCGCTATCATAATCACTAGAGAACAAATCAACAAGAAAACCGCCATCAAGCGGTTGAATATACAATCGATTACGCAACACATTTAAATGTATTATGATCCTGATCCTAAGTTTGTATATACAATATATTATAATTGTTATTTTTTATAGCGGTAGACTGCTAATACAGCTCCAACCAGCAATACTCCCAACACTCCAAGTCCTAGTTTTTTATGAAAATCATCCAATTTGTTGTTGTCTTCGTCGTCCATCTTTTTTATAATATTGGATCCATGCCTTTATACTAAAACTTTTGTAACAGAAAACTTGCGATTGTGTAATCGATTAAGAACCATGTTATTGGTATACGAATGAACGTAAAATTCATCTTTTCCAGTAGCACCAGTGCCTCCATCTCTCCCTTTGTATTCTATCCACAGTGCGTAATTGACCCCGAGTGCAATCTGTTTACGAATTTGCATCGCCCCACGTTCCAAGTAAAAGGTAAGATGATAGTATTCGGGAACATCTTCATCCGTGCACAACGTCTGCTCTATGTAACATATCCCATCTTCGAGTTGGTACAAAAAAGCAGTTTTTTTGTCTATGGTTGAATATCGTTTGACATGCACACTTGTCTTCACATTGACCTTTATCAAGCCAATCTTAAACTTGCAATAAACAATACCGTCATAATAAGCAATGGTGCTATCACCATACGAACCCTCGCAATGACCGTAGGCATATAATGGGTACATTTTTTTCTCCACTTGGTGATATTTCATCAGATTTGTATTTGAATTACAGTGAAATTTATAATACAACAACTGCAAATTATCTTTCCATTCTGTATTATCTTCACATTGTAACACCACCACAACCAGACTATCCCCTTCTTGTTTTGCATTGAATGCCATTATGCATAATGAGTGGTCGTCACTTTCAGATACCATGTCGGTCGGTAATATGCATGTGGTTTTCAAACTCACATCCTCTAGAACAATGTCTTTATCAACGCGCTTGACATGCAAACCATTTCCTACGTTTACAATAGTTTCCTTTGAAGATGTATCAAAATCTTCGCCTATATTTACGCGAAATTTTCTATCTCGACCGTCCGCTTCCTCTGTAGTTTCTTCTCTATCTTGAAAGGTTAAGTGTACTGTTTCACTTGATGGCATTTCATATTGAATAACGTTGTCATCTCCTTCATCATGCAATTCTTTTGCTCCATTCCTACTCCATATTCTTAATGGAAGTTGAAAGCGGATATCGATGGAATGTGGATAATTGTAGACAAGTTCCATTTGATAATTGCTAATTGTATTATTGTTGTAGCTGCTTCTGGAGTATCTAGGACCTGTGTGCTTTGCTTTGAACTTGTTCCAAATGATTGAAAAAAAAACATTACGAATGTAAAGTCGTTGATCTATCGTCAATCGTTTTCTCAATTGCCATGACAGACATTTCTTCTTCCATGCCATCTCCTCATGCGTTACCAACGACAAGTATGACATTGTTGTTGTACAAAGTTTGTCGCGAAGAGTAGTCACGTAATTGCAAATCTCTTCCTTTACTTTATTTGATACGTTGAGTGGTGTCAAAAAATGAGCAACTCGTTTAAGCAATTCTTTCGTTTCAAAGGCGTACCATTCCAACTTAGATTTTTTGTACTTGGGCCAATTAAAGCCGATACCACCTCTCAAACCTGGTAATAGAAAAGGATGATCTATTTTTTGATGCTCTGATATGATTGCAGAACTAGTATTATTCCGATGTTTTTTCCAAACGACCTTGTAACGAATCCGTTGAATTTCTGAATCAATTGATAAAATTTCAATTTTCATTGGGCATAACTGACTTTGCGACGCATAGTACAAAAAATACCACTCTGTCGGAACGTGCTTACGCTTTGTCTTTTCATTTGCATACAACGATTTCAAATGAGTGCAAGTTAATGACAACGCGTGTAACGCATCCTCGGTAGCAATGGTGCCAATCCACTGTAGGCAATGATCGTTTAAGGTAGAAATAATAGAAGGCATATAAAAAAAATTTAAAACACTAATTTATAAAAGTTGATAAAAAATGAAAACTATCCTTTGTTGTGTAGGCATATCCCTCCCTACAAAGAGCTTTCATCATATCCACAGGAGTCTCCGTTAAGGTTTTTAAATATGGTAGAATGATTAGCATGGGTACACCATCTGGGTACTTTTCTTCTAGCTTTAAGATATGTTTGCCTAGTTCGACACACGTTTGCTCCGAATACATTTTAAAACACTTTTTCGCACACGCCAAGGTCGTATGCTTTTCGTTATATTGCAATAACATGTATCCAATTCATACTCATGCATGAAATCGTATTCAATGGGCTGTATTACATACGGGTTTTTTTGCTTGGCTTTCCGAATGGGAACGCGGCAATACGGACATGCAAAATTGCGCCCGTAGCACCGTATCATTTGTTTATGGCAATTGATGCACCAGGTATGCGTGCACCGTTTACTGTAAAACATTTTGTTTTCGTTATAATAAGTTTCGTAACAAATATCGCAATCCATGTTACTCAAACTCGGATATCAACATATATGTTTAAAATATTTAAATGCGATGAAAA
>NYWG01000257.1 GCA_002684915.1 Verrucomicrobiales bacterium
AAATGAATAGGGGTTGCCGTCATCTCCTCCGTCCAGACGGCCAATTCAAAATTAAGCGAGTTGTCACCAAATTCAGTGAATATCACTAAAGGTGACGGATTGCTTAAAGCTTTTGGATGTTCAAAAGCCGCCTCAAGCAATAAATCCTGTAATAGCTTTAAGTTAGTGCCATAAGCAACCCCCACAGGCACACGAATTCTCACCTTTGGGTCTCCATGGCTCCAGTTTGTGACTGTATTGGATATGAAGTCCGCATTGGGAACAATCATAGTAATATTGTCATTGGTCACTACCGTTGTACTTCTTAATTGTATCTTTGTAACTCGCCCGGCCACCCCTGCCACATCGATTCGGTCACCAATCGAAATAGGGCGCTCAGCCAAAATAATAATACCACTAACGAAATTATTTATAATGTTTTGAAGACCAAATCCAACACCAACACCGAGAGAAGCAGCAACAATCGCTAGAGAGCTCAAGTCGAATCCAGCTATTTGAAAAGCAATATAAAAACCAATTGCCATTAATAAATATCCGAAAATTCGACTTAATCCGTATTGAAGAGAGGACTGAAGTCGGGTCTTAGATAGAAAACGACGAATAATTAGTCGCTGAAGCAATCGCTCTGCCATTACGACTAATGCAAAAAGGACAATCAACATTAAGACTCCACCAATAGTAACGGTGCCAGCCCCAAATAGCTCAGCAGCCCATACTTTGGTGATAAAATTCCAAATTGATAGAAATGTCTCGTTCACGTCTTGGATTAAGATCGACCGAATACAACCTCTGGATCAAACAAAAAAACTAAGTTTTACAATTGAAGGCTGATAATTAGTTAACGAGAAAAATAATTCACTCTTTAAAACCTAATTATTTTCATAAAAATGATAAACTCAATACTTAGAACCAGTTGTAAGTTTTTGATCGAACCATTTAGCAAAAGTTCTCATATCCAATATTATTGTGGGCCAACCGTGTTCTTTTCCTTTTTTACGAATTAACTTCACTATAGCGCCTTTTTTACTAGCCTCTTTGAGGAAACGATCCGATTGTTGAATCGGAACTAAGTCATCTTCATCTCCATGAATAATAAGAACTGGCGGGGTGTTGGCATCAACATGATATAGAGGCGATAACTCATGACCAACTCTCTTCCACTCATTCAAATCATCAGGGTCAATACCAAATACCTTACGATATCTTTTTGGAGGTCCACCATCATTCGCATTTTCGGAAGACTTACCCAAATTCAACAGATCAGTTACAGGAAAAAAAACTGCAACAGCACGGAAAAGCCCATTTGAGTTCCCTGTAATCTCTTTTCCTTTTGTTGCTAACATAAGCGCAAGATGGCCACCCGCACTTGCACCAGAAACTCCAAGTTGATCAGGAGATATCCCATACTCTTTTGCATGAGTCCTAATATGCTGAACCGCAACTGTTACATCTTCATATATCTGCGGAATAGTTGCATCTGGCTGGGACAAATGTGACACAGCAAACAATGTATAACCACGTTTCAAAAATGACTGGCCATAAACCGGCTTAAAGTCATCAGGGTTTGATCTCCAACTGCCGCTCACTATAAAAACAATCCCAAGTCCGTTTGGGCTTTTTGGCTGCATCAATTCATAAGTTAAATCATGATTACTCCGCTTACCATAAACAATTGTTTCTCTTTTATCTAAGCGAACAGATGCGCATCCAGTATTTAGAATCACTACACCAAAGAATGTTAAGATAAAAAATGTGTTATTTATTACATTTGTCATAAATAATTAACTGTGAAATAGCTTCAAAAAACGAACATGATAACCTTCTACCCGTAAGACGAAGGTTTAAAAATATTTGGAAATTTTATGAAAATTTTACTCAAGAAAAATTCTTTTCAAGTGAGTAAAACTATGAAAAAAATTAGTCATTCAAATTTAATTAATATGACAATTAAAACTATTAAACGGCGAAACTTCCTTGCAGCTACCGCAGCTGTCCCGGTCGTATTACCAAATTCTGTTTTTGGAGCGAACAGGAAACTAAACATCGCATTTATCGGCATGGGAGGCCAGATCCAAGGGCACGTACGTAACACATTACAACTTGGTCATAATGTTACCGCATTTTGTGACGTAGACCCCAATCAAACAAACAACTCGCTTAACAGGCACAAAGATAAGGCTAAGCATGTTAATACGTATATAGATTATCGACAACTTTTAGACAAAGAGAGGTCGCTTGATGCGGTTGTAATCGGAACGCCGGATCACTGGCATGCACCAATCTGTAAGGCTGCAATGAAGGCTGGCAAACATGTCTACTGTGAAAAACCATTGACCCACACTATCGCCGAGTCCCGAGAATTACGAAATCTATCTAGAATTTCAAAAGTCATAACTCAAACTGGAAATCAAGGTAGCGCCTCATCAAATCTACGCCGAAGCATTGAATTGATTCAGTCCGGACTTTTAGGTCAAGTTTCGAATGTACATATATGGCATCCAGCCCACGGATGGCCAAATGGAGGTTCACGTCCAGCAGGAGAAGATCCAACACCAAAAGGAATGAATTGGGATTTTTGGTGCGGGCCTTCTCCTATACGTCCTTACAAATCCGGCATATACCATCCTGGAAAGTGGCGCGGCTGGTACGATTTTGGGAATGGATCTATAGGAGACTTTTGTTGCCACTCCTTCAATATGCCAGTTCGCGCACTCAATCTAAAATATCCAAGCAAAGTCCAAATCAGCAATGTAGAGAAAGCTGGGCTCGAAACGTACGCTAAAACTGTAACTCATAAATTCCATTTTTCAGCCGAAGGAAAACGTGCAGCAGTAAATCTTATATATTACACCGGCGGAGCAGACATGCCTCCAAAACATATTACCGATCAGCTTATTGGCACATTTGGGAATATCCCACGAGTAGGAGCTATTGTTGAAGCCGAAAACGGACTTCTCTCATCTGGGCTCTGGAACTCACAATGTTATCTTAAACTTAAAGATGACAAAAAATTCATTGGCCATGGCAATCATGGTGAAGCAAAGAAAATAGCTCAAACTCTCCCACGCGCAAATGGACATTTTCGTGAATGGACTGATGCGATAATTGATAATGGAAAAACATTCGCCTCATTTGATCTCGGAGGTCATCTCACAGAAATAGGACTTTCCGGCATTATTGCACTTAAGCTGCAACAAAACATAAATTGGGATGGGGAAAAGATGAAAGCAATTGGAAACCCACAGGCCGACGCTCTTGTTCAGAAACAAAATCGACCTCACTGGCTATAATCTCTTTATATATTAAATCAGAAACTTAATTCAATCTTCCGCCTTACTGGATCGGGTCGTAAGATCAAGAAGCGCTTGGCGTAAATCCTTGTCTTTATGCAACATTGAATATACCTCATCAATTATCGGAGTATCAACCTTACGTGTTCTAGCAAGATTCCATGCGGAACGAGAGGTTGGGAATCCTTCGATAGCTGAAACTGAGGTTGCAAGAATATCCTTCAATTTTTCACCTCGACCAATACGCTTACCAAACTGATAGTTACGACTGAGACTAGAAAAACAGGTAACAGTTAAATCCCCTAACCCTCCCAACCCAGAAAAAGTTTCTGGTTTAGCACCACAAGCCAGCCCTAATCGACGAATCTCAGCAATGGCTCGAGTAACTAATGCTGCTTTGGAATTATCTCCAAAACCAAGCCCTGCTGAAGCCCCCGCAGCAATAGCAATTACATTCTTCAACGCACCTCCCAATTCAACTCCTATTGGATCTTTACTAGTATATACACGAAATGAAGGCCTATGAAAAAGTCTTTGCACGACTTCTGCCGCCTCAGAACATTTGCTTGCAGATACAGCCGCTGTAGGCATATCGCGACAGACTTCTTCGGCTAAAGTTGGTCCAGACAATGCTACCACTTGAGCTAAAGGCATATTCTCATCCACTATCCCACTCATAGTTAGCCCCGTATCAAACTCAATACCCTTAGTCACACTGACTACCACTCCATTGAACTGCTTTAATCGAGCTGTAATATCTCGAAAAGCATTAGATGGCACAGCAAGAATAATACACTCGGCCCCTTCCACAGCCTGTGCTAAATTTGATTGTGTTGGAATACCCACAGGCAAGTCTATTCCTGGTAAGTAACGCTCGTTTTTTCCTGTACTTTCCAACGCAACTAAAGAGTCCCTATCCCGACCCCAAAGACATACTTCTCCATCAGACATATAAATAAGTCGCGTTAACGCTGTACCCCATGCCCCAGCGCCAATCACGGCTGTTCTCATGACTCCTCCTTTAATTTATTTGGACTCTTATTATCAAAGAGTCGATGTTCAGTGCCGTTCATTAGTTTTTTAATATTGGATCCATGTTTCCAAACTACCATAACACCAAGAATTAAAAACACCCAAAAAAGAAGTCCAAAACGATGATTAAGATCGTTAGGCCAAATAGCCATTGCTAATGGCAAAACTATTGCAGCTACAATTGAAGCCACCGAAACATAACGACTAATAAGAAGAGTCAAAAGCCATGATGAAAAACAAACAATAAATGGTATTAGAGCAAGCCCTCCCACCACTCCAGCGGTGGTTGCCACTCCTTTACCCCCCTTAAACCCCAACCAACAACTAAAGTTATGGCCGAGTATCGCTGCGACACCTAAAATTAAACTCACATATTCTAGATGAGTAAGATATCCATCTGGAAACAACTTTATGATAAGACCTGGTAAAACAATACAAGGGATTAACCCTTTTACCACATCGATCAGCAGCACTACAATTCCTATGAACAAACCTAAATTTCGAATAGCATTGGTAGCACCAATATTGCCACTACCAACCTTCCTTAAGTCCAATCCCTTAAGCCTACCCGCAATATAACCTGTAGGCAAAGAACCAAACAAATAACCTATAAAACCAGCAAGTAGCCAAATAAGCACATCCATGTAGATAGTTTAGAGGGTAGTAATTAACTAGACCAGCATGTTGTTGGAAAGCACACGCGGATTGCTTTCAACCGTACTTGCCAGTTAGATTTGTTCTGTTTTCGAGATAACCTCCGATGATTGAAGTAGAGAACCTAACTAAACACTACGGACAACATGTAGCTCTAGATGGAATAACGTTCTCTGTCGGGCACGGCGAGGTTGTTGGTTTTCTTGGCCCAAACGGAGCTGGCAAGAGCACAACGATGAGAATACTGACCACTTTTCTAGCAGCGACCTCTGGATCAGTACACATAGGCGGCAAGTGCGTTTTTGAGCAGCCTAACCAGGTTCGAAATCTTATTGGCTACATGCCTGAAAACAATCCTCTGCCAATCGACTTGCGGGTAAGAGACTATTTGGGATTTCGCGCACAACTCAAACATCTGAGTAAAAGTATAGCTAGAAAACGTGTAGATGAAGTAGCAAAACAATGTGGGATCTCGGATGTAGCCAATCGATACATTGGACAGCTCTCACGCGGCTATCGCCAACGAGTCGGAATGGCAGATGCATTACTAGCAAATCCAGAATTAATCATACTTGATGAACCAACATCTGGTCTAGATCCAAATCAGACTCGTTCGGTTCGAAGCTTAATTCGTAAACTTGCAGGAAAACATACAATCCTAATTTCCTCACACATTCTATCGGAGATTGAAATGACATGTGATAGAGTAATTATCCTGCATGAAGGTAAACTATTGGCTAGTGGTGAAATGAATAAATTGATAAGCAAATCTCATTTGGCAGTAGTAACTGAAATCCGCGCATCATTAATTGATGTGAAAAATTGGGCGAGTGAACTTGCACTAGAAAATTCAGAATTCATAGAACAAAAAAATGGATATGTTCGCTGCAAATTTTCCGGAACAAAAAATAACGATTTGCGGGAAGAGATTTTCGCTACTGTAAATGAACGAGGCTGGGAACTACGAGAGCTGTCCCAACATACCCCATCACTTGAAGATTTATTTGTAAGCCTCACAAATGGAAAGGAAGGAAATCGATGAATATTTTCCAAGCACTAATTAGACGAGAATTGTCTATGTTTTTCCAAGGACCAACTGGCTTCATCATTATCTCCGCAGTTCTTTTCCTTATTGGTCTGGGGTTTCTGGTTGTACTTTATGGACTCAACGGGGAAGCAACCCCAATGCCAGTAACACAGATATTTTATGAAACATATTTCTTTTGGCTAATTTTACTACTGATTACTCCTGTGATTACAATGAGAAGTTTCGCTATGGAACGCGCAAGCGGCACATACGAAAGCCTAATGACGGCTCCAATTGGAGACTGGCAAGTAGTATTGTCAAAATTCACAGGTGCATTATTGTTTTATATGATTCTTTGGGCTCCTCTTTTAGCATGCTCGATAGTAGTAAGGTTTTATGTAGGGGAATCTGCTGTTCTTGGGTTTGGCACCATGTTCACTACATCGATGGGCATCTTAATGATAGGAAGTCTATATGTATCAATCGGATGCTTCGCTTCAGCATTAACTCAAAACCAAGCGGTCGCAGCAGTAAGCAGTTTCGCTATTGGAGCAGCACTATTCTTCACAGGCTTTTTCTCATATTTTTCTGGAGATCGAACAGACTTTTTCTCGAAACTTTCACGCCACATTTCTCTGTCAAATCACATGGAATCTTTCACTAGAGGCATACTAGATCTAGGAGCAATCATTTTCTTCCTAAGTCTGACAAGCTTGTTCCTGTATCTCACTCACAAGGTTGTCGAAAGCCGACGATGGAAATAAAACATGGAGAATCAGAAAAAATTTACTAGCTTTTCGCCTGTTGTTCGCAGAGTGATCTCGAAACGAGTATTTCTCTCAGCGATCATAGCTGCCTTATGTGTGCTCCTTGCAAATACACTGGCAATTCGAAACCCTCAAAAAATTGTATTCGCTAAATCAGCAAATCATAATCTTTCTCCTCTAACTAAAAAAGTTCTTGGATCATTAACTAACGACGTCCGCGTAGTTGTTCTTTTTGATAAACAGTCTGATCTTTTTGATCCAGTAAGAAACCTACTAATTGAATACGAGCGCATATCGGCAAACCTAAAGCTAGAGTTTATCGATTTAGCACGGGATCCGGCCCGTGCAGAAGAAGTCCAACAGGAACTACGGTTACCAGCTAATGCACCTAATAACCGCATACTGTTTTCGGCACAAGAAAGAGTAAAGATTGTTAATGATAGCGAACTTTCAATTTTAGATTTCTCAGAGTTCATGGACAAACGCGTAGCGCGTAGAACGCACTTTGTCGGTGAAAAATTATTCACATCGGCAATAGTTGCAGTAAATGAGGGGACTCAAACTAAGGTAGGATTCGTAACTGGCCATAGTGAGCATAAAGCCAGTGACCAAGGCGGGCAATGGGGCTATTCGAAGTTTGCTCTCATGCTTCAACAAAAGGGTTTTTTACTTCAGGAGGTTTCACTTAGTGGAACTAATTCCATACCAGCAGACTGTAGGCTACTAATAATTCCTGGCCCACGAACTCCTTATGGCTCTAGTGAGTTAAATAAACTCAGCGAATACCTTGAAATAGGCGGAAACCTTTTTACCCTCTTCAATTTCTACTCTCTCCAACGCCCGTGCGGACTAGAAGCCTTTCTCAAAAGGTACGGTTTTGAAATTGGGATCAATCAAGTTTCCGACTCAAAAAACGAACAGTCTGGCAAGAGCGGAATATTACTTGTTGATGATCTTGGAAGCCATCCTATCACTAAACCAATACTTGGCAGCAGGCTACAGGTGGTCCTTCCTCGATCTATCGGTTATTCTAAACCAAATGAAGGCACTGATGATCCTCCCCCCATTACAATACTCGCAAATTCATCGGAATCTAGCCAAGCAATAATCCAAACTCAGGACAAAAAAGGAGCAATTGAAAAAGAGGGTAAAATCCCACTTATGGCTGCTAAAATACATGCAAACGAAAGCCAACCGCCAGCCAGGATTATTGTTACTGGAGACTCACTATTTCTGGGAAATAGTGCATTCGAGGCAGGTGCTAATCGCGACTTTGCAAGTCTTGCTGTTAACTGGCTACTTGAGCGAACACACCTTCTAGATATCGAGCCACGGGCTGTAACAGAATATCGAATCAATCTTTCTAGTGCAGAAATGAATTCCATTACGTGGGTACTTCTTCTTTTGTTACCAGGGGGAACACTTGGTATTGGCCTATTGTGGTGGCAGCGTCAAATGAAACGATAATGAACCCAAAGGAATTTAAATGGCTCAACATATTAGCAGCTTTGCTGTCTGTGGCCTGTATATATGACTATCTGTTAACACCGACTGATTTAGCATTAAATAAAGCAGAACATTTATTCCCAAAACTCGATAAGGATGCAATCAGCTCATTTACTGTGACTCGAGCGAAGAATAATATTGTTGCTGAAAAAACTAATAGCCATTGGCGTGTTCGCAACCCTGATTATCCGGCTCACCCAGAACGAATTAAACAACTGGCCAAATTACTCGCTGAACTGAAAGTCAGCCAACGTATCGCTGAATCTGACTGGACTGAAACTGGCAATGAGGAAACATTTGGTCTAATCGATTCTAGCAAAGCTTTAGTTCGCTGGCAGGTTGGAGAAAAAGAACAATCTATCGAGGTTGGAGCTCTGGCATTATTCGGCCGGCAAACCTATGTACGACTCCCTGGAACGAAAGATGTAATTCTAGTAGATAGCGATTTGGCTAACTGGGTGCCGCGAACCACTAACGATTGGCGTGATCTACGTCTTATTCCTGAAAATCTAGACTTTGATTCACTACGATTTTGGGGGCAAAGCCGTACTGTGCAATTGTTTAGAGATAGCAATAAATCATGGCGGATGAAAGAACCTGTCGAAACAGAAACGGACCAATCGATTATTCTACAAATTATTAATCGAATGAAACTATCCCGTATCATCGAGATAGCTTCAGAAGATCCTATAAAGAGCGAACCTGATGCCACAGTAAGATTGGCCAAAAATGGGGAAACACTTGTTGAACTGAACTTCCGTAAACCTAAGGATACAGAAGATAAGAAGATTTGGATAAATCACTCTAGCCGAGGTAATGTTGCAATCGAAGATGATGGGCTATTGACATTACTACGCCTGCCACATGATCAGTTCCGTAACCATGCCATTTTTCGTAGACCTCTTGATGAGATTACTTCTTTCTCAGTAGAAGCTATTAATAAATTTAATGTAAAAAAACAAACCGATGGATCATGGCAAGTCACTGGGTCGAAGACATTTCCAGCTGATACTATTCTAGTCAATGATATGCTCACCAATATTCGCAATGGGCAAATAATCGACTTCGTTAAAGACAATGCAACTGACAATGATTTCAAAAAAAATGGCTTATACAAACCATGGCTGAATTTGACAATTGACGGTGAATCCCCTTCTGAAGGCAACTGGAAAAAATCAATCTCTTTCGGGACTTTTGATAACAAACGAGTTATAGCACGATTAAATCGCGAACCAACAATTGTATCTTTGCCACGAGGCCAGGCGATTCTATTACCCAAGGAAGGATTTAAACTCCGCCAAAGAAAGCTATGGACATTCGCAACTAATCAAGTAGCTGCAGTTACAATCACATTGAAAGACAAGGCTACCCGTATGTTGCGCATGCCGAACGCTACTTGGCGTAGCAATAACAACAAGGCACTTGATCAAATTCAATCTGCCATGTTAGAGGAGACTATTTATCGAATGGGCATTATGACAGCAGTAGAGTGGATTGGCGAAGGGAATGCAGCCGTTAAGGCTGCTGAAATCGAAAGCGAAGGACAAATTGTTGCTGAGGTGGACACTTCGAATAACCAAAAGAAATTCACACTAGCTTTTGGCAATAAAGATCCGCTTGGAAGAACTAGGGTTATGACTACGCACTTCGGGGCCCCAACACTTTTCACATGCCCGAAAGAATTCAGCAATATATATACTGCCACTATTCAGTCTCTTGGCTTAGCCAAACCATAACCTATGATCAACAACCACTATTCCAATTGACTGCGTTTAACAGTAAATTTGTAGATTTGCTCACCATCTATACTATGAACAGCATAAGTCGCTGTAGGATCTTTCGCCTGAGTATCAAAATCCACAGTTCCAAAAGATTGCTTTGCATTATAAGAGTAAATTGCTTCATCCATAGTTTTGTGAACATGCTGATTCGTAAGACGGCTGCTATTAAATTCGTACAAGGAATAATCATCGGAACGGTCTATTTTCCAAAGATCAGAGCGATGTCGATCGGCACTCATCAATAAAACTCCCTTGATATTATTCTCTTTAAGGAAGTGAAAAATCTCATTCCGCTCATCCTTAAATCCATTCCAAGTATCTTTACTGTCGCCCTTAGCTTTAAAAACCCAAGGCACAGGAGAGACTAGAACTTTAAATGTCCCCTTAGATTTTTTGATTGTATTTAGCAACCAATACTTCTGTGCCGATCCTAACATACTAAGCTTTCCTTTAGTTGTTTTCGGGTTAGTTCGATAATAACGCCCGTCGATACAAATAAAATGCACATCGTTAATATAAGTATCCCACCAGATACCAGGCTGTTTATCACCACCGCCATACGCCGGATTAGCCCAGTTATCTCGGAATATTTCATAAGTTGATCGTTTCCATTTCGGTGTCTCGATACCCGGGCCACCTGAACAATCATTCAAACCAAAATCATGATCATCCCAAATTGAAAACACACTAACACCTGAAACAAGAGCACGATACTCCGAACGCGACTGTCGCCGATAATAACAGTAGTGATGCATATCCATCACATCAGTGTTGTCTATATATACATTGTCACCAAGCTGAAATAACGCCTGAGGCTTGGTGTCGGCAATGGTATTCCAGATATACTCATGTTGCGGCACAAATCCTGCCCCACCACCAAATGCCAAACGGAAATTCCCAGCATTTCCAACCTGATTGAAAGTAGTGAATCGCTGTTTGGGGGACTCGTTTTTTTGTCCGTCAATAGATACAACATATTGGTAAGTTGTCTGCGGCTTCAAACCCTTAAGTGTTACCTTGGCAACGTGATCGTTCTCTCGCTTGGCAAAAGCAAAAGCTTCAACTCGATCAGATAATATAAGAGGATCAGTATAAGCTTCTACAGATACCCGAGAAGGACCTGCTGTTCGCAACCATATAACAACACTAGTCCCGCTTAAATTTGCCAACATAGGACCATGGACTGGATATTTACCACTCTCATGTATAAGTCGCTGCATTAAAGATCGGTTACGAATAGCATCTAGACCATTGTGAATCCCTCCAATAATCCTACCAACAGGTAGACCTAGCTCAAGAGCTCGCTCGACGCTAGACTCAGCTTCTTTAATTTTACCGAGTTCACAATATGCAACAGCAAGCATGTAATGTGTCTCTGCATCCATTGGCAAATTTTTGGAAACTTTATTAAGAAATTGAACTGCAATCTCTTCCTGATCCGTTCGAATAAGGTCGAGAGCCTTCTGATGAATACGTTTATACTGCGAAAAATCTGGCTTAGGAATCTTAGTCGGCTTGGTTTGTGCCCAGCCCATAATCATAGTCATTAGGATTACCGGTACCAATATCAAACGGGAAATTATAGTCATGTCTGAGACAATGTGCCTAAGAGCTTATATTCCCGCAAAATAAAAGTTCACACCGTTCACAGTAAAACCCGTTGACAGTCAATAAACTTTTGATAATCTGCACTTCCGTGAATTTTCAAGGCAAAAAAAATTTTGGCGGTTTTAGCTGCTGGTATCGATTTACCAGCAAAAACCGCCTGCAAGCCTTGGGAATCTGAAAGAATCAAAAAAGAATTTACCAAGCCGCAGGCAAAAAAGCCTGCGGTTTTTTTATCTTAAAAACGAAAATTTAAATTAAAATGATAGTAGTACTAAAAAACAGTGTCTCCCCAGAAGATGAACAAGCAGTCGTCGAGGAAATCAAAAAACTCGGTTATAAGCCACATATTATGCACGGCGTTGCTCGTACCGTAATAGGTGCAATAGGTGATGAGTTATCGCATGGGGATCTGGACGTGCTAAACGCTTGGCCACAAGTTGAATCGGTTACTCCAATTCAAAAGCGCCATAAACTAGTTAGTCGAGAAGCACACCCAGAAGACTCCACAATCAATGCTGGCGGTACGATTGTTGGTGGTAAAAAAATTCAGGTTATGGCTGGCCCTTGCTCTGTCGAGAGCGAAGAACAGTTGATGAAAACCGCGCATGCAGTAAAAGCCGCCGGTGCCACTATGCTTCGCGGCGGAGCCTACAAGCCCCGCACTTCCCCCTATGAATTCCAGGGGCTAGGTGAAGAAGGCCTCAAATTACTTGCTAAAGCTCGAGAAGAAACCGGATTGCCTATAATTACTGAGCTCCTTTCTCAAGACCATGCCGAGCTAGTTGCAAACTATGCTGATATGCTTCAAATCGGCACACGCAACGCACAGAACTTCCAATTAATTATAGCCGCAGCAAAAACTGGAAAACCTGTGTTACTCAAACGTGGAATGTCCATGCGGATTATGGAATGGCTATTAGCCGGTGAATACGTATTAGCCAATCAAAATTCAAACCTTCTTTTCTGTGAACGCGGCGTGCGCACATTTGAAGATTATACTCGAAACACACTCGATCTGTCCGCAGTGGCTATTGTGAAAAATGAATCTCACTGCCCAATCGTTGTCGATCCAAGCCAAGGCTGTGGCAAGGCATCTCTTGTTCGGGCCATGTGCAAAGGAGCCGTAGCAATGGGGGCAGACGCGTTACTTATCGAAGTTCATCCCGATCCAACCCGAGCAATCAGCGATGCTGCACAACAGATCGATCTCGACGGATTCGCTGAGCTTATGAAAGAGTTGGGCCCAATCGCAGAATCGGTCGGTCGAGAGATGTGAATTAAGTCCTTACAATTATGCTATTGTTTAATTGAAAACATCTACCAGAGGTTTTCTCCATATTCCCACCCGTTATTCGTTGGCTCTTTGATGAGATAATCCAATTCTGGCATACCTTTTATCTTCATCTGTTTGCTATCCCACTCAATATTTTTCCCTGTCCTTTGAGCAATAGCTCCAAGAAGCACCATTTCGGTTAGAGGGGCTGCATAATCAAAATTAGATCCAGGCATCGGGCCATCTCCCTTAATGGCACGATACCATTCTTGAATTGGGCCATTACCGACAGAAGGCAATTTCGGGATTTTAACTAATTTGCTTTTCATCTCCATAAAACGCTTCCCAGGAGTAATCATAGGACTGTTAGGACGCATTCCTGAATGATAAAGCGTCTCCTTGGTCCCTTCCATATACATACCGCCGCCACTCGGAAGAGCCTTGTCTCTCTGCCATCTCTTCGGCTTTGGAACTTCATAACCTTTCTCGAACCACTTAAGAGTAACAGGAGGCTTTTCCCCTCGAGCTGGAAATTTATAAGTAACCACCGATCCCATCGGTATAAAGCCTTTGCCTGGGGGGTCTTTGCGATCTATTGCAACTGTTGTAGGTGATCCAAGCCCAAGTGCCCAAAATGGCGCATCGAATGTGTGGCATCCAATATCCCCTAAAGACCCACAACCGTAATTCCACCAACCTCGCCATTTTACTGGAACGTAATGAGAACTATAATCTTGATGCTTAACAGGCCCTTGCCACAAATCCCAATCGAGAGTCTTTGGTGCCGCACCAGTCACGGGAGGAAAAGAACTAGGAGGGACAAACCAAGGCGGATTCGGCCGATTAGTCCAAGTAATAACTTCACGAACATCACCAATCACATCCGCATCAATCCACTCTTTAATTCGTCGCATACCAGGAAATGTATGGCCTTGATTACCCATTTGAGTGATTACTTTGTAATGCTGGGCTGCTTTTTGCAAAGTACGAACCTGCCAAATATTGTGAGCTAGCGGTTTTTGAACAAACACATGCTTGCCTCTCTCCATGGCCGCCATAGCTGCAGCAAAATGAGTATGATCAGGAGTTGAAATGGATACCGCATCTATATCTTTTCCCATTTTATCGAGCATCACTCGAAAGTCTTTGAACCTAGGAACGTTAGGATATTTCTTATATGCATTACCAGCTCGTGAGTCATCCACATCACACATTGCCACAAGATTTTCATTAGCCGCTTCATTTAAAGCATACCCCCCCATACCGCCCACCCCAACCACAGCAACATTTATTTTTTTAGTTTCTCCAGATTTGGCAATTGAAAATTTAGGAAGCGTAATGGTGCTTGTAGCAAGCAACGTACGTTTAGTGAAGGTTCGACGATTCATTTTAAAAATATAATTTAGTGATTATGAAAGAGAGACAATGAAATTATCATTATGATTTTGCAAGAGGTTCCGCAGTCAAAAGAGCTGTTTCTATAGTATGTTTAATATGATTTTTATTAATGCATTAATAAAAAATATTCGTAATAATCCTTCTTGCTACTATGTATATACAAATATACTCCTAATGAAATATTTATTCCTATTTACTTCTTTTTTTCAATTAATCCATTTAGCACTAGCAGACCCCAGATTAATTAACGGTGGTTTTGAAAACGATTTCAATGATAAAAATGGATGGATAAGGGCATCCAATGTTCCTCCTATTAGATCCGACAAAGAAGCTCATAGCGGAAAATATAGTCTACACTCCAAACTAAAAAATGAATTCGCACTACCAAGCGAAGGCCACTTAATTCAGACAGTAAACAAGGGAATTATCGGAGGAGAAAAATATGATCTAACTTTTTGGATTAAAGAGGTCGATTTTGGAGTAAGCTATGTACAACAGTACATGATCAATTGGATATCTGATACGGGGCAAGTTGGAAATATTGGTTTAACGAACTTTAAGGGCGGCAAAAAATGGACAAAGGTTTCAGTCCCTAAATTGACTGCTCCTAAGGACGCAACTGGAATACGATTAATGTTTCGCTTTGTCACAGGTGCAGTCAAAGGAGGATCTGGTGAAATTTTTATTGATGATATAGCAATAAATCGTAGCAACTATACCAAAGAATATAATGAATTATTAAAAGCTAACCCAAATATAGCTAAAGCGATTAAAGAGGGGAAAATATCAAAAGAAAAAGTTCTATCTGGGATTAGATCCCGAGAAGAGGAAAAGGAAGCTAACTAAAAAATAATTAACTTTAATAGGCTTCAAAAGGATTTTTCTTCAAAAGGGACAAAGCTATCAAAACGTAAGAAGTAGTTAGATTAGAATCACCTTCCATCCAACGCTTATTCGAATTTTTCCATGAACCATCCTTATTTTGAAGAGTAATCAACTTTGCAGCTAACTGATTTCTCCAATCTATCAATTTAGAGTCTGAACCCTTCAGAATTTTAACACCATGCGCTGTCAATGCCTTACTCATGAGGTGAAAGTAGTAATAGAGCCCTTCCTGACCCATCCCAGGATTTTCATCTAAAGTATAATTCTTACTAACCCAATCAATCACGGCACTAACCCGCTCATCATTTTTATCTACTCGAGCATAAGCAAAACTCATCATTCCCGCATAGCTAATTGATCCATAAGAACGCAACGCTACCCTATTTGTTTTTTCATTAGATACTTCCCCTGCCTTACTTTCTCCAGGATGATAAATAAAACCCCCTCGATCCACCGGTTGATTCGAAAGATTAGGATTGTCGCTTAACTCAGGAAGATTTTGGCAGCTAGCCAAAAAATGCTCCAAAGCTTTCCAGTCAAGATCATGCTTTAAGGTTTTTTTTCCTTGGTCCTTTTCGCGTAAAGCCGATTCCGAAAGACGCATGGCTTCAATCGCCATCAACGTGTTATTCATGTCCGAATGATCATATTTATCATTATAGCCAACACCTCCATCATTTGAATTATCCTGTTGACCTCTTTTACCCAAATCTATTTGAGAACCAGCAATGTAAGCGCGTGCCTTTTCAATTAGCGACCTATAACGCACCTCACCAGATACTGAAAATGCCATTAGCGAACAGGCTGTATTGTAGTTTATTAAACGGCCGTCATGAATGGATCCATCAGACTTAGCTAAACTCACCAAATAATCGTAAGCCCTTCTTCGCTCCGAGTCATATTTTATATCTAGTTCTTTAATATCTGCCATTTCTAAAGCAACTAGCGCCAATCCTGTCAAAGCAGGAAGCTCTGAATCTGTCCACCATCCCGTAGCGTTTTGGTTTTGATATAAAAATTTAGCGCCCTGTGCTATTGCCTGCCTTATACTCTCTTGGCTAACCGGCCTCTCTTCAGAAAATGTATTAATTGAAAAAAAAGAAATATAACCTAACAGAACTGTAAGCTTTAGTTTAATGAACATAAATTAATCTGAATTTTCGTTATTTTGTAATTCAATTGGCTGAATAAATATTTGTACTATTGAATCTTTTTTAGGCACCTCTTTAGACCAAACGTGGGATCCAAACACACTCGTGTCAATCATCGGTTCAATCAAGGACAATGCATCTGGATCAGGCTGCAAACTCAGAATAGATCCCTGCTCATCGGCTGTCAAAATCCCATTGGGCCTGAGCTTTGATCCTGTCCATTGCCACGATGATGGCTTTAACTTAAAAGACTTTTTCGTTTCCTTATCCGTTACTTCAGAAGCAACTTCAAGTGGATATTGGGCAATACAATCCACAATCGATTTTCGAACCCAACGACCATCATTCTGCCAGGAGATTTCTACAGACACATTATTTTTGGGGCTTGCCCCTAGAAGCAGTAAGGCCAAATGCAAATCTCCTGGCTTTATTTTAGTACTTAAAAAGCTTTCATGAGTTTTTCCTTGTTCAGTAACAAGAGCATACTCTATCAGTCCAATAATCTGATTAACCTTTGCAGGAAAAACCGCAACCCTAAGTTTTGCATCAATAGTCACTTCTCCTACTCGATAAATGCTCTCTTGAACCCTTTTAACCTTATCTGTTAATTTTTCAGGAATTATTAGATCTGGAACCTTTTCTTCTACTAATGACTTGGGCGTCGGCTCAGACCTAGGTTGCAGAGGTTGATTTTCACTCACAGCCTGCGGCAAGGGGTTAGATGCCTCTCCAACATCTGATTCTTTAGCTGACCTTATAATCCATTCACCAAACTTAGTTTCAAAAACATCACTTTCAAAACCTCCTAAATTGATCTTTTGAATTGATGTTATTGGG
>NYWG01000258.1 GCA_002684915.1 Verrucomicrobiales bacterium
TATTCCATAGGAGGTTGAGCAGCAAACATGTTCTGCTTACCATACTCCGTGGTTGTATACTTTGAAGTTGGATTTGAAGTTGTCATTCTTTTGTTAAGAACAGTAACGAAATTATTTAGCAATTATAAAGTATGTAATATAACTTTACAATAGGGGTATCCGAACAATGAAAAGGGGGTCTAATGACCCCCATAATGTTATCTTATATTAAACCTCTTTTTTCTCTTCTATTGGTGGAATACGATTAAAGTATGGATCATAATCAAACATAGCATCCCAGTCAGTAATGTTTACTGCATGGTTCCTCCAGAAATTCCAAATCGCATCATGACTTGTTTTATGAAACGCATCTACATGTTCTTTATGAATTGATGATCCTAATTCTATTCGATATAGGAATAAAGGTATAGTAAAAGTATTACCAGAATTATAAATCAAATCATCAGCAACTGCTCTAGGTCTAACACCCTGATCCAATTTATACTTATCATCCCTACAATGAAGTCTAACAAGTTTCTCGGCATGATGTCTTGTGATAAGATAAGCAGCAGTAGAGAAATCATTTACAAATCTACGATGTAATTGTAAATATACACTCATAGGATTAATAACTGCTAACTGTATTACATCATAATCATAAGGTAGTTTTGATTGAAATTGTCTCCATTTAAAGTTCCAATGAGTAACTGTAGATATATCACAGTCATCTTCTATTATTAAAGCACAGGGAGCATCAGTCTTTAAGAACTCTTTCAATGCTTTTAAATGTGATGTTGTACACCCAACTTCACCTGAAGACATTTGATCGGGATACCTACCTTTAATAATATCACCTAGATCATCCTCTCTACCATCATAAGCAGAGATACGAGTATAATTCTCTACCTCCCAATACTTAAGAGATTCCTCCATTACATCCCATCTTTCAGGTTGCTCATCTAAATTAATAACATAAACAGGAGGTAATCCATTTAGTTTAAATGCTGATTTATTCTTATCCATTTAGTCTAGCTCCATCACAAACACTACAATTACAATATTGTTTTCTTTGAATCCAATTAGATTCATGAATCATTATATCACGTAAATTATCTTTTGTAACTATCTTACGACGATGTTTATAATTTCCTATAATATAATCCTTCTGTACTAGAAAATATCCTAATTGAACAATCCAATGTGTCCAATTATTACCACCAAAAACATAATCATCAGAAGCAGACATCATTGTTGGTTCATTAGAATCTAGCATATTATCTTTATAAAATCTTAAAGTATCAGATTCTTTATAATTAGATCTAACATAATTCCAAAATGGAGTATCTTTTGTTGATTTGGAATAATGCATATTTACAAAATCAATACATTGTTCAAATTGAAGTTTCATAAGACTATTATAATGATCGGATAATTGTTTATTATAATATCCCCCTTGAATAGTCGAACACAATTTCATTGCTCCTTGAATTATTAATTCAATCCCAGTACTTTCAAGTGGTTCTATAAATCCAGCAGATAATCCAATAGATAATACATTTTTATCCCACATATTATTATCATAGTATGGAGTCCAATCTATTAATTTTAAATCTACTTCTTGATTCCAATGATCATAAAATTCTTGTTTAGCTTCTTCTGGAGATGTTATATCCCTATTAAAAACTATTCCCGATCCAATTCTAGATTGTAATGGTATTTCCCATATCCAACCACTATCTACTACTGGACAACTAACATAAGGTTTGAATTGTTCTTTTCTATTAGTATATGGAATATGTCCAGCAAGAGCCGTATTAACATATAAACGATCTGATAAATCAACCTTATCCCTAGTATCCTTAAGGATACTCTTGAATCCAGTACAATCTACAAACAGATCTCCAGTAATAATACTACCATCTTCTAATATCAATGATTTTATTCCATTATCATCTCGTTCAATATTCTTAACACCTGATTGAACATAATTAACTTTATCAGCAAGATCCCCTTTTAAATATTCAACAAGTTTTGAAGCATTGATATGTTCTGCAAATCGACCATTTTTCCAATCAATCTTATTGAAATTTTTATAAGGAGGTAATATACGTTTAATATCATAATCTTGAAAATGAGACCAAGCATCAAGTAAAGAAGGATTGTGATTATTCTCTGTTAATATATTCACAAAATGAAAGGGATGCCATATTCTATTTCCATCATAACCCCAATCAGGAAATAGAATTCCAATCTTTCTTATAGCTTCACAGTACTCAAAACATTTAACAATCTTCTGTTGAGAAAATCCACAATATCTTTCTAAAAATATTTTAAATGTTAAAAGTGTTGCCTCACCAACACCAACAGAATCCGCAATTTCTTTATCTATTAATGTAATTTTTGCAAAAGGAATAGATCTATACAAAGAACAAGCAGTAAGCCATCCAGAAGTACCACCACCAACTATAATAACATTTTTAATAGATCTATTCATCATCCATATACCAACACATTCATTTCAGAATCATCCATTGTCTTAGCGGTTAGTGATGAATGCTCTTCTAAAAGATTTCCATCAATAATCTGATGATCATATACCAAAACATAATCACCATCAACTAAAGTATTTGGCAATTCCTTTTCAGTAACTAAAACTTCGTTTAACTTTTCACCTGGTCTTTTACCTATTATATCAACATCATTCCCAATAAACTTTGCTAAGTTAAAAAGGTTTACATTTTTCATAATACGACAAAGAACAAAGAAATCATTCATAGTACTATAATCAATTGCCTTATGTATCAACTGTGCTGCTTCTTGACTAGAGAACATCAATCGATTCATTTCCATATCAGTTAGTTTTAATTTATTACCTTTCTCTGCTTCTGATACCCAATAAGGAATAACAGACCCATTACTCTTTGCAACATTAGCAAACCTAGTACATACAAACTTAGTACAATGATTATGATATTGGGAGAACATTCTCTCCATAATCTTTTTACTATATCCATAAACAGAATCAGGATCACATGCCTTATCAGTGCTAACACCTATTGTTAATGGAACCTCTAACCTAACACTTGCCTTTATAACATTCAAAGATCCAACTAGATTAACCTCAACAGCTCTAGAAGGATTCTCTTCTGCTAAATTAATATGCTTTATAGCAGCAGCATGAACTACAATATCTGGTCTAACCTTACTATAGATATTAACCAGATGATCAAAGTCGCATATATCTCCAATGAAAACATTTACATCTGGGAACTGTTGCTTCAATTCTGAGATGTATGATTCATTTCTACTAATACTATAGAACTCATACTGTCCATAATACTCTTCAATAAATGCCTTACCTACGGTTCCTGAACCTCCTGTAACTAAAACTTTCTTCATAATACCCCATCAAAGAAATCATTACAATTCATACCCTTATCATCTATGAATAGATCAGCATGTGGTTTACCCATGATTAACTCATGATACTTAGCACCCCAATCATCCAATTGCTTCTGAGTCAATTCAAATAGAACTGCTGAAGCCTTTGCCTGTGCAATTTGATGTTCCTCCTCCGAAAACCTACCCATTGCTCTAGCAGTGAAGTAAGTTATATGATGATGTTCATAATAGAGTTTATTAATATATTCTATTCTATCCATCCAAGGTTCTGCTTTATGGTAATCTCTACCAACAGTTGGAGTACATATAGTACCATCAATATCAATACAGTATCTCATGATAATGCTCCTTTGATCCAATCCTCTAGTTTTACTTTTGACTTCCACCCAAAGGTCTTCCAGATCTTATCAACATTAGCTTGTGTGATTCTAGATTCACCAATACGAGGTGGAATATTAATTGTATTATCAGATATCATAGCAGCAATTTCATTAACAGAGTAGTTTGTTCCTGTTCCAACATTATATACTTGACCACATGCTTGTGGATCTGGATTTGATATTGCTGCCATAATATTAGCATTTACAACATCACTAACATGAGTAAAGTCTCTACGTTGATCTCCATCACCTACAATAGTTAATGGTTCACCAGCAGCGAGTTGTCTTAAGAAGATACCTATCACAGGAGCATACTGTCCTCTTAGAGGTTGCCTCTCTCCATATACATTAAAGTATCTAAGAATAACTGTAGGTAGATCAAATAGATCTGTATACATGGTAGATAGTTTTTCACCATTTACCTTAGATACTGAATATGGATTCAGACAATCATCTGGTTGTGTCTCTACATTTGGATATGGATTCATACCATATGATGATGAAGTAGATGAATATATTAAGCGTTTTACACCAGCCTCCCTAGCACACTGAAGCACTGTACAGGTTCCTACAGAGTTAATACTAACTGCTTCTATAGGATTCTTTATAGCAGGTTGTATTCTTGCTTCTGCTGCTAAATGAAAAACATAATCAATACCACTACCAAAAGCATTAGTCAATGCCCTATAATCTCTAATATCACAGTTAACATTATATGCCTTTGGATTCCAATAAAATTGATCATGAGCATCAGAAAACTCATTATCAACTACAGTAACCTCATGACCTATTTTTAATAATTGATCAACGAGGTTAGATCCAATGAATCCAGCACCACCAGTAACTAAAGATCTCATGATATTCCAGCAGGGAGAAAGTAATTTTTATTAAATGCAAAGCATTCTTGCGTAGGATAACTTGTTAATGGATTTACAGTTCCATGATATCCACTTGTTTGATAAAAGAAAGGATCATCAAAAGCATAAACATTAAACCAACGTTGTATCTCTGCGAAACCAGCATCTTGATAATCTTCAATAACATATCCAGCATGATGTGTCACCCTCTGACACATTTTAACATAGTCTTCTGTAAGATACAACACAGCATGTCCACTCAACATATTATAGATCCTATAAAGATCTCCTTCAACCTTATCATATTGAACATAAGGACCAGAATGACCATTCATTCTACCCCAAGATGAAATTCCAAGATAAATGGCATCTGCATCATCTGGTACTTCAATTTCAGGTATGAAGTTTTTTACTACACAATCATCTTCAAATAAAATAAATGGTGGATCAACTTCCTGTAAACCTTTGAAGTGAGCAGCAGAACATCCAGCAACTGGTTTATCGGGACGAGGAACACCTTCCATACGAATGATATTTTCAAATCCACAATCCTTTAGCATCTGCTGCATATTATCATTCTTCTCAGTATGCTGTTCTAAGTTCATATAAACAGCAGGAATCTTTCTAAGATCAATTTTCATGTTAAGTCCTCAACTCACTATGGTTTTTCTTTAAAGCAACTATTTTTGGTTCATAGGGATAGTTAGTTCCCTTAAATTCTTCAGCATAACAATATGATGGTGTTAATGTTAATGTTGGTGGATTATCTCTCAAGTATCTATTTAAATGAGATTCATCAAACCATAGAGCAGTAACATCATTATCCTTATCATGATTTACTCTAGTTGATAAGACCTCAGCCATCTTAAGAAAATGTTCTGTCTTACCACCATTAAATCCTCCAGCATAATAGTTATCACCCTCAGTACCTGGTTCAATATATGCCATACACTTTGGATTCCTATCATATGTCCTATCCTCTTTTGGTTGAAATGTTTGATAAGGATGTTGAGTTCCAACTAGGTCACTTAGGATTTCATCACCTACCTTATCTACTATTGCCATATCTACATCAAGATAATAACAATAATCAAACTTAGATATAAAATCCTTTTCCTGCATGAAGTAATTGTACCTCATTAATGTAGGAACTGGCCAAGGTTCATGTTCTATCTTAGAAACTCTTACATTATCAGATGTTTCTACATCATGCTCAGTAAATAATAAACATTCAATATCATGATCATTTAAAAAATTCTCTGCGATATTATTATAAAGTTTCTCAACAAATTGAATATATTTGTTGGTAGCGATTGTCAATATACAAATTTTCATTTTACTTTATGATACCATACATGAGTTGGTTCTGGAACTCCATCAACATCATCACCATAATGATCGGTAACTGCTTGTGTAACACCAGGAAAATTAACATGTTCCCAATCATGCCCCATCACATATCCACCTTTACGAACCCTATTATGCCAATAATTAATATCATTATAACAATTTTCATAATCATGACCAGCATCAATAAAAACAAAATCTAATGTACCATCTTCAAAATCTTGAGCAGCCTCAGTAGACTTCTTACGAATCAATTCTATTCTATCACCATAAGACGATAACATACTATTAACTTCATTATAAACTTCATCAAATGAAGTAACAGGTACATTTACATTCCATGATTCTGGCATATAAGCA
>NYWG01000259.1 GCA_002684915.1 Verrucomicrobiales bacterium
AAGGGCCACTCCATAGTGATGATCGTTACCTGAAAGAGAATTGATGCCAAGGCTGACTCGGCCTGCATTGAAATCTTTCACCCAAAAATCAACATCTCTGTTTTGGATTTTAAATTTAAGCCCTAGAGGTTTGAATTCGCGTTCTTTTAACCAGAATGGTTTGTCGCCCATTGACGCGTCCCTGATAATAAAAACTTTCACAGGAATATTTACATGAAACGAGATGTGTTCATGAGATAACACGTGCTTTTCCTTTTCGGTAAGTAGTGCCCGAGCTTTCGCTAAGTCGATTGTTACAATCTCATCGGTTGATAATGTGGACTTAAAGCGGTTTAGTATGCCAGCAACAGTATCGTGTACGGACGGGTGAGGTCCGTTGTGAGCTTGGCATAAATGTGGAAGAATTAATATGGTTGATAACGTGACTACTGTTTGGATGCTTAATCTAAATTGTCTCATTAGGTAAATTGCCATTAAAATGGGAAGTGGAAAGTATGTTACTTAAATGAATGTTGCACGTCGAAACGCCTGAAAAACAATGTTGCAAACCTCTTTGAAACGCTCAGTATTTGTACGTCCGGCTCGTATTTTATGTCGGATTAATAGGAGTCATGCTGAGTTTATTTGGTAATTCGTCCGGCCAGTTTTGTGATGGGACGAATCGTCGTAACTTTCTTAAGATTGGTGGATTGGGGATGGGAGGCCTCGCCCTGCCTGATTTGTTGCGTGCCTCTTCTGCATCTGTCGGATCGAAGCGGGAAAAGTCAATTATAATGATATATTTACCAGGTGGGCCGCCTCATCAGGATATGTATGATTTAAAGATGGATGCACCTAGAGAAATTCGCGGAGAGTTTCAACCAATAAGAACTAAAGTTCCAGGTGTTCATATTTCCGAGATGCTTCCAAAGATTGCTAAACAAATGCACCGTGCTACGCCAATTAGATCAGTGGTTGGTGCACGTGATGAGCATTCTAATCACATTTGTTTTACAGGATATCCACTAGGAGCACCAAAGCCAGCAGGAGGCTGGCCAACATTTGGTGCAGTCATCTCTAAAATGCAAGGTGCGAAGAATCGGTCTATGCCGCCTTTTGTTGGTTTAGAAAACAAAATGAAGCACCGACCTTATAATGCAGCTACACCTGGGTTTTGTGGAGTATCCCATAAATCCTTTCGGCCAGAAGGTGAGGGGAAGGCTGATATGGCATTAAAAGGTGTCAGTTTAGAGCGGTTAAGAGATCGCATGGGGTTGTTGGATAGTTTTGATCAGTTCAGGCGCGATGTTGACGCGAATGGGTTGATGGAAGGCATGGACGCATTTAATCAGCAGGCATACGGGATACTCACATCTAGTAGGTTGGCTGAGGCTTTGGATTACACTAAGGAGCCTAAACGGACCATTGAGATGTACGGAAAAGGGGATACTGCTATCCGTGGTGATGCCGCGCCAAGAATTCTGGAGCAGTTTTTAGTAGCGCGTCGTTTAGTAGAGGCAGGGGTTCGTGTTGTTACAGTGGCTTTTAGTTTTTGGGATTGGCATGGGGACAATTATGGTAACGCACGAAAAGACATGCCGATGTTTGATCAGGGTGTTTCAGCGCTTATTCAGGATTTGTATGATCGTGGTTTGGATAAGGATGTTGCTGTATGTGTATGGGGAGAGTTTGGGCGAACACCAAAGATTAATAATAAAGGGGGTCGGGATCATTGGCCTCGTGTTTCTTGTGCTTTGCTTTCTGGGGGAGGGATGAAACATGGGCAGGTTATTGGGGCAACAGACCGATTGGGAGGGGAAGCAACAGAGAGACCAGTGCATTTCATGGAAATTCTGGCTACTTTATATAATCATGTTGGAATTGATGTTTCGACTGCAGTTCTTCCTGACTTATCTGGCCGACCTCAATACATAACTGATGGCCACAAGCCGATTAGCGAACTAGTTTAACAATAAGATTGAGGTTGCTTTAAAATTCTATGTTTCCAGTAATTAATGTTTGTTTAGATAAACAGTCGATTGACATTCAGTCTTTCTCAAAGGAGATTAAACCGTTTTTGTGATGCGAGTGAAATTAAGTTTATTATTATTAGTTGGTTCCATTGGAGCATTGTTGAGGAGCTCAGCAAGTGCTGAGGTGTCTTTTGAGAAGCAAGTTAAGCCAGTGCTCGAGTCAGCATGTCTTAGTTGTCATGGTGAAAAAAAACCAAAAGGGGAACTTGCGATTCATACCTATGAAGCTCTTCTTGAAGGGAGCGAATACGGCGAAGTTGTTGTTCCAGGTAAACCTGAGGATAGCACACTTTATACAACTACCATATTACCTCCTGATGCTGATGAAGTTATGCCGCCTAAGGCTCCTTTTTTGTCTAAGGCACAAGCTAACGTATTAAAAGAGTGGATTGCTGCTGGTGCAAAGTGGCCGAAAGGATTGGTTTTAAAACAGGTTCGCCGAGTTGAATTTGTTAAAGATATTAAACCTCTTCTTGAAGGTTTTTATGAGAAAGATTTCGATTTTAAGGGTTCTGTTGTTCCTTTTGATTTAGGAAAGAGTAAACTTTATCAGTTTGCATCTTTGCCGTCTGATAGCCCTGATGCACTGCCTCGACCTGAGAAAGGTGGGAAACTTGAAGAGAAAGAACTCAATTTATTAAAAGAGTGGATTATTCAAGGAGCCGTTTGGCCTGATGGTATTGAGTTAGAAGTTAAAGAAATGCCAGCTCCTGTTGTTGATGGAGCCTTGCAGGCAGCGCCTAAGGAAGTGGTGGATATTAGAGTTAAGGCAGTCGATCAGTTAATGAAGCAATTCGAGCCAATGATGAAGCCATATGAGGATGAAATCCCCGGAACTGCTGTTAAGTTCGAAATGATTCCAATTCCTGGTGGAGAATTTGTTATGGGAAGCCCGAAAACTGAAAAAGGTCATAGCGCTAATGAGGGCCCTCAGAATAAAGTTAAGATCAATCCGTTTTGGATGGCTAAGACTGAAACAACATGGAATTGCTACACTCTGTTCATGTATCAAGAAGAGGAGAAAATGGTTATGAAGCTTCGAGGTTACAAACCTGAACTTAACGCAGTTTCAGATGCTGTCGCTCGTCCTACTACGCCGTATGTGGAGATGAGTTTTGGCATGGGGACAGATGGATTTCCAGCTATCAGCATGACGCAACATGCAGCAAATACTTACTGTAAGTGGCTTACTGCTAAAACAGGTCATTATTATCGATTGCCGACCGAGGCGGAGTGGGAATATGCTTGTCGTGCTGGAAGCACTACTGCTTATAGTTTTGGAGATGATATTTCTCTAATTGATGAATATGCGTGGCATGATGGGAACAGTAATTTTAAATATCAGAAAGTAGGAACCAAGAAGCCTAATGCTTGGGGGTTGCATGATATGCACGGAAATGTAAGCGAGTGGACCGCCGATCAGTATTTAGCTGATATTTATGGTGAATTTAAGGGAGTTGTTTCTAATCCTTTCCAATACGGTAAGGAACTTTATCCCAGGGTGGCTAGGGGTGGATCTTGGATGGATAAACCTGAAATACTTAGAAGTGCTCATCGTATAGCGTCATCTTCCGACTGGAAATTTCAGGATCCTCAATTACCCAAAAGTATCTGGTATCACACAGACGCTCAATTTCTTGGCTTTCGTGTATTGCGCCCTCTAATTATTCCATCTTCAGAGGAAATGCATAAGTATTGGACAACAGAGGGTGAACCAGATTAAGTTTCTTGCCAGTTCCTTTGACTATTATTTGAATTTTAAATTATGAAAAAAACTAAAAATGCTACCCGTGATAATTCTCCGCTAGATCGGCGCGATTTTATTAAAACCGGGGCCGCTGCCGCTGCCGTAGGCAGTCTGGCTATTGATCGTGGTGCTTTTGCTCAATCCAGTGAAACAGTTAAGGTCGCTTTGATAGGTTGCGGTGGCCGGGGTTCTGGTGCCGCTAACCAAGCTCTTAGTACCAATGGAGATGTTAAGCTTGTTGCTATGGCTGATGCCTTTAAGGATCGCATGGATAGTAGTCAAAAAGGCTTGCAGAGAGCTCATGGGTTGAAGGTTGATGTCAAAGATGAAAACAAGTTCATTGGATTTGATGCATATAAAAAAGCAATTGAGCTTGCTGATATGGTTATTTTGGCAACCCCTCCTGGTTTTCGTCCGGTACATTTTGCTGAGGCTATTAAGCAAGGGAAGCATGTTTTCATGGAAAAACCAGTGGCTGTAGATGGTAAAGGAGTTCGTCAGGTTCTTGCTGCAGCAAAGGAAGCCAAAAAGAAAAACTTGAAAGTTGGAGTTGGTCTTCAGCGACATCATCAGCTTGGTTATCAAGAGGTGGTTAAAAGAATACAGGATGGAGCTATTGGTGATATCGTCTCTGCTCGTGCTTATTGGAATGGCGGAGGAGTATGGGTGAGAGAGCGTGAAAAATTTGAAAAGGCAGCGGGTCGTAAACTAACTGAAATGGAATATCAGATGAGGAATTGGTATTATTTTGTATGGTTATGTGGGGATCATATAACTGAGCAGCATATTCACAACCTAGATGTGATAAATTGGATTAAGGGAGGGGCTCCAACTAGCTGTCAGGGATTAGGTGGAAGAGAGGTTCGCAGAGGCATTGATCACGGTGAAATTTACGACCACCATGCTGTTGAGTACAAGTATGATGATGGGAGTTATATGTTTAGCCAATGTCGCCATATTCGGGGTTGTTGGAATAGCGTTTCTGAGCACGTTCAGGGTACCAAGGGTCGTGGCACGGTTAGCGGGCCACACATGCTGACTGATAATGATGGCAAAAAAATTTGGCGCTTTGGTGGTGGGGGTAAAAATCCATATCAGCAGGAACACGATGATCTGTTTGATGCAATTCGTAATAACAAGCCATTTAATGAAGCTGAATATGGTGCTCATAGTTCACTCACTTCTGTGATGGGGCGTATGGCTACATATTCAGGGCGCATGGTTACTGCAGATGAGGCTTTGAATTCAGACGAAAATACAATGCCAGAAATTCTCGGATGGGAAGCTGCTCCGCCTACTCTTCCTGATGAAAACGGTAGATACTCAATTGCGATTCCTGGGAAAACTCGTTTTGGAGTTGAAAAGGCTTAAGCTAGATTCAAAAAAAATTGCTAATCCGAGTCATTTAATGACTCGGATTTTTTTTGTCGATTTCAGGTGGTTTTAGCCACAACACTTTTTGTATTTTTTCCCACTTCCACATGGGCAAGGATCGTTACGGCCAACCTTGACAGAAGCTCGCACAGGTTCAGCTTTACTCACTGTATCATTTGCTTCGTTTACCATATCGCTAGCTTCATTTGCAGCACGTCTTTCTTCGGATCCAAATGCGCTTGTATTTTGGTGGATCTCTTTGGAAGGTAGATTTCTTAGGAAACTATGAAACGCTTCAACACTAGAAGCACTACGGAAAATGTTTTGGCATATATCTGTCCAAATATTGACTTGCAGCTCTTCAAACATTCGATAGCCCTCAGCCTTGTATTCAAGGATTGGGTCCCGTTGTCCATAAGCGCGCAAACTAATACTATATCTCAAGCTGTCCATCTCATATAGATGCTCTTGCCAAAGTCTGTCAATAGAGTTGAGAATTGTATGCCTCTCGACTGTTGTAAGCGCCTCGTGTTCTTCAAAGCTGATTTTAAGTTTGTATGCTTCCTTGGCTTTGGTGGATATATCTTCAAATACTACGGTCTGATTGGGATCCATCTCAGAATCGTCAGTAGATTTAGTTCCTCCGCGATTTTTTCCTTCCGCCAACTGTGTTAGTCCTTCTATTGTAACGGCTATAGGGAAGGTTAATGTGGCCCAGTCGGTGAGCTGGCGTATTTCCCAGTTAGTTGGATCTAGATCTCTATTGCAGCATTGTTGTACCTTGTCTGCAATAACGCGATCCATTATATTTAACAACTCGTCCTGAACTTGTTCGGCGTGCATTATTTCATTTCTAAATCCATATATTTCTGCACGCTGCTTGTTCATAACATCATCGTACTCAAGCGTTCGTTTTCGGATTTGAAAGTGGTGCTTTTCGACATTTTGTTGAGCCTTTTGAATTGCAGGGTTTAACATTCTGCTCTCAAGTGGTTGGCCTTCTTCCATGCCTTTTTCAACATAGGAAAACATTTTGTTTCCGCTTGCGAATAGGCGAAGTAAATCATCTTCGAGGGATAAAAAGAAGTGAGTCGACCCAGCATCACCTTGCCGAGCACAACGACCACGCAATTGTCGGTCGATTCGCCGTGATTCATGTCGTTCAGTACCTATTACATGGAGGCCTCCAAGAGACCCTATTTCATCCCCGAGTTTAATGTCGGTTCCTCGTCCTGCCATGTTTGTGGCAATGGTTACGGCGCCTTTAAGGCCTGCTCGTGCTACAATTTCAGCTTCTTGTTCGTGGTATTTTGCGTTGAGAACGCTGTGAATTATACCATTCTTCTTTAGCATTCTTGAGATGTGTTCGCTGACTTCAACTGAAACAGTCCCTACAAGGATAGGTCGTCCTTGTTGGTTTATTTTTTTAATCTCATCAAGTACTGAATTATATTTTTCACGTTTTGTCTTAAAAATCGAATCATTGAAATCATCTCTAATACATTCTCGGTGCGTGGGAATTGTTCGGACATCTAGTTTATATATATCGAAAAACTCATGAGCTTCGGTTGCGGCTGTGCCGGTCATTCCAGCCAATTTTGTATAAAGCCTGAAGTAGTTTTGGATAGTAATGGTGGCAAGTGTTTGCGTTTCTTGTTCAATTGTTACCCCTTCCTTAGCTTCTACGGCTTGATGCAGGCCGTCGCTCCATCTGCGACCTGGCATTGCTCGTCCCGTGTGTTCGTCAACAATGATAACTTTGTTTTCCTGTACAACATATGCTACATCTCGAACATACAAGCTGTATGCCTTGAGTAGTTGCCCTGTTATGTGGATATTTTCAGCCTTTAGCTTGAACTCGTCTTGCAGTTTAGTTTTGGCTGCCATTCGTGACTGGGCGTCCAATGATTCATCGGTGTCTATTTGGTGTTGGGATTCAGCCAGGTCAGGAAGCATAAATGCTTCTGTATCATTTGGATTTAAGAAATTGCGCCCCTTTTCAGTAAGGTCAGCATCATGGTTTTTTTCTTCTATGCCGAAAAAGAGTTCCTCTTTTTGGTCATAAAGTTCTTTTTTAGACTGATCGGCGTGAAGGGAGAGTTCCGCCTTGTCTAATAATTTTTGATTTTGAGGTTCTTCTAAAAGTTTCATGAGGCGTCCGCTCTTGGGTTCGCCTAGTCGAGATTTATATAGTAATAAACCTAGTTTCTCTTCAAGTTCGGTAGGCTTCTCCGGATTGGAGTCATCCAGGAGGACTTTACTTATTTTTTCCGACTCAGAGAGGTAACTGTTAATTAGTTTGTGCTGAGCTTGTACAATGCTTTTAATTCTTGGATTCGCTTGACGGTATTCTTTGTCGAGACTGGCTGCAGCTGGCCCGCTAATGATAAGAGGGGTGCGAGCCTCATCGATTAGAATAGAGTCAACTTCGTCAACTATAGAGAAATAGTGATCTCGTTGTACTTGGTCTTCTGATCGGCCAGCCATCCCATTGTCTCGAAGGTAGTCAAATCCAAACTCGGAGTTAGTTCCGTAGGTTATATCACAGTTGTATTGCTCTCTTCGTTGTGTTGGATTCATATCGTGAACTATGCATCCTACGCTTAAACCGAGAAATTTATAAATGGCCCCCATCCACTCACTATCACGTTGGGCAAGATAGTCATTAACAGTGACAACGTGAACTCCTCGCCCTGATAATGCGTTAAGGTATACAGGCAGTGTCGCGACAAGTGTTTTACCTTCCCCTGTAGCCATTTCTGCTATGCTGTTATTATGAAGAGCCATGCCTCCTATAAGTTGAACGTCGTATGGGATCATCTCCCATCCGATGTTGTTTCCTCGAACATTGACCTCGGTGCCACAAAGACGTCTGCAAGCGTTTTTAACTACAGCGAATGCTTCAGGTAGGATTTTTTCAAGTTCACTAGCAAGTTGGTCGTTGTCGGTGATATTGCTGAGTTGAGCTTTCCAATCAGTAGTTTTCTTGCGGAGGATGTCTTCTGAAGATGATTGAAGTTCCTCCTCTAACTGGTTAATCGAATTAATTCGGGATTTATATTTATTAACAACCCTTTGATTCTTGCTAGGAAATAATGTTTTAAGTAAGCCCATATTAGGTCCAATAAACGGGTGAGGAAGCTACGTTATGGCTGCTTGCACGTCAAAGTTTTAGCAAATTATCTATCTCTTATGATCGTGGGTTTTTGGTTTAAAACATTCACTGCCTGCCGTAAAACCTTCTTCCGGATGAATAAGAAATCTCCATTATCAAGGAGTGGGCGCTTTGAAGGCGGGGTAGGGGATGATGTGTCACGTTTTACCGAATCTATCTCCTTTGATCGGCGCCTGTGGCGGCACGACATTTTGGGTTCTATTGCTCATGCTACTATGCTGGGAAGTATAGGGGTTTTATCTAAAACCGAGGCCAAGCGTATTGTTAAGGCCCTTGAATCAATTGGTGCTGATATTGAAAAAGGAAGGTTTGAGTGGGATCAATCGCTTGAAGATGTTCATATGAACATAGAGGCTGAATTAACCAGTCGCGAGCCAGTAGGAGCAAAGCTACATGCAGGAAGATCAAGAAATGATCAAGTAGCTCTTGATATGAGAATGTGGCTTAGAGATGAAATTGTTGAATTGGAAGTAGAAATTAGTCAGCTTCAGAAAGCGCTAGTTGATTTAGCTGTAGAAAATGATCAAGTAGTTATTCCAGGATACACACATCTACAACGTGCTCAGCCAGTTTATTTTTCACATCACCTTTTAGCTTATGTAGAGATGTTTGCTCGTGATCATGAAAGGCTTCTTGATGCATTTTCGCGTGTAAATGTTTGCCCGCTTGGTAGTGGCGCATTGGCTGGTTCTACATTGGCATTGGATCGTAAACAAGTTGCTGCATTCTTGGGATTTGAAGACGCTAAGGGGCGCCCTGTAATCTCGCAAAACTCAATGGATGCGGTTAGCGACCGAGATTTTGCTGTTGAGTTTTGTTTTATAGCTTCGATGGCAGGAGTGCATTTGTCACGTTTAGCTGAGGATCTTATTCTTTGGTCATCTAGTGAGTTTGATTTTATTCAGATTTCAGATGAATATACCACGGGCTCATCGTTAATGCCCCAAAAGAAAAATCCAGATATTGCTGAAATTGCTAGAGGAAAGAGTGGTAGGCTTGTTGGTAATCTAGTGTCTTTGTTAACATTGTTAAAGGGGTTGCCTATGACATACAACCGTGATTTACAAGAGGATAAGGAGCGATTGTTTGATAGCGTGGATACTATTCGTTCTACCATAAGGTTAATGACGGCAATGCTGTCAAATATAGGTGTTAAAGTTGAGAACTGCACAAATGCTGCAAGCGATCCGAGTTTGTTAGCCACCGACCTGACTGATTATCTTGTTGAGAGGAAAGTTCCATTTCGTGAAGCTCATCATATTGTTGGAGCTTTAGTGGCATTAGCAGAAAAAACCCATAAGCCATTGAATTTTTTGAGTCTAAAGGAGATGCAAGGTGTTAGTAAAAAGTTCAAAGCGGATGCTTTGGATGTTTTTGATCTTAAAAAGGCCTTGGATAAGCGAAATATCACTGGTTCGCCTGGTTCAAAAGAAGTGAAGAAGCAGCTTAGATCTTGGCTGAAACGTCTGGCTTAATTAAATAATAAGAGGATGTTGCATGCCTAAAATGATATGATTAGTATTGCTCTTACCTTTTTGCAATGAAACCTAAGTCTAAAGAGTTATGAAAAAGAATCGAAATCGGTTCGGATTAGTTACTGGTTTTACGCTTATTGAGTTACTGGTAGTGATAGCTATTATTGCAATACTAGCTGGGATGCTCCTGCCTGCATTGGGCAAAGCAAAAAGCCAGGCCCAGAAAACTAACTGTATTAATAATCAAAAGCAGCTTGTTCTGGCGGTTCATATGTATACTGACGATAATAGTGATTATCTTCCGTTTCCTAATTGGGGTGTTCAGACTGAGGGTTGGGCTTATAAGTACAGCACTCGAAATGTACCTAAAGGGGAATCTCGTTTTCGTCCTGAGCTGGGTCAGTTGTGGCCTTATGTAAGTAATAAAGATTCTTTTTATTGTTTGGCTGAAAAGGCAAAGGATTTAAAATCGAGAAGGAGTCAAGGTTTACAGGATACAACCAGTTATGTGATGAACGGAGTTGTAGGTAAATTCTCCAATGGTTGGTTTAATGACAAGACTCATAAGCGGCATCAATTTGAATCTGAAGATGTGTTGTTTTGGGCGCCAGATGAACGTCGTATTTTTAATTTTAATGATGCTTCAAGCACTCCCGGTCAGATTTATATTGAGGGGGGGCAGGAAATATTTTCAGAGGGCATTAGTAAGAGGCACAGCGAAGGGGCTGTTACAGGATTGTTTGGGGGGAGTGTAGAATTTATGAAATTTGAATGGTACAAAGAGGAGTTGAAGCGTAAGCCTGGTAGGCTCTGGTGTGTGCCAAATTCCAAACTCGGTACTTGATTTAATAGATTTAAAATGAAAGTAAAACGTATTAAAAAGAACAACACAGCATTTACCTTAATTGAGTTGCTGGTTGTTATAGCTATAATTGCCATTCTTGCAGGTATGCTTTTGCCAGCATTGGCTAAGGCTAAGTCTAAGGCACATGGTATTTCCTGTGTTAATAACAATAAACAATTGATGATGGCTTGGTCTTTTTATGCTGATGATGCTGACGATCGAGTTACTTGGGCATACGGAGATCTTGGCGGAGGTAATCGTCCGACTTATGAATACGGATGGATGGGAAATACTTCTCTTGATTTTTCTTCTCATCCTAAAAATTGGGATCCTTCGCACGCTTCAGCATTACGAAGAAGCCCACTTTGGAAGCATGTCGGTCAAAGTTCTGCTGTTTTTAAGTGTCCAGCTGACACCAGCACGGTTAATGCAGGTAAACAAAATGGAATGAAGCCTCGAGTTCGAAGTATGTCTATGAATGCTTGGGTTGGAGGTGATGGCCAGAATGGCAGGAGTAATGGTCATCATACATGGTTTGGTGGTCCAAGGGATGGAACAATGTTCTTAAAGCGTAGTGATATGACTGTGCAGGGAGCATCGCAGGTTTGGGTAATGATTGATGAACGAATGGATAGTATTAATGATGGTTTTTTTGTTGTTTGGATGCCTGGTTACCCTGATCCAAAGAGAACAATTATGGTAGATTTTCCTGCTAGTTATCACAATAACGCTGCTGGGTTGTCTTTTGCCGATGGGCACGCAGAAATTAAAAAGTGGCAAGATGCGAGGACGTTTCCAGCCTTAAAGCCAAAAGGAGGTCTAGCACTCAATCAACCTCAGCCTAATAACAAAGATGTTATATGGTTGCAGGAACGCACAACTAATCCTAAGCGTTGATAAGTAGATATAAATGCCAAACCTAAAGTGGTATTGGCATCGCCTTCGTGCGATGGGTCCAAGTGAGTTAGCATTAAGGCTCCGTAAAAAGCTTTTTGAGTTTTCAGATGCCAAACCGCCCCAATGGCCTGAGCTGGATTTAGAACACTCAGTCTATCCTGAACTTCCAAGTGTTTTTAAAGCGCCAGACTCTTTGCTTGAAGCTGTTAAGAATGATGCTGATCGAATTTCTTCAGGTAAAATTCGTTATTTCGGTCATTTAGATATAAAGGTTGATTCGCCACCGTTGTGGAATCGCGATTATCAGGTAGGAATTGATGTTCCGGCGGATAGAGTTTCCTTCAAGCTTGATCACAGAGAGCTTCCCTTTGGTGCTGCAATTAAACCATTGTGGGAACCTAGTCGCTGGTATGGGCCTGTACGGTTAGCTCAAGCATGTTGGTTGGATTCTAATAAAAAATATGGCGAATTGGCCATAGAGTGGCTCGAGGATTGGGTGGAAAAAAACCCTCCGTATTTTGGCTGGCATTGGACGAGTGCGCTTGAATCAGGAATGCGACTCATCGCATTTACTTGGATTGATGCCTTTATAACAGCTTTTGAGAGCGGGGCTGTTGGCATTTTGGGTGATAGGTTGACTAAGATTCGCCAAAAAATACTAGTGCCCCATGTTTGGTTTACATGGAGGCATCGATCATTCGGGTCTTCTGCAAACAATCATTTGTTAGGCGAATTAAGCGGCTTAGCCATCGCTATTTCTCGTTGGTCTAATCTATCTGAATTTGGACCGTCGCTTGAAAGGTTAAGTAAAATGATTGAGCGTGAAACGTTAATTCAGTTTAATCCTGATGGCGGTAACTTTGAACAAGGTTTAAATTATCATTTTTATTCATGGGAATTTTGCTGGGAGGCTCGGCAGGCACTTGATGTATCTGGTGCTTTGCGCGAGGATCAACGAGATCGTATTGATAATCGCCTTCTTCAAGCGGCTAGTTATTTTAAAAATGTTCAAGTTAGCTCAGATCCATGGGATTATGGTGACTCGGATAGCGCATATGTATTGCCTTGGTTTTTGAAAGAAGAATCTGCCGCTATCGAGTGGTATCAATGGCTGGTAGGGCAATCAGAAGAATCGATCTTCTATCACTTTATTCGAGGTGATTTTACTGAGTGTATTGGATTGCCTCACCCCGCACCTGTGCAAAGTGGTTGGAAAGTTTTTTCTGATACAGGCTTTTTAGTGAAAGAGAGCAATGGATGGAAGGCTAGGGTGGACGTTTCGTCGTTAGGTTCAGGATCAATGGCCGCTCATGGTCATCTTGATGCACAGCATTTTTCACTTTGGTTGAATGGAGTTGCAATGGTTATTGATCCTGGGACTGGTGATTATCATGGAAATCCAGTTCTCCGTAATTGGTTGTCTTCCCGAAATGCACACAATGGACCAAGCTCTGAATCTGTTTCTTTGGCAAAACGTAAAGGATTGTTTTTATGGTGTAATATACACCCCCAACCGTTGTGGACATTTAATGGTGATATTTTGGAAACGGAAGTTCGTATCGGGGGCAGTGCTTTTAGTAGGACAATTGAGTCTTTTTTTGTAGATAGTAAAGATGGATGGTTGGTTCGTGACTCTTTTGAAGAAAAACTAGGGCAATTGGGCTCCTTTAGTGTTCGCTGGCAGTTCCCTCCCCATTGTAAGGTTGATCCGATTGGGGAATTGTCTTTTCGAGTTGAATCAAATTCAACCGTAATGATCGTTGAGTTAGGGGAGGGTTGGTCAGTTGTTGAACTTTGTAATCCGGATGATATCGGAAAAAGTGACAATATGGATTGTATTGTTTCTCCTTGTTTTATGAAAACTGATTACGCGCCTTGTCTTAAGTTATCTGCAAATCCTGGGGGAAATTCCGATTTTACAACTATCTTTAGGGTTGGGTAAAAGTTATTTTGGATTTTCTTGATCGTAAGTTGTTCACAAAGGCGACGTGTATCTTGCTGTTAGTGCTCTCTTGCAGCTAAATTGTGTCTATGCCGAAACCTGAGTTCGTTCATTTGCATTGCCATACTGAGTATTCTTTGCTCGATGGGGCATGTCATGTTGATCGCCTAATGAAGAAGGCGAGCGAACTTGATTTTAAATCACTCGCTATTACGGATCATGGCGTAATGTATGGGGCAATTGATTTCTATCGGGCTGCAAAGTCTAAAAACATAAAGCCAATTATAGGTTGTGAAGTTTATGTTGCACCTGGACATCGCACTGAACGCAAAACATCAGCGAGAGGTAAAGATGCTTATTATCATCTTATTTTACTAGCTAAGAATGAGACCGGGTATAGGAATCTTGTGCGATTGGTAACATTGGCTCAGACGGAGGGTTATTATTATAAGCCTCGTATCGATAAGGAAATTCTTGAGGCGTATAAGGAGGGGTTAATTTGTTTGAGTGGGTGCTTAGCGAGTGAGATTCCTCGTTTAATTATGGCGGAGGAGTTTGATAAGGCTAAAGATCAAATTGACTGGTTTAAGCAGGTGTTTGGTCCAGAAAATTATTATCTCGAATTGCAAAATCACGGGATTTCAGAGCAGATGAGCGTTAATCGCCAACTTATACCTTGGTCAAAGGATATGGGTTTGAATCTTGTTGCTACAAACGACGTTCATTACGTTGAGAAAGGGCATTCGCATGCACATGATTCATTGATCTGTATAGGGACACAGGCTCTGTTGAGTGATACCAACCGAATGCGTTACGTTCAAGAGCAGTTCTACTTGCGTTCTGCTGAAGAAATGGCAGCTCTGTTTTCAGAAGTGCCAGAAGCAGTTAGCAACTCATTAGCAATAGCCGAGAAATGCAATGTAGAGATTGAATTCGGCAAGTTGAATTACCCAGTTTTCACACCTCCTTCAGGTTATACTGCTGAGGGTTATCTTAGGAAGTTTCTTGTCGGGGGTTTGAAGAATCGATATGGCATTAATGCTGATTTAGAAGGAGGTGCCGAATTTAAAGTTAAATCTTTAAGAGATATTAAACTTTTACCCAATATTAAGCTTTCTGAAGGTAATGTTATCGATTGTGAATTGTCCTTGAATGATGAGCCAGTAGTAGAAGCGGTTAAGGAGATTATTGATCGACTGGAGTATGAGTTGGGGATAATGAGTCAGATGGACTATATCAGTTACTTTTTGATTGTTGGTGACTTTGTTCGTTATGGTCGAGAGCAGGGGATAGCCTGTGTTGCTCGTGGTTCAGCTGCTGGTTCATTGGTGGCATATTTATTAGAAATTTCTAATGTAGACCCGTTACAATATGGATTGATTTTCGAGCGATTCCTTAATCCGGAACGTGTTAGCCCGCCTGATATTGATATCGATTTTGCGGACGATAGACGTGAGGACGTGATAGAGTACGTTCGGGAAAAATATGGCGATGATTCCGTAGCTCAGATTATTACCTTTGGAACTATGGGGGCTAAGTCTGTGATACGTGATGTTGGGAGGGTGATGGGATTAACATTTGGCGAAGTAGATCGATTGGCGAAGATGGTGCCAACAGAGCTTAAAATCACACTTGAGAAAGCTCTAGATAAGTCGGCTGACCTTAAGGAGGCATACGATAGTGAAGAAGTGACAAGGGAGCTGATAGATACTGCATTTATTCTTGAGGACTTAAGCCGCAATACATCTGTACATGCTGCTGGGGTTGTGATTGGAGCTGAGCCTTTGGTTAATATACTTCCGCTAAAGAGAGATGATGACGGAACGATTACTACTCAGTATCCAATGGGTCCTGTTGAGGATTTAGGTCTGTTGAAGATGGATTTCCTTGGTTTGAAAACATTGACCGTAATCCGGAATACATGCGAGATGATCAAGAAGGCTCATGGTGTTGATGTTGATGTTGACCGACTGCCTATGGGGGATGAAAAGGCGTATGAATTATTAAACAACGGACATACCGTTGGAGTGTTTCAGTTGGAATCTGCTGGAATGCGTGATTTGTGTCGCAAATTCAAGTTGAAATCAATTGAGCATATAACAGCTTTGGTTTCTTTATATAGGCCAGGGCCGATGGACTTGATACCTGACTTTATTCGTCGCCGACATGGAGAGATAGAGATTAAATATCCCCATCCTTTGCTTGAACCGATAGCAAAAGAAACGTATGGGATTCTTATATATCAGGAACAAGTGATGAAAGCCGCCCAAATTCTTGCTGGATACACCTTAGGTGGTGCGGACTTGCTGCGGCGAGCTATGGGTAAGAAGAAGGTTGAGGTGATGCAAGAGCAACGTTCATTATTTGTAAAGGGCTGTGCTGAATCTAATGATATACCAGAAAAAAAGGCTAATGAAATTTTTGATTTGTTAGAGAAGTTTGCGGGTTACGGTTTTAATAAATCTCACGCAGCAGCTTATGCTGTTGTGGCTTATCAAACCGCATATCTTAAAGCGCATTATCCTGTAGAATTTTTAGCGGCCAATATGACTAACGACATGGCAGATACGGCAAAACTAGGTATTTTGACAGATGAAGCTAAAGTTCTTGGAGTTGAAGTGCTTCCCCCGGATGTAAATGAAAGTGATGTTTTTTTTGCTCCTGCTAGGGATGGCACAGTTATTCGATTTGGAATGGCTGCTATTAAAGGCGTTGGGAGTGTTGCCGTAGAGGATATAATTAACGCACGATCTAAAGAGGATCCATTCACGGATCTGTTTAATTTGTGTGATAGATGTGACACCCGCACTGTGAACCGTAAAGTGTTGGAAGCGTTAATTAAAAGTGGTGCTTGTGATGAATTAGAGGGATCTAGAGCTGGGCAGTTTTCGGTAATTGATAAAGCTTTAGCGAAAGCATCTAGCCAGGCAAAAGATCGTGCGTCAGGTCAAACGTCTTTATTTGGTGCGTTTGAAGAAAGTAGTAATTCAATGCGAGACGTTGTTCCTGATCTTTCTGAGTGGGATCGAGATGAGCTGTTAGTATCAGAAAAGGAATTATTAGGCTTTTATGTTAGTGGTCACCCTCTTGACCCTTATAAAGAATTAATGGAGCAGTATTGTGTTCACAACAGTGAAACAATCAAGGAGCTCGAGAACCGAAAAGTTTCTCGATTAGGCGGGCTTATTTCTTCGGTCCAGAGAGGTGTTTCCAGACGAAGCAATAAACCTTATGCTATAGCCACAATAGAGGACTTTTCCGGCTCCTTCCAAGTGCTATGTATGAATGAGAACTATGATAAGTATCAAAGTTTACTTGAACCATACAAAACTGTGCTAGTGATTGGGGAGGCTAATAATAGTGAAGACACGCCTAAAATATTTCCACAAGAAATAATTTCTCTTGATGATGCTCCGGTCAAATTTACAAAGCAGGTTCATTTTCGTTTAAATAGTGCAAAACTAAATCCGGATAGAGTGGTGAGTATTCTTGAGTTAGCGTCAAACCATCCTGGTCGTTGTCCGTTGTATCTTTGTTTTAAACAGGAAGATGGAAGATTGGTATTTATCGAATCTGGTGAACAGCATTTTGTGAAACCTTCAATGCAACTTCGTGATGAAGTTAATGAGTTACTTGAGGGGGCGGGGGCTTATTATGCTAAAGTCGATAAAACTTTACCTGAACCGGCAAAACGTCGGTGGAAGAAAAAAGAAAATGCAAGTGACTAGGTTTAAGTTATTTAAAGAATTATTTTATTATCCATCGTTGAGCTTTTAACTCAAATCTAGGAAGTGAATGGGGTTCAACAGTTTGTATAGGTATACGTAAAGAGAGGTTCTCTTTGAAAGCGTTGGAAAGTCTTTCAGTGATATTTTTATCTTTCTGTGCTTCAGGTTCTATATCAATAGATATTTCAGAGAGTGCATTATTGTTGGTTACATTAACTTGATATTCATCTACCCCACCAATATCTCTGATAATCTCTTCTATAGCGCTTGGATAAACATTTACTCCGCGTATTACCAACATATCATCGACCCGTCCTAGAATTCCGCCATCAAGTCTAAGATTATACGTGCCGCAGCTGCAGCGACTACTTTTGGAGGCTTTGACAAGATCTCCAGTTTGATATCGCAACAGTGGCGATCCATATCGACCTAAGGTTGTTAATACTAGTTCTCCGGTTTCATTGGCTTTAACAGGTTTTTTGGTTTTATTGTCAATGATTTCAGGAAAATATGCGTTTTCTAGGACGTGAAGGACCCCTGGTTGGTCTGGGCATTGATATGTAACAGGGCCGACTTCAGTCATCCCATGATGGTCAAAGATTGAAGATTTGGGCCATGCTTTTTCAAGTGCATTTCGGGTTGATTGAATGCTGCCCCCTGGTTCGCCTGCAACAATTATTGATCGTACAGGGGAATTGTTTAAATCGATATTTTCTGCCCTAGCTACTTCGGCTAGTCGAAGGGCGTAAGTTGGTGTGCAACACAGGATATTAGCTTGGTGTGTGAAAATAGATTGTAGTCTGGCGGTGCTACTGAGCCCTCCTCCGGGGATATTCATGGACTCAAGTTTTTTCCCAGCTTCGAATGCCAACCAGAAACCAATGAATGGTCCAAATGAAAAAGCAAAAAAGATACGATCATTTGAACTAACTCCTGATGCTTTAAATATGTCACACCAGCTATCTACCATCCATTCCCATCCATCATTGGTATCAAGCCAAACGATAGGCTTGCCACTTGTGCCACTAGTTTTGTGAGCACGTGTATATTGTTCTATAGGAAAGGTTAGATTACTGCCAAAAGGAGAGTTTGTGTGATGGTCTGAAACTAATTCTGATTTAGTTGTTAATGGGCAAAGTTCTCTGAATTTTTCGAGAGACTCTATAGAGTGATTGAGCTTAGTATGGTTTAGTTTTTTTTTGTAAAATTTATTTTTTTGTAAAATTACTTTCAGCAATTTTTGAATTTCCGCTAATTGGATGCACTCGATCGCTTCGCGGCTATCGGCGGAAAATTTAGTCATACTCTTTTGTTTATTTTTGAGTTTCTGTTGTTTTGGCTGCTGTTTTTCCGGGTGGTTTTGGGGCGTACTTTGTAACAAGGTATCCGCCACATGCCGCTAAAACTATTCCTAAAATGAAAACACCTGAGACATTGCTCCATGCTTTAGTTTTGGTTGTGTTTACAATAGCATTCACAATTGGAGCTCCTGCAAAAATAATGGACATTACCACAGGGACATAAGCAACGGTAGGTTTGGGTGCTGCTCCAAATGCTAGTAATACTCCTAATGCTCCGATTGCTCCTAGCGTTCCAGCTATAAGTGACCACTGCCAACCTTTTGTTGGATATGCCCAAAAATCAATAGGCCCGCCTTTTATTTTAAGTATAATAATTGGAGCAATAACTGCTGTGAGGAAATAAGCTATCCCAACCCAGAGGAATGCCATTATTCGTCCATGTTCTTGGTTGTCCATTTTCATAGAACCGGTGTGCATGCACACACCATATGTTCCCCAGCAGATCACGGTCATAAGAGCCCAAATATACCAAGGAATTCCGGTTGAAGCTGTATTTGCATCCATAAGTCGCAGGGAACTTACTGTTCTAAGAGTTGTATATCAAACGCTATTGTACTCGTTTTATCGACAAGAAATATTCTTTAGCTCTTTTCATTACACGAGGGGAGAGTATTATTGTGGAAATAATAGTTGGCACCGCCATAAGTCCAAACATTATATCTAGAAAGTATATTAAGTACTGTAAGTCAACAATTGCAGATACAACTATACCTGATAGATAAAAAAGGATTAGAGGTGTTCTAGCTTTAACCCCAAAGAGGAATATGCCGCATTTTGTAACATAATATGAAAAACCAATCATTGATGAAAAACTGAAACAGAGTACGCATATTAGTAACAAGTACGGGCCGAGACTTGATGAAATCATTCTATAGGCTTTTTCTGTAAGCATTACTCCTGAATAGGAATTTCGGCTGACTTCGCTGGTAAGATCATCAGCTGTGTTTAGTGTTTTATCGGGTCCACTAGAAATAAGGATTAATTTATCGTCACTACTATTAATTTCATTCTTAAGTTTAATTAGCCTACCCCAAGCGTCCATATGATTCAGTGATTCAATGTAAAATTTTTGGTTATTAAACTCTTTATTTGTAATTATTGTTTCAATTAGATCGTTTGTAATTACTGGAGAAATGTTCTTATCGCTTGCGTATTCTTCGATTGCATTCTTTAGTTTGTATAAGCGGTCAATAGTCACCCCCTTCTCCCAAACACCTGTATTGATGATAACTAATCCTGTAATGGTACATACAATTAGCGTGTCAATCATAGGGCCAAGCATTGCGACAAGTCCTTCACGAATAGGTTCTTTAGTCTTGGCTGCACCATGTGCCATAGCTTCGGTTCCCATACCGGCCTCGTTTGAGAATGCTGCACGGCGAACGCCAGTAGAGATTACAGTTCCTATAATGCCGCCAGTAACTGCTTGCCCGGTAAAAGCATCTGTAAATATCAGCCGGAATGCTTCAGGTATTTGAGCTGCGTGCATAATGATTATTAGAAGAGCACAGCTCCCGTAAAGGATTACCATAAATGGAACTAAAGCAGCGGCGACTTTTCCAATACGTTGAATTCCTCCGAGAATAACCGTTCCAACAAGAATTGCTAGGAGTGCACCAAAAAGACCTTGTCCCGTTAGTGTTACGTTTTCACTCGAATCAATAAACCAATCGTTTGGTTTAAAGAACATTTCACTCACAATGGCAGTGAGTTGATTAGATTGAAACATTGGAAGGCAACCGAACAGGCCAAAGAAGCAAAATGCTATTGCAAGTGGTTTCCATTTAGTTCCAAGTCCCTCGGTAATAAAGTACATTGGGCCGCCCTGTGCTTGGCCTGCTTGATCTGTTCCTCGATACATAACTGCTAGGCTGCAGGTGAAAAATTTGGTCGCCATTCCGAGGAGTGCGCAAATCCACATCCAGAACAGAGCCCCTGGCCCTCCTTGAATAATGGCTACAGCAACTCCAGTAATATTTCCCATCCCTACAGTCCCTGATAACGCGCTGCATAAAGCTTGAAAATGATTAATCTCACCAGGGTCGTTGGGATTGTTGAACTTGCCTCGTAGAATCTGGATGCTGTGGCTTAGATAGAGGAAAGGGACAAATCTAGAATATATCGTAAAGTAAAGGCCCCCTCCTATTAACAGATATAGTAATGGCAAGCCCCAAAGCCAATTCGATATTGACTCTAACCCTCCAGACATCAGTTCAAGTATTCTTGAAGCATCTGATGATTCACTAGAGGAGGCCATAGGTTTATTTTAGGCTTAAGAATTTTCTGCAGGCAGATTTAAGTTTCCTTAGGTGAGATGAGCTTTTTGCCTCTAGGTAACAACGTATTACTGGTTCAGTGCCACTTGCTCGGAAGCAAACCCATTCGTCATTTTCTAGAAGAAACTTAAATCCATCAGTCCTAATAAAACTTTGTACTGGATAATTGCCGATTTTATTAAGGCCTCTACTTAATCTTTTAAGAATAAAAGATTTTTTTTCTGGAGGTACGGTAATGTTGATTCGGTCTGTATAAAAACGTCCTATTTGCTTTTCTAGTTTTTTGAGTATTTGTCCAAGTGGTTTTCCTTCGGTTGCAACAAGTTCGACCATCAAAAGGCAAGCAAGGATTCCGTCTTTTTCGGGGATATGATTGCCAATACTTAGCCCTCCGGATTCTTCGCCTCCAACAATGATGGGCTCACTTTCCATTAGGGCTCCGATATGTTTAAAGCCAACTGGTGTTTCATGGATATTTACATTGAATAGTTTTGCTACTGCATCGACTTGATGGCTGGTCGGAACGGTCCGTACGGCTGATCCTTTTTTGTCTTGGTGTTTTTTGAGGTGATATAGTGTAAGTGTTAAGATTTCATTTGGGTTTAGCCAAGTTCCGTCCTTATCAACAATCCCAAATCGGTCTGCATCTCCATCAAGTCCAAGGGCTAAATCTGCTTTTCCGCGCCGAACAAAATCTGCAGCTTCGGCCATACCTGCTTCGTTGGGTTCTGGGGAGCCACCGCCAAAAAGCGGGTTTAATTTTTCATTGAATCTTATGACTTTTGTTCCCGCTTCTTCAAGTAGTGAATCTAAATATCCTCTGCCAGTTCCGTGCATTAGTTCAACTGCTATGCGAAGTTTAGCTTGGCCGATTTTCTTTAAGTCTACTAGTTTTCTAATGCGGTTTAAATAGGCATTCGCAGGGTTGAACTCCTTGCAATTAAATGTCCCTGTTACGGCTGTCCTAGGTTTCCAGCCCTTTGCTATTAGTTTTTCAGTATGAATCTCGATTTTCTTGGTGAATTCGATTGGAGCTCCAGCTCCGTTATGCATTGAAAACTTAAAGCCTGAATAGCCAAATGGATTATGGCTTGCGGTTATGTTAACGCCACCAATTGCTTTTTTTTGCTTTATGCTAAATGCAATTACCGGGGTAGGGGCATCTCGGTTGGTTAGCAGGGGTTCCAGGCCTGCTTGTGATAGGATTTCGGCTGTGGCTAAAGAAAATTCTCTCCCGAGAAATCTAGTGTCATGTCCGATGATTACAAGGGGGCGCCTGCCGTATATGTCAGAATTCTTCCGCTTTAATTCAGACTTGAGAGTAAGGGCCAAACCTTGTGCTGCTAGGCGGAGATTTTCAAAGGTGAAGTCGCGTGCGATCAGACCACGCCATCCTGATGTTCCAAACTTTACTGGGGAATTCAAGTTGATTAAATGCGAATTTAGTTAGCTCGGATAAAACGGGCTAAAAACTTAGCTCTTCCAGTCGAAAGCATTTTTTTTGATGGCATAGATGTAGCCAATAAAAAGAATGCCTAGGAATGAAATCATTGTGCTGAAAATTATATTTGCTGTGGATGGGTCGCTTAACATATCTTTAAAAACTACCGCCCAAGGATAAAGGAAAACCACCTCAATATCAAAGAGGATGAAGAGCATTGCAATTAGATAGAATTTTACTGACATTCTGGAATTGCCATCACCTATGGCCTTCATGCCGCATTCATATGGGGTGTCCTTGGTTATTGTATGACGTCCCAAAGCTTTTGAGCGGCGAGTATTAAAAAACCAACCAGCGAATTTTGAGGCAAACATAGTGCCGAAAGCGAACGCCCCAGCAATTATTGCAAGAAACATAACTCCCAAATATTGATACATTTGTGGGTCGCTGCTGGCTTCTGCCAAGTTCATAAACGGAATTTACGGGTTAGAAATATTTGCCGCAAGATCAAACCTAGAAGGATATAATCTAAGTGTTGCCGAGGTTTGCTGAAATTTGGTTTTCTGAATGATCAATTACTGTGCAGACGGTAGCGTCACCTGTGACGTTTGTCGTGGTTCGTAGCATATCCAGAATGCGGTCTACTCCTAGGATTAGGGCAATTCCTTCGCTTGGAATGTTTACGGATTCCAAAATAATGACCAGCATTATTATACCTGCTCCAGGGACAGCAGCTGTGCCGATTGATGCCATTACTGCTGTCAGAACAATTGTTATTTGGGCAGCCATGTTGAGATCTATACTGTATACTTGAGCGATAAAAGCTGCTGCGACAGCTTGGTAAAGAGCTGTACCATCCATATTAATAGTAGCTCCAAGAGGAAGGACGAAGGAGGTGGTTTCTTTTGATGTTCCTAGTTTTTCGCGGCATTGTCTCATTGTTACTGGGAGGGTCGCTCCACTAGAGCTTGTTGAGAAGGCAAGTAATTGTGCGGGGCCTATAGCTTTGAAAAAGCGTGATATTTTAATTGGAGTGAAAAATTTTAGGATTCCAATATAAACAATTGTCACATGTAGTAATAGTCCGACAATAACCGCGGCGCAGTAGTAGCCTAATGCGCCGAGTATTGATCCGATTTGGCTTAGGTCGGCTTGCCCGTCATCCCCTACTGTTAAAGTTGTAATTGTTTTGGTAATAAGAGCGAAAACTCCAATTGGAGCTATCAGCATAATCATATTGACGAGTTTGATTACAACTGACTGAAGCCCTTCAAATAATAAAAGTACTGGTTGTCGTTTTTCTTGTTCGACTTGCACGAGTGCTATGCCGATTAGTAATGAAACAAAAACTAACTGAAGCATATTGCTGTTACTTGAGGCAGATCCGAAAAAATTCTCAGGCACCATGTCTATCAAAGGCTGTAATGGACCTCTTTCGTCAACGACCTTTGCTGTTTCCTCTTTGGATTCAACAGTGGATTTGTATTGGGCTTTAAGTTCGTCTTTTGTTTTGTCCGGAAATCTTTCACCGGGTTTTATTAGATTTACTGTCAGCAGTCCAATAGTAACAGCAATTGCTGTAGTGGCTATGTAGATGGCAATTGTCTTGCTACCCATTCGTGAAAGTTTTTTAAAATCAGATAGAGATGCTACCCCAGCAACTAATGATGTCAGGACAAGGGGGACTGCAATCAATTTGAGCAGGTTCATGAAAATATCCCCAAAAGGAATAATCCAGTTATTGGCGAATTCAATCCATTGAAATTTTGCAGCACATATACCGAAAAGAAGGCCAAGAATCATTCCGATAATGATTTGCCAGTGAAGTTGTCTGTACCATTTCATCTTAAGTTTGGGCTTATATGGATAAATCTAGATTCAAAACAATAAAGTTGGTTTTAGTTGTTTGTTGGAGAGTTATGATCTTTAATTATTTTCTCAATCTTTGTGACGCGTTTGCTTAAATTGGGAAGGTTTTTAGTGGCAACTATTTGACGTTTTGCTTCTTGTGCGGGAATTGCTGGGAACCCCATGTATTGATTTTCTCCATCAAGGTCTGTTATGACGCCGGATTTCGCAGCAATAATACTTTTAGGGCCTATTTTTAAATGACCAGCTACTCCTACCTGTCCCGCTAGAACAGAGAAGGCACCGATATTACTACTTCCGCCTATTGCGTTTTGTGCAACAATTATGC
>NYWG01000260.1 GCA_002684915.1 Verrucomicrobiales bacterium
CAAAAGGCTGGCATAACAACAAAGGAGAAGACTACTTCGGTAGTCGGGGATTAGGGAGCTTCGGCTCCCTTTTCTTTATGCGCCGGCTAGCATAGGATCTTCAGGATCAAACCCGTTTGGTGTAGTTGTCATGACAGGTTGTGTACTACTGCTTTGGTTGTTGTTTGTAGTTGATGCGTCAACCACATTAGTACCGCTACCCGGTCCGTCAAGAGCAGCTCTTTGTCTCTCTAACTCGTCTGTACGATTTGCAGCATCAATGTAATTTTGATTTGCAAGATCAGCTCTATCTCTTTTACGATTCATTGAAGCTGAGGCTTCGGCTTCAGTCATTCTACGTCTATTGCCGTTTTCATCGACAATAAACATATTCCCTTGATCGTAAGCTCTTTGGCTCTTAAGTAAATTAGTATCAGCTCTATCTGCAGCGTTGCCTAATCTCTTTTCTTCTGCTTGCGATTCTTGAATCTCTTTGTCAAGTGCTTTCTTTTCTTGAACATTTGTATCAAACTTCAATCCTCGAATCTTATCACCAACACTATCTGGTACAAGCGGTAGAGCCGCAACCACTGTAGCGATCGCTTCAATGATTCCGTTAATCACCATCTTCAATCCATCAAAGAATCCGTCAATTAGTTTAGCTATCAGGTCACTAAAGCTAAATGAAGCTAATGCTTCTTTTGCATTATCAAGACCAAACTTGCCAAGTATCCAGCCAATTACGTCTTTCAATAAGTCGAGTGGCATGCCGATAACAGAATTGAGTAGACCAGTGATTGCACCCTGAATAGCACCGAGAATACCGTCATCTTCAAATCCAGCCAGTGCACCTTTGATAGTATCGTAGGCTGTCATAATTAATGTGATAGGGAAGAATAAACGACCAATCACTCGACCAATACCAGCTAAGCCTTTCATAAGTGCAGAGCCTTCGCTAAAAATAGAAAATGCTTGTTTAATAACACCGAACGCTCTTGCAATTGGTCCTTCGGCCGAAAAGAAAGTTTGAATCGGTTTAATTAACGCTTGGACAAAATCAATTGCAGCAGTAAATGGACGAGTAATAGCACCTATGATTCTACTTAATATACTAGGTCCTTCGCTTGCGGCAAACACAGCTCTGAATGGTTTAACAACATTATCAATAATACCTTCAAATGGAAACTTAAAAATATCAATGATGCCATTGAATAGCTTTGTAATACGTTGGCCAACTACACCTTCACCGGACATTAATGTTTTGAATGGCTGAATTAGATCGTCAAAGATTTTAGCGGCACCGGTAAATGTCAACTTAAATGTATCACGAAGACCTTTGACAAATCTTCCTCCACCACCATCTGCAGTAAAGAATGTCCTCAACGGTTGGATTAGATCATCTATTATCTTAATAGCATTTGCACCAAAAGCTGCAAACCTCGTTCTCATTCCATTGCCAAGAGTTTTAAGAGAAGCTTTAATAGCATCAAACACTTTATCTAACCGTGCTAATTTAGCCAAAGCTTTAATAGAATCTCTGATGCCATCAAGAAATCCAGAAGCAATCGCAGCGATACCAGCAAGAATCATTGCAATATTACTTCCACCCGGCTTTCCAGCACCGGCCGCACCAGCTGCAGCTGCATCTTTTGTGCCTTTATCTTCTCGCATAGCTTCAAGCATATCCATCCGTTGCTGTGCCATGATGTCAAGAAAACTTCCCATCATATTATTCAGCTTTAGTACAGATGCATTGAGCGTAGTTAACAGCGCAGTGTTTCTATCGCTGTTAGCTTTTAACGTTTCACATACGTCATATAAACTTTTGTCTGCCATGTTACTACCTTTGCTGGTGGTCTTGTCTCTGCTTTTCTTCTTTCAAGTGATTAATCAATAACGAAATGTAGATCTCTCTTTCCCATGGTATCATTTCCTCTATCTCAGTCAAACTCCAACTCCAATGGGTCATTAAGCTAAAGTTCATTTGATAATAATTTTCAAGCGCTTCGTGAGATAGAGCTAGGATAAAAAATTTGCTATCCCTTCAATAGTCAATTTATTTTCGTGGCCACAGTTTTTACATGTAAAGTCTACGTCATGTTCAAGCTTAGGAATTCCATCAACGAATGCTTTAATTTTTTCAAACTGTGCTGAGCTCATGGAATCAAGAAAGTCTTGTACTTCTTCTTTAGTTACTTCGGATAGATTAATTCTTTCCTCTTCAGTAATAATCGTACGCAAACAACTTCGAATCAAAGAAAATGCTTGCTCTGTATTTGCTTCTTGGTTTCCTTCGTTGATACCCGATTCAATAATACTATTGAATGTTGGATAACTAACTTCAAGACTAATAGCATCGGTCAATTGAATTAGTGTTTCAACTTCTGGTACTGCCACACTAATCTCATCTAGATTAATGATTTGCTCGTTAGCTGTACCACAGTCGGTACATTTCAATCCAACCTTAGTTGATTCACCTACGCTTTTTGCTCTCATCTGTAGAAACATATATTCTACATCAAAGGATGTTAGCTTACGTGTATCTAAATCACTTTCTACACATGCTCCGATCGTATCAATCAAAGCTCTAAAAATATTCTTTGGATCACCGCTTTCGCTGGCGATCATCAAATTCTTTTCTTCCTTTACAAGGAAGGGCCTGTATCTCACCGGCGAACCAGTTGAAGGAATATTCAACTCGTATTTGGGTGCGCTATTTAGTTTAGGTAGTGCCATCATTACTCCTATAATGTAAATGTTATTTGTTTCTGTCCAGCTGGTAAAGTTTTCCAGTTCGTGTACGAGAAAGCCACTGTCATTTCAATAAAACTATCCTGATCGTTATTGAATGAAATCTCTCCTACTGTTGTAGGAAATGCGTTAATTAATTCTACGGTGTAAACCGTTGTTGATATATCTAATCTTCCACCTAGAGGTATGCCAATACCGGCCGATATGCCTGCTGATATAGGACCTACATTAATTGAAGCCGATGCAAATAAAGATGGAATGGTATTTGCTAGCTGATGAATTACAATTCTTTTTTGATATTCTGATTTATAGTTAACAGTATGAGCATCTTCATCCATAATAAGGTTTCGCCACTCATCAAAGTAATTCCTGACACCATAGTCATTCATTACCATAAAGCTCAATGATACATCATCGACCGCATAGCCGTAAGCGATCTTTTCAAATTCCATGCCAATACGTCTATCATGTGTCAAGATTTGTTTTGCAGGAAGCTGTGCTGTTCTACAAAGGACATTCATTTCTCGACCAGACATTCCTGCCAATGGAGGAAGCTCTACGACAAAGTTATTCGGTCGAGCCATACCACCTTTTTGTGCAATGGTGCTTTTAAGTTGATCTACTGATGATGTCATGACGCTCTCATTTTCCTTCTAGACTCTTTGTAAACCTGACTTGCACCAGCTTTATTCCAATCTGCTGTTGGAAGAAATGTTGCGATCTCCCATTCAGGTTTTTCTACTAGAGCAAACCGGCTCTTGACATGTTTAAACAAATAATGTTTCATGGCAGGAGCTAAGAATCTCTGTGGAATTTTACCACCGTTGCCTAACACCACATCAAGCATTTTTGCTCGTAGTGCAGGAGGAAGGTAATGAAGATTGACTCCCATAAATCCACCTTTAGCAGGACCAAGCATAATGATCAAAGGAAAACCATCATAGTATGGTAGAGTCTTTTTATGTTTTGGATCGTAGAAGAACATGTACATTTCGCCTACGGGCCCGCGGGTGCGGGTCACCGGTCTTTTAACTAAGTCTAATGCATCGTCCTGCATTATCTCCATCCGATTACGGACAACTCTTCCTCGGAACATCTGTCTAGCTTTTTCTCTAAACCATGCAATAGACTTTGAAGTCCGCGGGGTAATCCCGGCGCGGAATGCTTCGATCTCTAATTCTCTAAATAAACTTTCGCCTGCCATGAGACTATTTATAACTATTTCTTAGGTTTTTTACGTCTGTAAGGTCGCAAAGGTTTTAGCTTTCCGGGTACTTTCTTCATAGGCTTAGTCATTATACCCATTTCATATAATGTTTTTTCCGTCCATATTTGAAACTCCCAGCCACGATCCTTTGCAAATTCGTTTGCTGCTTCCCATTTATTCATATTTTTTACATAGGTTAAAGCCTCGTTAATATATCTTTTAGTTCTCTTCTGACCTGCAGGCGGTGCTGTTTCTTTTTCTGGTTTTATTTCAACTAGAATAGTTCTACCGTCTGTAAAAGTTATTTTGATGTCTACAAAATATCTGTGGTACTTCTTATCGACATCATAAAAATAAGGCACGACGGTTTCTTCCGAAGACCAATGCTTGATCTTTGGATTCAAATCACACCATTTGAATGTATCTCTCTCCCACAGAGATCGATATATTACATTACTGTGATCACCCCTATACTTCTTAGGGTTCAGTACTTGATAACGTCCAGAATATGCCATTTTATGTTATAAATAGTTCAAACTGTTTTTATTATCTATAGGAAAACAAAATGGCGGCACCACAAAAAAGCTCAGCATTTGGGCCCTACAAATATCCAATTGAGAAAAGCGATCAGTACAAATCCAGAATTACTTTTCAAGCAATTAAAGTTATTCCACCCGAAGTTACTATTCGTGTCAAGACTTCAAACACTGTAGCGGAAGATGGATCGGAGCAAACAAACAAAAGCTTTAGCGGAATAGGCGCATCACCGGCTAGCTTAAAAGTAAATGAAATTGCTGGAGAGAAGGCCGATCTATACTTGCCACTATCCTTTCAAGTAAATGATGGCTTTGATTACGCATCTGCCTCGCTTGGATTAGGAGGAGCTGCCGCAGCTGCTGCAATGAATAGTGGTGGTTCAATCGCTGGTTCAGTTATGGAAAGCTTAAAGTCCGGTGCACAATCTGTCTTTGACTTATTTAAAACTGGTGCAGTTAGCCGTGTCGCAGCAGTAAGAGGATCACAAGCTATTCCTCTTATACCGGATGCCGTAAAGTCAGCTATTGCTATTACAGCAAGAGTGACAATGAATCCTAATATTCGTACACAGTTCAATGGTGTCTCCGTACGAGAATTTAACTTTACTTTTAAGTTCCTTCCTAAATCTCCACAGGAATCAAGAGAAGTTAATCGTATTGTCAAGTTTTTTAGATTTCATGCTTATCCAGTTGAAATGCCATACGGTCAACCGTATTCAATAGCTTTCGATTATCCTAACATGTTTAAGGTTCGACTACTATCAGAAGTACAAGGTATGTTCCGCAATATTGGCACTCCCATAAAGTTGTGTTATCTTAAAACTGTGTCAACAACATATAATCCAACAAGCGCGGTGCTACACCCGGATGGTTCACCTACTGAAATAGACCTTACTCTTACGTTTACAGAATACAAGCCTCTCAGCAGATATGACGTGGTCAATGAAGGTAATGATTCATTCTATAATTTTGAGAATGCTCCGTCTTCTTCGACAGGACAAACTAATAGAGGAGGCAATGACTTCATATGACATACTTTAAAGATTTTCCTAGAGTACTATACACGTTTGGAAACGAAGAAAACGCCGATGCGTTTGAGAACATTGCACTATACTCCGATGCAGTTGATCAAGTTCGAGATGCTGTCGGTTTATATGAAGACTATTATATTCAAAGTGGTGAGAGACCAGACCAAGTTTCATTTAAACTGTATGAATCAACTAATTTCCATTGGACATTTTTCTTAATGAATCCTTCGCTACGTGAATGTGGATGGCCCTTATCAAATAGTAGAGTCGACGATAAAGCTAAACATGATTATACAGGCACAATCATGACAACTCGTACAAGATTATCAGACAAATTTAAGATTGGTAGAGAAGTACATGGACTAACTTCCGGTGCTAGTGCACTTATCGAGCATAGAGATTTGCAACTTGGACAAGTCTGGATTAAAAATATTTCAGGAACATTTCTAGCTGGTGAAACAGTCACTTCAACAAATGCTGAAGGTATAACAGAAAATATAACTTTGCTGAGTATTGCACCTCAATATAATTCTGCTCATCATTATGAAGACGTCAATAAGGAATACGTAGATATTGATCCTGAAGTAGGACCGGGTGCACAGCTGACAGAAATTACATGGCTAGATAGATTACTAATTAAAAACGAAGAAATGCGACAGATAAGAGTTATCGATAACAAGTCAATTATTGAAGTTGCACAGGCATTTAAAGAGGCCATTAGAAGCTAATGAAAACAACCAATAGTCCAGACGCTTCATCTTACGTTCTTGTTTCTGTTCTTCTTCAATCTGAAAGACTTACTGAAGATGTTGAACTACGAGAGAATGTAACAGATGTAGATATATTTGAGCATCTGGACAAACCATATCTTACAGCACAAATTCTATTCATGGATAATGAGTATGTACTAGAACAAATAGATATTCTTGGCGCAGAGAGAATAACTATTACAGTACACAGTATGCAAGATAACACAGTGCCTATTACTAAGACTTTCTACATTAGTAAAGTACTAAACACGGAAAAATCTGGAGATAATATTCAGACGGTAGCATTTCATTTAATTGAAGACATTGGTTATATTTCAAATCTTGTCAACATTAACAGGCACTATAGTGGAAAATCTTCTAAGATTGCTGAAAAGATTGCGTCTAATTTCTTAGATAGAGAATTGGCTCATGGCAGTACCGACAAGCAAACAATGGATGTCATCATACCTAATCTTAATCCTTCACAAGCATTGAAATGGATTGCTAATAGAACTACAACAAATGATGGCTATCCTTTTTACGTATACTCGACTCTTGTAGGAAATAAGATTCAATACCGAGATCTTGGAGCAATACTATCATCTCCAGTAATTAACGCGGAAATGACGTATAAGTATTCATCTCAAGCTACAAAATCTGTAAAACCTGATGTGAGAAGAAGATCAATTAAAAGCCATAATTTTTCAAATAATATGGAAAACTTATTTACAGTTATTCAAAAAGGTTTGGTTGGATCAAGATATGAATATGTTGAAACTATCAATGACAAACAAAAATCATTTCACTTTGATGTTGTCAAAGATCTTTATAAACCTTTAGTGTCAGCTGGAGTTATGTCTCAAAATCAATCTAACTATGCTTTCTCAGAAAAGTATGTGCATGACAATAAATCATTTAATAAACATAGTACGAGAACTATAGCACAGTTAAGAGGATCTGGTGCATACAGAGAAACTGATCAAGATACAGAATTCAAGCTGAGCTTTGGTGAAACAAGAAATACTGCTGAATACAAATTAGATATTATTTCCAGAGCTATGGATAACGCTTTAAAAAAGAATCCACTAACTATTATTGTAGATGGTGTCGATTTTATTGATGGTACTTCTCATGCAACGATTGGAAATAATTTAAGAGTTGAGTTTCTCGTCTCGAATCCAGAGCCGGGTAAAGGTGAAAACCAGATTGACGCTAAGAAATCAGGAGACTATTTGATTTATTCTACCAGACACATGTTTAAAAAAGAAACATACGACCTCGCACTTACATGCGTTAAGATAGGTAACTATAAGAGATGATTCCTAGTCGTTATCAAGATTTTTATGGAGATGAAACACGCTGGTTCGTAGGAACGGTAGTAAGCGTAAAGGATCCTATTGAGCTTGGTCGTATTAAAGTTAGGATTATGGGTGTACACGGCACCGAAATATTAGACGAGCAATTACCTTTTGCACAGACAGTACTACCAGTAACAGAAGGTGGAACAAACGGTTTAGGAATACATACCGGAATCCAAGTAAATGCTCGAGTCTTTGGTGTATTTTTAGATGGAAAGAATTCACAGCTTCCTCTTGTACTAGGAAGTATGCCAAAGTATGAAGAAGAATCACCTGGAGGTAGATCTACGAATCAACTTACACGTGGTACAAATACTTTAGTTGAAAGAAAAAAATCAGCCGGCACTCAACCTACAAAGGTAGCAGACGGCAAGCCATTTGACGAGCCAGACTCTCCGTATAATACAATATACCCTATGAATCAGGTACATGAAACACAGCGTGGACATGTAATTGAAATCGATGATTCGCATGATAGTGATGGAGAAGGAAATATAACTGGCTATGAAAGAATTCATATCTATCATAAGTCCGGCACGTTTCTCGAAATGCATCCAAACGGAGATGTTGTAACACATCATAAGAATGGATTTAGAACTGTAACCGGTAACGATAAGCTATATGTTACAGGCGATATGGAAATAACAGTTGACGGTAATTTGAACTTAACTGTCAAAGGTAATGTAACTGAAACTGTAACCGGCAATGTTACTGAAACCGTAAGCGGCAATGTTACTGAAACTATAACAGGATCAGTAACAGAAACTTATAATGATGGTCAGACAACTTCGGTTACTGGCGATCAAACAACCACAACATCAGGAAAGATTTTGTTAAACTAATGGAAATAATTTGGCATATATTACTGACCGCTTGCTTGGGAAGCACTTGTGTGGAACAAGACGTACAGTGGTTTGAAAAAGAAGCGGAGTGTAGAGATATGCTGACTGCATATGTAGCTATACCTCCAGACGGCAATTGGGATACTTTAGAATATGAATGCAAACCTGTAGGATCAAGAGGAACTTAATGCCGGGTGTATCAAGAGTCGGAACAGACAGCCACATAGGACACGCAAGTCCTACGCCTAATCCATTTCATAAGACTTCTTATGCCAGTGGATCGAGCAATGTAATAACAAATGGTGCAAACACCGTACGAATTGGAGATGCTACTGGATGTGGTGACCCTGCAACTGGAGGATCGAGTAAAGTGATTGTAAATGGACGTGGTGTGCACAGGATTGGCGATGGCACTGGTGGCCACGGCTCATGGCCCGGTAATGCATCATCTAGCGGATCAGGTAACGTAATAGCAGGATAACATGGCAAAACCGGATTACGCAACACTATTAGGACTTATTGCAGCTGAAACAGATCCTACTGCAAAGCAGGCATTGATTGATCAGTGTTATGTATTTCTTGAGCCATTAACTGAAGCTGAAGAAGATTTATTTGCATATTCTGAACGAGGTTATTTTGCGGACAATCCAGATGATGATCTTAATAGTTATGTAGGAGAATACTTATGACAATTACAAAAAGGTCTGTCAAGGGCAGTGCACTTACATATGCAGAGCTTGATGAAAACTTTCGTCATCTAGAAGAAGAGTCAACTCTTGACAATGTCATTTCAAATGATTTCACTAAATCGGCAGGTACAGTCGTTCAAGTTAAACATAGTGGAACGGGCGGAGTGATGGCGTTTAGGACAACAAGTGGAGTAGACACATCAACCTCTACCGGCATTACAGTAACTATTACTCCGAAGTATGCGAATAGCGAGATATACATTGACTTTGCGGTGACTTTAGGAACAAGCGCTTATCAAACTAAACTATTTCTTATAAGATCTGTTGGTGGAGTCGAGACTAAAATCGGAGCAGGAGATGAGTATAATGGCAGGTCTCGAGCTACATCATCTGTCCATCCGTATGATGCTGATGGTACGTCGGGAGGGTATCTAACGCAGGTCCTAGCTAATCACATTGTAGACAGGCCTAATACTACAGAGCCAGTAACATACTTTCTAAAGATGGGCGCGTATTCTGGATCGACCGTATTTCTGAACCGCAGCTCTAATTGGCAAGTGTCTAGCAGTTCTGGTTATGATGCGGTACCTTCTTCTAATATGAGAGTTATGGAAGTTACAACGGACAACACAGCAGTGTCATCACTGACTTATGTTGCTGATGCATTTGTAGAAATGCCAGCAACTCCGGCAACAACTAGACAAGTTACTATACCTTCTACTGCGCAAGAAGGAGATATAGCGGTGTTGTGGGCTTTTACTGATGACACAACAATCTCTTCTAATTCAGATCTCAATTCAGTAGAAGCTCCATCAGGTTGGACGCTTGCGGTAGGTCACAATGATAGAGAAAATACTTCACCATCATTTGCATATGTCCAATCGAATTCATTTGTGAAAATATTAAATGCGAATGAACCGGGATCTACTCTAACGTTAACAAACCGACAGTCTTCATATACTTCAATCGCTATAGTAGTATTCCGACCAGATATAGCGATTGACAATTTTTATACAAAGAACGGTATGACATTCAATTCGTCAACTACAATAAGCCACACCGTTGATACTACAAACGTGATTCCAGTAAGTGTTTTTGTTGTTGGTCTCGGTGGAAGATATAGTGGGCAGAATCCGACATTAGCAGGCACTGATATAACAATCAACACTAGCACAGGCACAATTGGTGATCCTAAGTACGGATATAAGATTCACAACAGTGGAGCTATTACATCACAGACAGTAACTTCTACAGATACTGGCCGCCAATCCATTAATGCATTCTACCTCGAAGTGGTATAAATAGAAACATGGCAAGAGTATTTTCACAAGAAGATGGTAACTTATCCGTTAGACCTATCATTACCTCGAGAAGTCGAGCGTATGCTGATATAGATCTGTCTTTTGTCAATAAGCCTAGTGGAGACATCTTTAAAAAAACTGATGGAGCTGCAGTTAAGCAGGCTGTAAAAAATCTACTTCTAACGAATCATGGCGAAAAACCATTTGCACCGTACTTTGGAGGAGATCTAAATCGTTTTCTTTTTTCTTTGTCAGAAGATTTCGATGAATTAGAAATAAAAGATAGAATTGCCACGGCGATTAATAACGAAGAGCCACGAGCAATCGTATTAGGAATCAAAGTTAATCTTCTTCCTGACCAAAACAGTGTAAGAGTTTACGTTAGGTTCCAAGTAATAAACACGGAAGAAGTTATTGAACTTTCTGTATCACTCGCGAGGTTGAGATAATGACACTTATTCAATCATCTGATCTTGACTTTGATCAGATCAAAAACAATTTAAAAACATACTTAAAAGCACAATCAGAATTTGCTGATTATAATTTTGAAGCGAGCGGATTGTCCAATATCCTCGATGTTTTAGCTTACAATACACACCTCAATGGATTGATTGCAAACGTTGGATTGAATGAATCCTTTCTCAATTCTGCACAGCTTAGATCGTCTGTAGTTTCTCACGCAGAATCTCTTGGATATTATCCTAGATCAAAAACTTCTGCTAGCGCAGTAGTAAACTTGTCAGTTACAACAACAAATACTTCGGTGAGTGCAATCACACTACCACAGTATAGTACTTTCAGTTCTAGTATTGATGATGTGTCATATACATTCATGACATTAGAGAAGTATATTGGAACAAATAATGGATCCGGTACTTTTACATTTGCAGACGCCGACGGTAGCACAGATATTACTCTAAAAGAAGGTACTCTTAAAACAAAAACATTTATTGTCGGTGATGTAGCCGATGAACAAATTTATATTATACCAGACCCAACAATTGATACTTCTACAATTAATGTTAAAGTATTTGATAGTGTTACTTCATCATCGTTCGATACTTATACAGATATTCAAAATTCAGTTAGAATTAATGATAACTCTACTGTGTTTATTGTTAGAGAAGTGCCAAACGGATTTTATGAAATTACATTTAGCGATGGAAACGTGCTTGGTAAATCCCCTGCCGCAGGAAGTAAGATCGTAATTCAATATCTTTCTGCAAAAGGTGCCGTCGCTAATAACGGAACAGTGTTTGTATCAGACAACCAAATAAGTGTTGGTGGCACCGACTTTAACATTACTTCTACAACCGTATCAAATTCTGGCGGTGGAAACGAGAAAGAATCTGTTACTTCTATAAAATCTAACGCGCCGATTGCTTTTGCTACACAACAAAGACTGATCACGGCCGAAGACTATAAAGCTATTATTCTTCAAAGGCATTCATCTACTGTTGAAGACGTTATTTCATGGGGAGGTAATGATAATGTTCCTCCTATCTATGGAAATGTTTTTGTTGCTCTTAAGTTCAAAGACGGTGTAGCAGCATCTGTACAAACTCAAGTAAAGAACTCTATTAAGACTCAGCTATCTGATAACTTAGCGGTTGTATCTATCGATACCGTGTTTGCAGATCCACTCGAATCATTTATTCAAACGACTACGTCGTTTAACTTTGATCCGGATTTGACAGGTGACACGCTTGAAACAACTCAGTTTGCTGTGCAAAAACTAATTAATGACTTCTTTGCCACTGATTTAAATAGATTTGGTGCAACTCTTAGAAGATCTCAACTACTAGCAAAAATTGATGATCTATCACCAGCTATTCTTAACTCGTCAATAGATATTAAAATTGAACAAAGAATTACTCCGACTTTAAATATTCTTTCAGATGTAGCAGTCGACTTTCCAATAAAGATTGCCGCTGCAGATGATGTTGTTCATAGTGTAACTTCTTCAGCATTTCTTGATGCCGATGGATCTCTCGTTTTCTTTAGAAATAAACTATCAGATACTAAATTAGAATTGGTTAATCTATCTACCGGTGAAGTTGTAAAAGATAACGTAGGTTCATATATACCTAGTCAAGGAAAAGTATCAATCGTTGGAATTCAGATTTCAGGATATAACGGAGATAATATTAAAGTTTCTGCTATACCAGCAAATCAATCGACAATCAAGCCTCTGCGTAACTATATCATGAAGATAAATGATTTATCTTCTGCTATTGCTACAATTGACTATCAAAACACAGCTGACACATTGAGCTCATGAGCCATACGGTAAAAGATAAAAATAGACGTGACGTAACACTTACTACATCTAAAGTAGGTGAAGTTGTACCGTCGTTTTATGAACAAGAAAATCCTCAGCTTCTTACTTTGCTTGACAAATACTATGAGTTCTTAGATAGTGATGGTACTCAAGCTTTTTCTACAGCAATTAAAGATTTGCACCATGTTAGAGATATAGCAGAAACTGAAATTGAATATCTAGATGAGCTGATTAAAGAAATTGGAAATGGATTACAAGCTTCTACGTTTTTCCAAAATCCTAGACTTATGGCCACGCTCCTTGCGTCATTCTATAGATCAAAAGGTACACTCGTATCAATTGAAGGATTTTTTAGAGGTTTCTTCAATGAAGTAGTTACTGTAGAATATCCAAAAGATCAGATCTTTATTGTAGGAGAATCACAGACTGGATTTGATTCTCAAAAATTTATTCAAGACAATGAACTATATCAAATCTTTTCTATCTTGCTTAAAGTTGGTATATCAACTCAAGACTACGAATCGCTGTATAAAAAGTTTGTACACCCTGCCGGATTTTATTTTGCTGGACAGGTAGCATCAATTGAAGAAGCTATTTTATCTATTGATGCTACTGGATTGATAGACTCTGACACCGGTGAAGGATTTATTATATCATCTGAATTTGCATTATCTCCATTTGGTCAAAGTACTGAACTTACAGCTCTTATCGATTCTGGCGCAACAGCACAAGCTTTCAGAGTTGGTGTAAATCAAATTGTTTCTCTATATACTACTTCGGGTATGAATGCCGGTGAACTATCAAACTTCTATCCTACGATTGCAACACTGCTAAGCACTAATTCGTTTACAATGGATGATAGTGCATCTCCGGATTCAGCGGGACCAGATATGTCTTTGACGCTAGAAACTATGGATAATGACATGTTTACACGCTATACTAGCGACTCGACGATATAAATAACATAAACCAAAGAGTGGAATGATGACTAGACAAAACATCGCAATTGGCACAGCAGCAAATGATGGAACCGGAGATACACTGCGATCTGCCGGGTCAAAAATTAATGAGAATTTTGTAGAAATATATCAAAGAATTGGTGGAGATAGCGATGTGCTAGCTTCTCAAATATCATTTGAAGATAGTGCAATTGTTTTTGAAGGTGCTCTTACAGACGCGCATGAAACTCGTTTGACTGCAGTTAACCCTACAGCCGATAGACAAGTGCAGATTCCAAATGCTACAGGCATTATTGTAGTTGATACAGCCACTCAGACTCTTACAAATAAAACTCTGACCAGTCCATCTCTTTCTACTCCGAAAGTTACAACTGCAATCAACGACGCAAACAGCAATGAGCTTATTAAGTTTACTGCTACATCATCTGCTGTAAATGAAGTAACAATCATTAACGCTGCAACTTCCAATAATCCTCAAGTTAATGCATCGGGTGGAGATACAAATGTTAATCTTAATCTCAACTCTAAAGGCACCGGTTCGGTTGAAGTTAGCAAGCTAGCTTTAGAAGCTGTTGAG
>NYWG01000261.1 GCA_002684915.1 Verrucomicrobiales bacterium
AGATTTCTGTGATTTTTTCAGACCCTTTGCACCTTAAGCGAAAAAAAAAGTTCTACCAAATTTGATCAAAGTTCAGAGATGCCTTCTGTCAACACATCCGACCTTTCGCACTTCGCCGTCGCGCTCAGTTCCTTCACAGGAAATCTCGAGAGCCAGGCCGATGCCTTGAGGGCGTCGATATCGTCGGGTTCCAAGCAAAAGGCAACGTCAAGGGCCAGCAATACTCGTTTCCTGGACAGGACCAAGTCAATGTTGTCTGACACCGAGGCCGCAATCGTCGCCATCGAGGACGACTTGATTGGTAATCCCGACGCCTGCAGCCTGGGAGATATGGCTGATATGTGCGCGGCGTTACAGGAGAGCAACGAGAACAAGATGAACGGGATTGGGATAATTTTGCGCCAGTACGGTTACAAGGGACCTTCGATTTCATCTCCCAAGTCCGCCGTCATTGTGGAGCAGGAGGAGGAGGGTGAAGAGGGCAGCATCCAAGACAACGACGACGAGAGCAACGAGAACAGCAATGATGATGATGATACTTCCGAGAAGGAGAACATGAACATGAACAAAACCGTGTGCTCTGATGGCGGGGGTTCTGCCGAGCCGAGCATTCCCGAGGAGGCCGTCGACGAGAAGGCCGAGGCTGAGGCTGAGAATAACTATACTACCCCCGCAAAGCCGGGAAGTCTACCGAAAAAGGCGAAGGAATCACCTGAAACTCCCGCAACTCCCGAGCTCGAGGGAATCTCAGAGGTTTCAAAGTCGGTGATCCGGGGATCTCCACTTACGTCTTCAAAGAAGATCTCACGATTGGCTGCGGCTTCTCACAACAGCGCGGTCAAAACTCCGAAGCCCTCGTCGGTCGCGAGCAGGCTTGCTGCCCTGAAGGCCGAGCTCTCCTCGGCGAAGCCTGCCGTTGCCTTCTCCTCCGCGAAGCGATCAACCAATACAAGCAACGCCAAGGTTCCCCGGTCTTCCATCAGCTTTGCTACATCGACCTCCTTCACTCCGAGCGCGAGGCGTCGCAAGTTTGTCACGACTCCTCACTCGGACAAGAGCAGGGCGTCTGTTGCGACACCCGTCGCTGCGCCGGTCGCGTCTGCAGCCACCCCCGCCGCTTATGTGCCTGCACCTCACGTAAGCCCTGTAGTCGGCAGATCAAACATTTCCAAGCAGGTTACTACGCCTGCCGCGATCCCGGTTAACATCGCTGATCCAGGCTCCGGCGTCTCCAGCGATTCTGCCCCGAGCACCGTCCCGAGCACTCCCGATTTCGCTCCCGCTCCCGCTGCTTTTGTGAGTGAGGCTGAAATCTCCCAAAGCACCGCTACTGCTGCTGCTGCTGCTGCCGCTGCTTCTACTACCAGCAGCAGCACCGCAGCTAGCTCCCCTGCTGCTCCTACTGCTCGCAATCTTCCTGCCACTCCATTTGGCGCAGACACTTCTAAGGCACCGATTGAAAATTCTACCCCACCGGAGGAGCGCACGCCTGAGCTTCCGGTATTCTCCACCGTCAAGAAGGCGAAGAAGGTCGACTTGGATGCCAACCAGCAGCAGGATGCTACTCCACCGACGCCGCCACAGCCCAACCTCCTCACTCTCTCGAGCAAGAAGGCTGTCAAGGAGTCTCTAGCCATGGCCTCTCCGGAGGGCCCCGAAAACGCTAACAGTGGGATTCGTGCAACCCCGCCGGTTCCCGCCCTGACAATGTCAACGAAGAAATCCGCTCGCGCCAACGCAAGATTGTCTGCCAACTTTTCCGAAAGTTGCAAGTCTCCGGAGCAGACAACGCCAACGTTGCCCGTAATGAAGAGGAGCGCGGTGAGAAATATTTCTGCCTGTTACAATCCTCCTCTCTCTCTCTCTTTCTCACTCTTTAATTTTCCACCCGTTCTTTCCTTCGTCGTGAGTAGGTGAAAAATCCAAGCAGGGCGACGCAAGAGCTTGCAAATGCTTCTCCTTCTTCTCCAGAAGAAGCCAGCACCCCGGATATTAAAAGCCTTGCGGTTAGCACCGTCAAGAAATCTGCGCCCGCTAGCAAATCCTCCAGGCTGCCAGAAACGGGAAGGGCCATAGAATTTGGTAGCCCTGACGTATCTACCCCCCCTGCTCCATCTCTGAACGCGTCTTCCCACAAAATTGCCTGTCACAGCAACATGGATACTCCCGTGGAATCGGCGACCGCGCAAGAGCGTTGCACTCCTAGCACAGCGAGCAGCGGGACACCTGCAACGCCTCCCGACATCAACTGCAGCCTCTCCTTCAACTTGAGCAACAGGAAGGTCATCAAGGAATTCGCTCGCGCCCTGTCCACGTCATCTGCTAAGGCGCCGCCTTCCGACGTGTCATCGCTGGCAAGCCCCGCGCTGCCTGATACGCCCCCTGTCCCCCCTCTTTCCAGTGTCAAAAAGCCTCCCAAGAAGGCGGTGCTGGGGAGTCCCCCCACCACACCTTTAATCAAGCAGGTCCCAAGTGGAGATTCAACCTCGGTGGGTTCCACGCCGCCTGTTCCAAAGATGAGCAGCACAAAGAAGCCAAGGAAGGTAATGTCTCCGCCTGTTACTCCCCTGTTGGCCTCAGCTAGCAAGAAAACCCTTAGCAGGAGAGAGAGAAGGGGAGTGCAGGAGGAGGAAAGCCCGTCCACGACCAGGAAGATTTTTGAGGGAAAGATGGACGAAGATGATGGCGACGAACCTGTCGAAGACGTTAAGCCCAAACTCATTATCGAAAGAATTTCCGAAAATGCCTACCAGGCAGCCCCTAAGTTAGTCCGGATGCAGGCCTCCCTGCAAGGCTTGAACAACCTCATCGCGGAAGTCAACGGCTACTTCAATGAAAATAGCTGCTCTTCAATTACCGAAGAAGCCATTGTCAAGCTAGCCGAGAAAAGGATGCTTGTCATGGGTCTTGTCCACTTCGGAAAGCTTGTAATGCAAAAGGGTGAAGGGTCCAAAAAAATTTACTCGACATCTAAATAAAAAAAAATAGGAGGAACGTTTTGACGCAAGTTGAGAAAATTAATATTTCGATTTAAATATATGTCACACAGGAGTTTACAGAAACATGTTGCTTATCAAATCGTCACCCCCCCTCTTTCTTTTCTTGTTCTTCAGCTCCCCGTAGTTTTCATTCCACTTGTAAACTTTCCCCAATTCCTTGCCTTTGTCGCTAACACTTTTTTTCAGCTTCTTCATAGCTCGCTCAAAATCTTCAACCTTGACGTCCCTGAGCTTGTCGAGCGCAGCTGTTCCATCCCCCGCGGCGAGCCCCTTGTCTAATTTGTAAGCCTGCTCGTGGCTGATTCTCACCACTGCCTCCCTGCAAACTTCCTTAATGTCGCTTCCCGTGTACCCATCTAGCTTCTCCGCAATTTTAGTAAAGTTAACATTTTTGGCGACGCGGTTATCCTTCATGGTGACCTCCAAAATTTCGGTTCTAGTCTTCAAGTCTGGCAGGTCCACCATGATGCGCCGAGGAAATCTTCTCAAAACGGCCTCGTCCAAATCAAAGGGGCGGTTGGTGCTTCCAATAACTATTACCCTGGCCTTCCCTCCGGCACCTTCTCCGTTCGTACCGCTATTCAGGCCATCCCATTCGCTCATCATGGTGGTTTTGACGCTCGTCAGGGTACCGTGGGCGGAGTCGTCACTGTGCTCCCTGCTGCTCAGCAGGCTGTCTACCTCGTCTAGGAATATCACGCAAGGTGCAAGCCTCCTTGCTAGCGTGAAGACGGCCTTGGCGTTCTTCTCGCTCTCGCCGAGCCACTTGTTTTCGACAGAGGAGGCGTCCACGGACAAAAACGTCGCTCCGCCCTCAGTAGCGACGGCCTTAGCTAACATCGTTTTACCCGTTCCCGGCGGTCCAAAGAGGAGGACCCCTTTGACGGCCTCCCTCGCAATTCCCTCACAATAAAATTGAGGAAACTTGAGAGGGTACGTCACGCTCTCCCTCAGCAGCTCCTTCACCTCACCCAAACCTCCAATCATATCGTACGTGACTCCTATCTCACCAGCATTGACAACTTGACTGATGAGAGCCTTTTCATGCTTGTCTTCCGCAAGCGCCGCAATCTCCTCCTTCGTCCTCATTACTTGCTTCGTGAGTATGTTTATATTGTCGACTCCGCGGCTGCTGCCCGGCGCCGCGGCGATCCCGCAGACCAAATTAATCGCAGCTTCCACAGATTCAGGGTGCATCTCAGTGTATCCCTGAAGTTCGGCCTTGAGCTGCGCAGTGCTACTAGCAGAATCATCTTCCTCGTCTTCTTCCTTCTCCCCGAGGAGGTCTTCCAGAGGCGACTCGTCGTCCGCATCCGGTTCTAGCTCCCGCATTCTCGTCCTTCCAGCCTCGATCTCGACGGCGGCCTTCACAACCTCCCCAATTTCATTAGAAATGTCCTTAACACATAGAAGCTGCTTGATGACACCAGTGTGAGCCGCATTGACTGAACCCAGTCGGAGCTTGCAAAGCTTCAGGCAGGCGTTCAGAGCCTTCCTGTTCTTCTTAAACGTCAAAACGCTGAGCTCCCTCCTCCTCCAGCCGTTCCAGCTCCTGGCGCGGGACGGGTCCGCTGGGGTGGCCAAAGGAACTTCAGCGCAGAGGCTCCGGAGCTTGTTGAGCCCCCTTTGCTCTCTCGGAGTGCTGGACACACTAGAACCCTTAGGGTTCCGTTTATGGCGCTGGAGGATGGCGGCGGCGGCGGCAAACTCTCGCATCGCCTTTCTCCTCTTTGAGCTCTGCTTGGACTGGCCTTCGTCCTCCCCCTCGTCGTTATCATTGGTTTTGGTAGTGTTCGGCTGCTGATTAGGCTGCAGCAGCTTGTTAAGCCAGCCGCCTTGCTGCCCATCGCCTTCGCTCTTTTGCGCGTTGGAGTTCAGTATTGAGGTGAACTGATGAGGGCCATTGTTGGAGTTGACAGACGGCATCTGGCCAGCATTTTTGTGCCCAAAGGGAGGTGGAACGTAAACTGAGAGCTGCACGCCCATGCACCTAGCGTCAAGGAGAGCTGGCGCAGCCTTCGCAAGGGTCTGCGCAACGCCCATCCTCATCTTCTCATCCTTCATCAAGTTGGCAAAAATCTTGGCAATGTTTTGAGGCGTGCTGGTGTCCATTTTGTCCAGGTCCTCCTCGTCATCATCACCGTCATCCATGGCTTCTTCGAAGAGACTCTGCACCCACGATTTCATGCTATTTTGGAGCTGATCGGTGGTCATGCGCACGCTGTTGGCGTTGGACTGAGCATTCATCTGGGACAAGTTGGAAAAGAATTGCTTGGCAGAGGCCGTCTGCAAGTACGGGCTGTTGCTGCCACCGAAAGGCTGCGCTTGAGGATTGTTCATGACCGCTGCGTGCTGAAACATATTTCCGGCATCCGGAGGAGCAACGATCCCGACGATCCCTTGCTCGCCGGACTTGAAAGATCGAGTCAAGAACACGTTGAAGCGCTTGCTGCCCTCGGGGTCGTTAAGTCCCAGCGTATTGGGGGGGGAGTGCGGGTGGTTCGAGGGGAGGTTGGCCTGCGGATTGAAGCTCAGATTGATATTGTTGTTGCCGCTGCCGCCGCCCTCGTTGTTGTTCATGTAGCCGCCGAGAAAAAACGGTTGGTTGCCGTTGGGCTGATTTTGGAAGCCAGTCTGCGGTTGCATTTGGTTGAACTGCTGCTGCTGGCTGTCGTCAGCCTTCCCTCCCTCCTCTCCCTTCCTATCGGCGAGTTCCTCCGGGCTCAGCTGCCCGCCCATAATGAGAAGCGTCATGGACCCCGGCTCTGTCGCCTCCTTGCACAGCATTTCAACAGAGCTCTTGGAGCGGACTATGGAAGACGCAGCGTGTGAGGGAATAAAGATGACAACCGGACGGTTCCTCCGGCTATCCAAAAACGGCAAGTTCTCCTCGTCCGACAGCTGAGTGCAGAGGGACTCCTTAGCAGGCTCGTCATTCTCCGCTTGGGCATCAACCTCCATGAGCTGAGACAATTTCTTACACGCACCACCCTGCATCCCTCCCCCCTTAACGACGTCGAGTATCGTCTCAACGAGCTTGCTAGTCTTGAGAAGGGGGCTATCGACGGTGAGGGTATCATCCAGGAGCATCTTCCGCCGGATGTTGGAGAGCATTCCGTTGTTGAGGTTGACAAAAGTGCAGCCGTAGGCGTGGGCCAAGGCCATGGAAATCGTTTCCTGCATGGAGGCCGTGGCTGTGTTTGTAGCGCAATCGAATCTCAGGCAGCGGTTCTCAAGGAAGGACGACGGGGTAGCGTGCGGGGACGACAGAGACGCTATTTTGCTGAAGGCCCCCGCAATAGCTCCACTCGAAAGGTGAGACCTCCAGCCGGGAGCCGTAGCCAGAGCAGCGGAAGCCTTGAGCTTCCTCTCGGCAGCGCTCGAAAGCCAGCGCACCCCGCCCATAGTCTCTATGGAATCCTGCCCGACGGTCCTGTTGTACCTGGCGGCCGCAAAGTCGCGAAAGATGGAATTGTACAAAGTTCTCCTATCGAGACGGTTAGCACAATCAGCCATGACCTCGGCGTGGGTGGCCGAGGGGGGAGCCAGAGGAGGCAGAAAGACTTGCGAAGTGACGGCGGACCGCAGACGCTCCTGAACGGCATCCTCGGAGCCACCGGCGTCATTCTCTTCGTCAATGGAAGGGTTGGAGCTGAGTTGCTGCTCGGGAGGGGAAGAAAGCCTGGACTTGACCGAACCAAACGCCAGAGTTTTGGACTTGAAGGTGGTGGAATTGGCCGAATTTTCAGGATCGGCGCCGCTGCCCTCGTCGTCGTTGTCATCCTTATCGTCGTCCTTGTCGTCGTTTCCGCTTCCGTTGTCCGTAACGTCATCGTTGTCATTGTCATCGCTGTCGTCATCGTCAGGGTCACCGATCGCATTGGAGCGCAGCTTGCCCTCGCCCTCGCTCTCGTCCCCTTCAGAGTCAACGTCGCTCACGACTATTTGGATTGGGCCGATGTCCGCCGCCTTGGCCGGAGACGTCGGAAGGCCGATTGCGTCCACCACTGCATGCTCACAGAACAGCACAAAACAAACTTTCGCCCAGCAATACAAAAAGGCCGATATAAACACCCTTTTCGACCGCATTAGGCCCCAAAAGCCGAGAAACAACAGCCGCGGGCTACAAGAGGATCAGGTC
>NYWG01000262.1 GCA_002684915.1 Verrucomicrobiales bacterium
GAAAAAAAAGAAGTAAATTTTCACCCTACGCCCTCCCCGTTTCAATTTCTTACTCTTCAATGTGCCTCTGCAACGACCTTCGCCTGACGCCGCGATCATCATTCGCGGCGCGTCCTTTTCCCCGCCTTCTCGCGGAAAAAGGCGACACGAGCATGAGAAAAGCTGCGCGCCCAGGCTTTCTTTTTTCCAATGGGGGGGGATGGCCTCCAAACGGCTTTTCCTTGATTTCCTTGAATTCTTTTTTTCTTTTTTTTTTAGAAATCTCTTACGTAAATTCCTAATTTATTATTTTTTTTATTTTTTTACATAATGAGTGAGGAGAAGACTAATAATTACATTCCGTCCCTCTTCATGATGGACAGCGAGACAGTAGTAGGCGAATCTCGATCGTCTTCGTGGGGTAGGAGCGAATCGTATGACAGTTCTTCTAGTGATGAAACGGACGGCCGACGCGTATTAGCAGCAAGAAAAGGCGAGAGAGCGAAGTCAGCAAGGCAGGTTGGCGAAGAATCGCAGCCGCTGCGGCAGAGCGATGAGGATGATGCAGGCGCCGCTGAGGCCGGCGTTGAAAGAATCCTCTCGGGTGAATCTCAAAACTCCTGGAATTTTCGCATGAGCTACGGACACACTATGCCCAATTTTTCGGAGGAAGGCGACAGCAAGAAGGACGTCCTGAGCAACAAAGAGTTCGACATGATGAAGCGATTTGACGATGAGGTCCCTCCATTGTCCTTTTTCGAAATGATTTCTTCCAATGACTCGCCCTACGAGAAGCTTCTCTTTTCGTGGGGAATCATCTTCGCGACAGGAGCCTCTGCCACTCTCCCCCTCACCTGCTGGATCTGGGGCGACTTGGTCGACTCCATAGCGGTCAACCCCGATGTCATCGAAGAAAAGACGAATAACGTTCTTAAAGTCTTGTTGGTAATTGCGGGCGCTGCAGCCGGTGTATTTTTCGGGGCCCACTTCTGCTTCTCCCTATTGGCCCCGCGCGTTGCCGACGGCTACCGCAGGCGCCTCGCTCGGTCAGTCATGTACCAAGACCACGGATTTTTCGACGCCGAGAAGCGCGTGGATGAGACGGACGCCGAAGCCGGTTTCAAGACGCTCTTTGAAACATGCACTTGGAGAATCGAGGACGGAATCACGTCCTTTCTCGAGGCGTTTATAGCGATTGGAAGCTTCCTCTTTGCGTTTGGTTTCAGCTTCTACTTTGGGTGGGAGCTCACCATATATCTTTTACCATTTGCCCCGCTACTCATGTTTACAGCTTGGGGGATATGGTACAATTCGGTGGACGAGGAAGAAGAAGCCAAAGACTATTCGGAGTGCGACAAGGCATCCAGCGAGGCCATCAAGAACTACAAGACGATCATGAGCTTGAATGCTCAGGCTGGCTATGCGAAATTATTTTCGGAGAACGTCGTCGAAGTTGCCCGAAAAACAACTGCTAGGACCAAGTGGTTGGCTTTTTTTCACGGCCTTCAAACCTTCATACTCTACCTCATGTACGCGGTCGCCTTCTTCATCTCCACAAGGTTGATCATTGACACTACGCAGACCGCCATTGACGAGCACCCGCCTCCCTTTGACTTTGCGGCAGACCAGACGGGAACTGCGAACCAGGAACATTCTGAAGCCATTTATGACTGGTGCGGGCTATGGTATGATCCAGGAACTCAAGCATACGACATTTGCGGCTGCTCTATTCCCTGGCAGTACTACGGGTTGTCCCAGCTCAATTGCGGTTGCGGCTTTGGGGTATCAGAGAACCAGCTTACGGTGTCGAGCACGTGCTTCTCGGGAGGAAGAGCCTTGCTTATCTTCTTTGCGCTTTTTTACGGTTGCATAGGACTGTCTTCATTTGGCGAAACCTTGGTCGCTGTCTTAGGCGCCCGCAAGGCCGCGCTTATGATCAACAAAATAATCTACAGGAAGCCGGATTTCGCCGGGACCTCTGCTGATATTGCCGCGGCGTGCTTCTTGCGTGAGATTAATGGTGACGGCTCTGGCATATCAAAGAACGACACGGGTTCCACCGATAATTCAGATCAGAATTCGTATACGGTTATAGACCACTTTCAGCTTGCCCCCGAGCTGTATACTCATGAATCAGCAAACGCGTACGGGAAAGCAAACGGCTGCATCAGGTTCACCAAGGTTTCGTTCAAGTACGCGGATTGTCCAGGGTATCTCTTCAAAAACTTAACATTGAAGTTCAAGGCTGGGGAGAGGATTGCGCTTGTCGGCGAAAGCGGAAGCGGCAAGTCAACGATTGCAAAGCTCTTGCAGAGATTCTATGACGTCAACAGCGGCTCGATTACCTTGGACAAGTATAACATCAAGGACCTGGAGCTGAAAAGCCTTCGGCAAAACATCGGCGTTGTGTCCCAGGAACCCTTGCTCTTCAACGAAAGCATCATGGACAACATAAGAGCTGGAAAGCCTGACGCGACCAATGAGGAAGTTTTCAGAGCGGCCAGAATGGCCCTCTGCCACGGTTTCATATCAAACTTCGAGGACGGTTACGAAACTCCTGTCGGAAGCAGTGGCAGCATGCTATCGGGTGGACAAAAGCAGCGCATTGCTATTGCCCGTGCACTGATCCGAAGGCCGTCGTGCTTGATTTTGGATGAGGCCACTTCTGCCCTTGACTATGAGTCTGAGCGCCTCGTTCAGAACGTGCTCGATAAAATTATTGAGACAGAATCGTGCACAATCATTACCATCGCTCATCGCCTTTCGACCGTCAAGACGGCGGACCGCATTGTCGTCTTTGGAAAGCGAGACGGGCCCAGCAGCCCAAGCGAGGTTCTCGAAGAAGGAACTCATGATCAGCTAATGGCCATTGAAAAGGGAATGTACAAGCAATTGATCGGCAATCAAGAAAACAAAAACGGCGGCGACGATGAGAAGGAGAAGGTAGATGAGAACAAAGGCTTTGAAGTCAAGGCGCATTTATCGTCGTCGTCGTCGTCGTCGTCGTCGTCGTCGTCGTCGAGCTCTGACTCTTCGGATTCAGACGAATCCGATAGTGAGGGCGACGAAGCACAAAGCAACGATAAATTTCATTCCGGAGAGAATCACGTTAGGAAATTGAGGGGAAGAAAGAACACGCAGGTTGTTGCGAACCGCAACAAGCGGAAGGCCCGCAAGAAGCCCCCCAAGAGGAAAAAGAAGAAGGAAAAGAAAAATAAAGAGTTGAACGTACCGCTCGGAAGACTTTTCTCGTATTCTTCCGATGACAAGGTGCAGCTTGCTCTTAGTTTTTTTCTCGCTTTCGTTAGCGGCGCCCAGGAACCCGCCATTGCAATGGTGTTGGCGTTTGTGACGGAATTATGGTATGATGCAGACCTCACTTACATGAAGAATGAAACTAATATCTATTGCGTAATTCTTGTGGGAGGAGCGGTCGCCATGTTCTTCGCATTTTCCCTCTACTATTACTACTTCTACAAGATTGCTGCGTACATCACTGCTAGGATAAGGATGCATCTCTTTCGAGCCATCCTTCGCCAGGATCCTGAATTCTTTGAAGAAAAAGCAAACTCTCATCAAGTGTTACAAAAGAGACTGGGGCAAGATTCTTACTATGTTAACGAGCTTGCCGGTGGCAAAATTGCCAGCATAATTGTCGTAGTGAGTAGCCTGCTGACGGGAATGGTCATAGGACTCGCATTCGCTTGGCAAGTTGCCCTGATAATGTTAGCCTTGGTGCCGTTACTAGTCGGGGTCGAGACGCTTTGGGAGGCGAGCCTTAAGAAAGATTCCGCGTTCGTCGAGAATAGGATTGAGGCCGCTCAAGAAATCTTGGTCGAGGCAGCGAGCCTCATCAGGGAGGTGCAAGCATTCAGCATGGAGGAGAAGGTGACCTCTGTGGTCGACAATGCTTTGGATGAGAATATTCCGGCCTACTACAGAATGGCTTTATTTCAGGGCTTTGTCGCAGGCATCATATATTTCCTCGATTTGACGGTTTACGCCGCCGCCTTTTACTTTGGCGGGAAGTTTGTTGCTAACGGCGACGTTTCATCAAGGAATTTCTACGTTGCGTTGTGGTCGATTGTGTTTGCGGCGAGCGGGGTATCTCGAGGTCTCTCTTTTTTGGGCGACAAAGCGAAAGCAACCAAAAGCGTAAACCACGTATTCAGAATAATCGATCGTCGGCCGCACATCGACACGAAGCCGTGGGTTGACGTCGAGGGCGGGGAGGAGGACGGGCTTACCTACAAAGAGAGAGCCTGGCACAGCAACAGCTGGGGGATGTCAAAGGAAGCGGCTCAGGGAAAAATCACTTTGCAAAATATCCAGTTTTCGTACCCCACGAGGAAGAAAACGTCCGTTTACGATCAACTCTCGCTCACAATTCCTGCGAGAAAGACGGTGGCACTAGTCGGCGGCTCCGGGTCAGGAAAGAGTACAATCGTGCAGCTAGTGGAACGCTTTTACGATCCCGTCAAATTTTGGGAGGATTCAAACGGCGTGGCAGACTATCAAACTGCGGGCACCGTTATGCTCGATGGAGTCGACATCAAAACCTTGGACGTCATGTGGATGAGATCGCAAATTGGCATGGTCGGACAAGAGCCCGTTCTCTTCAACAAGACTGTTTTTGAAAACGTTGCGATGGGAGCTTCCAAGCCTGAAGAGGTTACGAAAGAAGAGGTGGTTGAAGCTTGCAAGCACGCCAATGCGCATGACTTTATCATGTCCCTGGACCGAGGTTACAGTAGCGTATGCGGCGACGGAGGGAGCCTCTTAAGCGGTGGGCAAAAGCAACGCGTCGCTATTGCTAGAGCCATCGTTGGCAAGCCCAAAATATTGATTTTAGACGAGGCAACGAGCGCTCTCGACAATGAGAGTGAGAGGATCGTTCAACGCGCACTGGACAACCTCATCAGCGAGCGACAGGAACAGGGCGGTAGGACGACGATTATTATAGCGCACAGACTGTCCACGGTCAAAAACGCCGACATCATCTTCATGTTGAAGAACGATGGAAAGGGTAACGGATCAAAGTTGGTCGAATCCGGTTCGCATGACACGCTATTGGCAAATAACGGAGCATATAAAGCGTTGTGGGACGTGGCGCACCAATGAGGGAAAGTATGCTGACGTTTCATTAACGACTACTTACTTACTTGCTAAAAAAACGCATAAGTAAAAAATTCACGAATTAATTATCACAATTACGTTTACGTTTATTTTTTCTATTGAACTATTCATTTCGCATAAAAGCCTAAAGTTGTTGCACCAGCCGTGGCAAGGAAAGCGCCAAAGAGGGCGCTGGACGAGACACGCTCCTTAAGAAAGAACCAGCCGAGCGGCAGCGCATACAAGGGGCCCAGTGACGATAGCGCAGTGAAAACTGGGAGGCTGATGAGGAAGAGGGCGTAGTTGAGAAGAGCCGGCGCCAGAAATGTTGTGAAAGCTACGCCAAGCGTGCAAATGCCCCAGACCTCCATGTCTTGTGAAGGCAACTTTGCCCAACGGAAACTGGATCGGTCAGAGTCGGAGCTACCGCGGCCAAGGAAAGATGCAGTGCAGCTGACGACGGAGAGCATGAGCGCCGCGCTGCCGAACCGCAACGCATTAACGTCCCACGTGCTGAGCGCTTTCCCGTGAATTTTTGTCAGAGCAGAGGCCGTCGTGTCCAATGCGACGTTGGCCAGGGCAAACCCCCAGCCCGCGAGCCGATCGCGAGGCTCTTGCTTCGCGCTAATGCTCTCCGCAATCTTACCGTCTGAAGCATGGGCAATCTCAAGAGACACATCATCACCATCAGCGGCATCGTCATCATCCACGTCAC
>NYWG01000263.1 GCA_002684915.1 Verrucomicrobiales bacterium
TATCCGTAAGCTTACGAACATACTTTATCTCGATTACATGCGTATCTGTCAAAATATCAATAAAGGCTGTGGCGACGTGTACATTATAATAGTAAACGGCATTACTTACTTCTGTAGAAGCAGTTATTCCATTGCTATTCAAAGAATATGCTAATGCCATTTGATAAGCTTTTTCACGACGCCCAGCTCCGAGTTGTGCATATACATCGCTAACCATCTCTTGTATTAAATTCATTCTCGATTGACTAGGTGTTGATCTTTCATTGATAGGACTGGATCGTCAAAAGAAGAACCTGGTTTTGCATATACTGGCATACCAAACTCTTCTTTTTGCAATTTGATCCAGTTTGTATCAAGCCATTTTACATCTTCCTTTGACCAGTTGTACTTGAGCATCAGGCAGTGCACAGAAACTAGGGTTGCGTTTGGAAAGCCTGGCAATGCTAATCCTTTTGAATCCTTTGTTGGTTTTTCGATTGGCTTTCGCATTTCATAAACTACCTTATTCATGTCACTATTCATACTTAATTACCTATATATAAGAATCGTTGCTCATACAAAAACAAATGAGTGACTACGACAGTGACCGAGAGAACGACGATTTGGGAATGGGAAACATGAACATCGACAATGACACTGCAAAAATACAACGCATGGATGAGCAGAGGAAAAGAAAAAGAGAGGAAGCAAGAAGACGAGCTATGGAGAAAAGAAGAGAAAGGGAAGAAGCAAAGGATGATGATAGTGGAAGGAGCTATAGAACGGCACGTGGTGGTATTGTTGGAGACCCAGGACAAGCGTTGTTAAAATTTTAGTCAAAATAATGATCATTGCAATCGAAGGTAACATAGGAGCTGGAAAGACGACCCTAAGCTACGAGTTTCGGAACAAGGATTGGCAAGTCTTGGAAGAGCCAGTCAATCAGTGGACCATAAATGGCAACAACATGTTAGATGCATACTATGCAAACCCGAAGGGCATGGCCTACCTATTTCAACAAGTCACGCTAAGCACCAAAACAAAACAACTACTTTCACTACATACCGCAGACTGGTGCTTGGATCGTAGCTTGGCGGCAGACCTACTTTTTGCAACTATACAACACGACAACGGATACTTTACTGATTTGCAAATGGATGTGTACAAAGAACTATACAAAATGTGCGAGTCTGTTACTCCAACCGTAGATTACTACATTTATCTCAAAACACCAGTGGACACCTGCTTAGAACGCATCAAAAGACGCAACCGATTATGCGAACAAAACATAACCAAAGAATACTTGGAACAACTTGAAGCAAAGCACGATGCTTGGCTGCTTCCTAAAGACAATGTACTTGTACTAGACGGTTCGAAATCGATTTATGACACGAAGCTTAGGGCAGAGATGCTTCAAACTATTGAAACTTTTCTTTCGGGGACAAATCAAGATTTTAAAACATTGGTGTGATTTTTAAAATATCTATATAAGTATTTCTTTGAGAATGTAGACTCTAAAACTATCATGCAAATATTCGTCAAGACTTTAACAGGCAAAACAATCACCTTGGAGGTTGAGCCGAGCGATACGATTGAAAATGTAAAAAATAAAATTCAAGACAAAGAAGGAATTCCACCAGATCAGCAACGATTAATCTTTGCAGGGAAACAGTTGGAAGATGGTAGAACCTTAAGCGATTATAATATACAAAAAGAAGCAACCTTACATTTAGTGTTGCGTTTAAGGGGTGGTAGTATAATTTAATTAAAATTTTAAATTACTTAATGTTATGGTTTTATGTTACAACAACTATATAGTTTGATTTCCGCAAAACAAAAGATGTATTGTCACGTTTGTAATGAGGACATTGATCGGTTTCATACGGTTTGGCTACCGGAGCGAATGAAGCATGGCAACCAAGTCTACCCATTATGCTTTTGTTGCAGCGATAACTTCATTACGGTTTACCAAGCAAGTTTCCTAAGCTACTTGCAGGGCCGGGAGCTTGGTATAAGTCCTATAAAGTAGTTCCTTACCTGTAATAATATGCTGGCATTTAATTATTGGAGAGAGTATCAAAAGTGTATGAAAATTACAAAATCAGATTATGGTAAATGCAAAGAAAAGTATTTTAAATATAGAAAAGTGACTAGAACGTATATGCTTAACGATCATTCACGACGATGAGGATGTTTTGCTTTTAAAATAGGATTTCATATTTAATTGTACCTTCTTTTGTTTCAAACCGTATTCCTTTCTATTATTATTAATCATACGTTGGTATTCAATGGTCTTTTTTGCTTTTTCTATTTCTTTTAGTTCTAAACGTTTTTCTTTTTGTTTTTGTCTGTTTCTTTGTTTTCTAAGTTCATCTTGGTCGATTGTCTTTGGCATTTTCTTTTACTTGTGAATGTGCTTAAATATTAAATTTTCGCTCACGCCAAATCATGTTTCTATTTCTAGCTTCTAACAACTTTTTCCACTGTCTGCGTTTCTTTTTCTGTTCTGCAGGCAATCCACATCCACGAACATATGGAGGTCTGTAATTTTCCATTTGTGCATCACCTTCTTTTTTTCTTTTTTCTACTAATGCTTGATATTCATCATCGGGCGCAAGCACATTGTCAATGCGATACAACTGTTTGGTCTTTTCTCTTCGAACATAAGTTCTCGGGTACACATTATGTTTCATGATTATTTTTAAAAACTTTCGTTATTTTACCGTGACAAGTAATATACGTGTCTTCTGGTTTGACGTAAGGCAACGAATAATTACAACCAAACTTCAACGTTTTATTTTGACACGTGACTAACCAATGATGCCAAGTATTAAGATCTATGATAGTATTGTCGTGTGGATTTAAGCGCGAATCGTAATAAGCGTATTCGCCAACTTTAGGTGGTATATTTTTTTTTAGACTTACTTCAATGTTTTCTGTATTCATTAATTAGATAAAGAATTATTATAATAGTCTGGGAATTCCAGAGTGTCATCTACGATTTTATTTTAAAGTGTAATTTTGTTTTGTTGTAAAATAGTACGACAACGACAATAGAGGTTGAAAAAAAAACTTCAACAAAAATAAAAAAATCAGTCGCATAGACGTGGGAATTCTTATTTTCACTCTAATGCTATTATCATGCTAAAATTTATAGGAATTCCAGAGTGTCATCTACGATTTTATTTTGAAGCCTAACCTATGTTTTGTTGTAAATTACCATAACAACGACATTAGAGGTTGAAAAAAAAACTTCAACAAAAATAAAAAAATCAGTCGCATAGACGTGGGAATTCCGACATAGACACTTTATGTAATAGCTGTTGTATACATGTTATTGAACCGTAATAAAAAATAATTATATATTGTAAATTATGTTGCGACGTTTAGTGTATGTAAACAGACCCTGTCTTAAAAAAATCCCTCAACCACCACCGCGACCGCCACCAATGCATTTAGTAACAAAACAAAATGAGAAAAGTTTCTTTTGGTGGATACCTTAGATAGCAAATTACTTTTAAGGCTTCTTTTTAGATTTGTCATATTCGAAATCTGAAGGAACTATTTCACGCTTAAATCCATATGTTTTATTCTTTTCTATTTTACACATTTGATATTGCGAACTGCATGTTGTGTATTTTGGAAAAGTAGACACTAATCTTCTAAACATTTACAAAAATTAATCATATATTTTATAGTAAATTCTTAAAAATTTAGCGAAAGCGCCACTTTTTACGACACGTTTTGCACTCAGCAAATATGGTCTCAGACTCGTCAGCACGGCATGTCTGCACGGAGCGCCAATCTACATTGTCGCTTTTGCAAGCAATGCATTTTAAGATACTTTTACTAGTAAACTCTCGTTGTAGTGCATCAAAATTATCAAAGGTTACACGTTGCATTGTTTTTTCTATATCTTTACCTACAAGTTGATGTTTTTTGCAATATTGAATCCATGATTCTTCTCTGGTAATGTTTACAGGTTGTTTATCTTTCCACAAGTCATCTAAATATTGAAGAAGATCTGTCATTGTACTAATATTATTAAAAGACAGTAAAGTAAAATAGTTTTCTATATATTACTATTTTTTTATAAAAGAAATGCATACATGCCAAACCATAGCTAATTACAGTAGCTACGCTATCTTAAGTTGCTCTGATTGTCTGGAACAGTGTCAGACACTTTACAATCATAGTGCTTTCTGTATCCTTGAGTGCCACGCACCTACGACCACTACACCATTAACTACAACACCATTAACTACAACACCAATAACAACAACTCCAATAGTGACAACACCAATAACGACAACACCAATAACGACGACACCAATAGCAACAACGACAAATGTAATTACTACCAGTTTATTAACGACTACTGCAATAAGTGATGGAATAACACCACCTACGTTTGTCAATGCCTCCAACGCCACAAATATTAAATATGAAACAAATAATTTTTCTGTCGGTGTAGCAGAAGACAACACAAACATACAAACAAATACTCAGGGTTTTTTTGCTTTCGTTTTGCTTATTATTCCTATTTTATTTTTAGTATGTGTTACGTTCTCCTATATTTGTCGACGCAAAAAATCTTTAGTACGCAAAAAGAGTCGTTCGGTGTTGCCGTTAGAACCAGATGAAGTTGTAATTAATGTAAACAATAACAATGACAAAGAAGAAAATACAATAGTCAATGAAAATGTTGAAGAAGAAAATACAAAAGAAATGATTATCAAAACGGTTGTTGCGTCTGTAGTAGATGACATGATAAGAAAGTTAATAGAAAAAGCTAAATTACCTTCAGTTTCTGACGCTGCAAAAACACTACAAGGTTTAAGGCTTGCAAAACGTAAATTGTTACGACAAAGAAAGAAAAGGGAAAGGGGTTTGCATAATTTAGTGTTACGTAATATGAAACAACAAAATGTTCAAAAAAGGGGTATGACAATTAGGGAAATTTTCGAACATAAAAATCAGAATTCAAAAAAGCCAGATTTTGACATGTTATAATAGAGACTTATATCTAACAAATTAAAAAAAAGTACAAAAAACCCTACTTTAAGCGCTTTTTCAAGATTCGTTGGGTTGTAGTTAGGGTTTTTAAAAAATAACAATTTTAAAATTAATTATATACTTTAGCTGTACATATTTTAACCATATCATGTTTAGATACTGTGTGTGGTATTTGCTAAGAGAAAAGCACCCAATTAATACTCTCATAAAAACAAATGCAACGCTGTTAAACACGGTTGTATTTCCGGGACATATAACAATAAAACATTCTATAGAGGAGAAGCAAGACGCTGTAGAAATGGCAAAACGATTTCATCAACACAAAATGCCCCAGTTAGATTTGTTTTCACAGCCATTTTTAAGTCGTATAAGTATTGACAACACTGATTTCTTTGCAATAGAACAAATGTTATTAGTAAATAAGAATAAAGTTGATGGAGTGCATGTGTCGCTAGCATATAGTGACAGAGATTTAACAAGTATGGAAATTGTTTCTTGTGTACCAGACCGTGGTTTTAAATTTTTACCTGAAGATTTAAACGTTGTTGTATATGACTGTCATAGCAAAGATCCATCAAAGTGGAGTTTGGTTTGGAATAGTGACAAATCATGATGCCATGCTCCGAGCTTAGTAACGTATAAAAATTAAATACTAGAACGTCTTAATAATGGGTTTTCTATCCAGTAAGTCGTATCAGTTTTCGTATCTGATTTTCTACGCTTTCTGTTTTGTTTCACTTTTTTACTAATATCAATTAAATCTCCTAATGGTATATGACGTTCATAATGCAATCCAGGGACTTGAACTACATCTAAATACATAGGGATAAGTATTTTTGTTCTTTTTCCTTGTCGATATAACGATTTGTATTGTTCTACTACGTCTTCAATAATTTTTAATTTATTTTTTTGGTGTGTTTTAATTCCTAATTTATCATATGTTTTGTGATATGAATGCATTTTTTTTGAGTACATATTTAGTATGGCAGCAACCGGTATGTACTTTTTTTCCATAATCTTATCTTTCGAATAGTGCAAGTCCGTTACGTCTAATATATGATTTGTAAAACAATTATTTGTTGAACCGTATGTCCGTAGACAGTCTTTAATAAACTGTTTACCCTTTTTAAATTCTAAGCTATCGATCGACTTGTGCGTAAAACTACATAACATTAACCACGCTGTATTATGATCTCCTTCTTTATATGCTTTTTTTGCAACGGATAAGTATAATCCAAATGTTTTCTTTGCTTCGTGGTATCTGGCAATTTTGTCGTTTTTTTTCAATATTAGGACTACTATATTTTGAATAAATGTATCAACCCACTTGTACATATCATTATTATTTACATGTGCAATCAAGTGCTCCGAGCTTTTTCGGCACTTTTTAGTAAGGTCTAATATTAATTCATCGTCTGTTGTATTAAATAAACATGATAATAAAGATTTTATTGTTTTTCGACTTGGCTTTGACTGATACGCTACATTAAAAAGTTTGTGTCCCTCGTAACTTAAAGATCGTTCTCGCATTTGGTTGTTTAAACACAGTTAATTTATACCTAAATCGACGCGCTTATATTGCTGAAAGTCTTGACCAACAAAATTTAGTTGGTGCAAAGCAAAATATCCCATAATCCGAACGAGAACAGTGATAATAATTTGCACCATATTACTGTTAACTAATAGTAAAAAATTAATAACATGCAAAATGTTTGATACACCAACAAGTGATAAAAAAATACCAAAATGTTGGTTCCACTCAGGCGATCCACGTGCTACATTCAAAAGACGTCGTTCTTCTTGATAACGGCGCGTTGAAATGAAGATGGATATGAATGCCATAAAACTTTGAAATATGATAACAGAAAAAAAAACATTAAAATTTTTTTTGCAATAGTAACCGCCAAAATTTGTATCAAATGAAAATAAACTACTATCAACTGGTTCACAACTCATAGTATATAAAGGTAAGAAATGATATTTATAGAATTTTTATGATATCATACGACCTTGAAACATGTTTAATGAAAAAGGGGAAAAAGCGGAAAGACGTTCTAATTCTAAGCATAGGTGCTGTGGACATTCTAACTGGAAAAACCTTTCATTGTTATGTCAACCCCTTGTCATCTGCCAAACAAAAATTTATTACGGATTTAGAAACCTATGGTGTACGAATGAAACCGACTCAGACGGTTATGACGAATATACATTGGCGCCATGAGAAAGCCGAAGAACTAACAAAAGCTTTAGAATTATTTGAAACGTTTGTACATAACGCAACCTTGATTTTACCAAAACCTATTCTTGTGGCACACAATGGCCGTGCATTTGATCATAAAATTCTTTTAGGTAGTTACGATCGCATAGATAAGTTGAAACCTGAGCTTTGTTTTTTGGATTCGTGGCATGATATAACAAAGAAAGGTTGGCCAAAACAACGAATCCACAAACTGCAGGTGCTACATCAAACAATTTGTCCCGATTCTACTCTATCACCAAAGTGGCATCAAGCACTGGATGATGCAACGGCACTGTCTGAAATCGTGACTGCTACTGCTGTAGAAGAGGTAGCTAAGCGCCCGCGTCAAGCTTGGAGATATGCGTGTGAGGATAGTGATGTTTTTGAACGACTCAACAAAAAACATCGGTTTAAATTGTCTTCACAACGTTACCTTTGTTCCCAAAGTATACGGGTGTGGCCAGAGGTAATACGCAAGAATGGACATAGGTCAAAAGAATTTCAAAAGTTTTGTTTACAGTTTTGTATTAAAAGAATATGGCAAAAATTATTACGTTAAGTATTTAAGCATATATCTCACAACATCCATCATGTTCTTCGTTGCACAAGTCACAAAGGCGAAAGTGATCTGCATGGGATGCGTCGCACGACTCACAAAATCTAATTTCAATAAGTTCATTTTTTTTTCTTTCCGCTAGTGTTACTATTTTAATATTATGTGGTAATTTGTTCTTCTCTTCACCACAATGCATTTCTGATTCTGATTCTATTTCTTGTAATTGCGGGTCATTTTTCTTTTTCTTTTTGTCTACACCACAATGACTAATATAAGTAGATAGTAAATCATCTTTAACATCAGAGTTGTTTGTGTTTTGAAACATACTTTGTAGATTATCAGAGGAAAAATTGTCTGCTAATTGTGCCATCATGTTTTCACGATTCTCTTCGCCTTCAAAATGATTTCGAAATACCGACAACATTGTTTCGTCGCTCTGGTCCATTAAAAACATAATATTTTTCTCAAAATCTTCATGAAATTCTAGATCTTCTTCTAACTCTTCTGTTGTATTTGCAGTTTCTGGCTCCACCTCGGAAACTTCGTATGCTGCAACCGCTTTTTTGCTATAATCCACTACTTTAGGTGGAACATTTAAAAGTTCAGACAATTGATGAGCAAAATCGGGCATCGTTGCCCGCAATTCATTTTCGTGTTCTAAAAATAACGTAAGTAACTTACCGTTTGACATGTTTAAAAATATAGCTGTTAAAGTAATATAGTATTTTTTGATAGAATCCTTCCCCAAGGATAGAGTAGTAATAGTAGATTGAACTTACTTCTTCCATAATTACGATGTCACCACCAACGCCTCGTAAGGTTTTAGCATTACTAAAAAAGTGTTAGACATATTTTTTAAAAGAGTATACGATACTACATACCTTGGATAGGAGCTGAGCTTCGACTGGCCATGGCTACCATCATAGTTTCGCATATTTAAGATTTCGGCGTTGTACTTTAAAATGCGTTCACGACCACCAGGCAATTTGCAAATGAGGGAATGTATGAGCTCCAACAACTTTTGTGAAGCTCTACGTCCAGTGGAAAAGATAGCAATTTCTGCGTTCTCTACTGAGTACAAATAGGCCGCACAAAACATGCCGACACTCATCGTTTTCTTTGGTTGTGTTAGAAAGGTTTATAAAAGATTTGAAAAGAGTTGTACTTACACCAAAACGCCTTGGCGTCATTGCTAAGCACTGTTGCTTCAGATGCTTCCATTTGTTTTGTTTCATCACGCGCGCAAGATCAACGTCTACGTCATCCGCAAATAAGTGAGATGCAGTCGCTTGGAGAAACGAATCGTGAAAGCGCTTTTGCATTTTTGTCCTTTCATATGGTTTGAACGAATCTAAACACTTTCGTATGGTACGCAAACGTCTCCATCCTTTTGTTGTATGACTTTTATTTTTTTGATCTTGCAAAATATCGACAATATTGTTTAATCGCCTTTTTTTCAATTGTTTGTTTAAGGTAACCTCGTGTGCAGTTTGTAAACCTTCAAATACTTTTTTGTAAGATACAATCATTTTATGAACTAGCTTTTAAAGAATATATATAAATCAATAAAAACAGTTAAAAAGTGTTGCCATTGCGCTACTTATTGATCAAAAGTATTATTTATTTCGTAACGTTCCAAACAGTGCTACTTTATACGTACAAGAGTCATTGTTTTTTGTAAAACCTTGGAAACATATAGCTGTTTACTTTGGTGGTCAGTGTTGTTATTCTGGTCATATTTATTGTTGGGATTTACATAAAAAAGTTTCGACCGAGTTTGGTATACTAGAAATTGAAACAAGGTTGACATTTAACGTGTATCCATTGTACATTCACCATTTCACACTTAAAGCTTTTCCAGTACTACATGCAAGAAGATAATGGAAGAATCAAAAACAGAAGAACCAGTGCAAACAGAGAAAACAGAGGAAACAGTGAAAGTCAGCATCGAGGCTGCTGTTTCTGGAAAAAGAGAGCGCGGTTGGACGATACAGAACAAGTGTCGTCAAATTGCAGAGCTAAAGGACCAGGAAAAAGTACCAGTGATCAGTTTATTTACCGTAGACCCAAGCGAAATTCCAATAGATGCGTGGGAAATGCTAAAGACTCCGGATGGACGTCAACTCCTTTGTTGTCAAAAAACGATCCTGTTATTATCCGAAGTTGTTATGCAGCCCGAAATGGATGCCAGCGATCAAGTAGTTTTACGCATGCACGTATTAGCACCAAAAGACGAACACTCAAACAAGGATTTATTTTGGAAAACAACGTTGGGGAGGTACATGCATTTAGGTGGGATATCATGGGAAGATTTGAAAAAGGAGACGAAAAAGTCCACAAAAGTGGATCATTCTCTGAAGTTAGAGAAGTCACTTACCGCGGTAAAAGACTTGTCTTTAAACGAGTCAGAAAAAACTACCGATTAGCACGACGTGAATTTATGGCATGGAATTTGTTGTCAAAAAATAGGTATACAAAAGCTATTACTGCCATGTTATTTGATTCGTTTGCGTTTGGCGACTATTATTATTTTATATCTTATGCATATGAGACCGATTTTTTCTATTTTTTAAAGAGTCCGCATGACATAAAAATTATTTTCAACATATTATTGCAAATAACGAATGCGGTGGTAATACTGCATAATTATAATCTAGCACACCTAGATATCAAACCGGAAAATATTCTAATCCGAGGCTTCTATGCTGTGTTAGGTGATTTTGCAACTGTTTACCATGTTGAAGGCGAAAAAAAAATTCAAAAGCAACAAGGTACTTATGAGTATTGTGCACCGGAAATGAAGGACTGTATCATTTCTACCAAGTCTGATGTGTATTCATTAACAAAAACCATTTTTGTTGCATTGCAAGGTCGCTTTCCAAATGTTGATTTAATTGACCATAGATATGAACAAGAGCTGAGAGACCTCTATTTAGCGGGGTTAGAGGAGAAACCAAGTAGTCGTTGTAATAGTGTTGAATTGTATAAAAGATTATATTTTTATAGTTTAAAATATGATTAAATAATTAAGTCTGATCTTACTGGCGCACCACTGTTGCGCTGTCTCAAAGTATTATTAAAAGTGTACATTTTTTCTGTCCTTGTGTTACTAAATTTCTCCACACGACCCAATGCAGAGTTCACCGCATTGTTCACTGTTGCAATACCTTCACCAATCGTTTGATGACTAGTAGCATTGTTGCCAACAATGGTTTGCAAACAAAGATAAATGCTTATGGTTCGTATGATGCGAATAGCAATGGACGCAAAGTAAAGAATGTAGGTCCAAACAAATAACGCCGTAATTGGTCTGGAAAATGCTTCACCATCCTTCACATTGCTAAAACTATCCCATGGTGCATAGCGGAACGCACAGCTACTATCACAGGATTTGTCACCTTGTTGCAAGCATTGTTTGCTTAGTACACCAGAAATACCATTGTTTGACATTATTAAAAGCGACAAAGCAGGTAAGGCAAATAATATTTGTTCTATTAACCAATATACACCAAGGCATGTACTTCTTGTTTGTCGAGATCTTTTGTTGGTCCACATGTCTCCACAGCATAGCGTTCCTTGCACAGCTCGTGCAACACCGGGACTAGAGCATGATCCTAAGTTAATAAGTACAACAACACTTACAAAAATGGCCCTAGTGTAAAAAGCTATTGTGTTAAACATAATACTCGAGCGTAGATGATCGCTGTGATCGTACTCTTCAAGGTAGGTAACTTGGGCTTGGATCAGACCAGCATAAACAGCTGCAATCCACAAGGCTCCTAATTCGACAACCCATAGGAGAATGGAGTACCATGTTTGCCATTGTGATACTGATCCTTTAACGGTTACTTCTTCACCTTCTTTTTTCATTTGTATGCCAGCACCTATGGCTGCAGTTGGAAAACTTAAACTTGTAAAAATGCTGAATAAAGACATCTTTATATTAGGGCAACGAATAAATATATAGTATCTTTCTTCTATATATTATCTTCAGACGTCAAATAATAGTGTCATGTCAAAGTTTATTTTACCAACATTATTCTCCGCTTTTATTGGAGTTTGGTACTATGTATTAATGGCAGAGTTGCTTGTACTAGAGGACGTCCCTTTACACGTCTTTACTACTATCGCACGAGTATTCTATGGTTCCCTTATCAGTTTTCCTTATGATACTGTATTGACTGTTATTCTAAGTCGTCTAATTATTTGGGTGATGTTTTTAGTACTGACGATTGATATGGTGCAGCTTGTTGTTATTTTGAATCGATTCAGTGCTTTTGTGTTATCAGATGCTATGGGCGTTCTTTTTTCTGCAATTTTTCTACTTTCTGATCTGTTTTTTATGTTGATACTGTATCACGCGTCAACAAAGGAACAATTACACCTTCGTGAAGAAGTAAAAGTAAAAAAAGAAGTGAAACAATTACCACCTGTGAGTGAGTCTACGACAAAACCTTTAACTGCATTATTTCAAACACAAATTAAGTTTTAAATCCCTGTTTGTCTTAATTGGTGTATTTGTATTAACTCTAGTGCATTTTGGATACCTGTTTTCATTGTATGCATTTTTTTAATAGAGACGGAAAACATTAATAAAGATTGAATAACCTGTCTACAGAATTTTTTTCGAAACGAAATATCAAATTTTTGGTTAAAGCGAAACTTAATGTGATATCGTAAAAAGGTAGTTGTCTCTGTAATGTAATCCATAAACAACAGTGAAACATGTGGTTGGATCATTTTTTCTATTGTTGGTAAACGAACATAAGACAATTTTCCAGGCCATAAATTTATTCCAAATTGTGGACTGTATGTAAATTTTACCGGTTTGTAAAGTAAAATGTATAGGAAATCAAAAATGTTTTTTATAAATGATTCCGCTTTTACGATTCTATAGTTAAATATTTGTTTGCAAAAACTATTGACCACCTTTTGTGTCAAAATAGATGAAATAATACTATCTACCGTTTTATATAATTCTTGCAACTCATGTTCTAAAGGTTCATCGTAGGATACTTGAAAAGGACCATATACTTTCAGGTCTTCAAAATTACATTGAGTCGCTTCGGGTAAAAAAGTGTTATTATAAAGACTATTTGAATCCATGACAAGTTACACCTGGAAGAAGTCGTTTCTACGCAACAATGAGCTGCCTTTAAAAATTGTCGAGGTTATCATGAAGGAAATAGTGCACAGTGATTACAATATACAGACCATAAAGAAGCCGTGCTGGTTAGTATTTAAACATATGGACACAAATGATTTTTGTTGTATTGGCAAAGTAGACATAGAACATCAAAAGTTATCAGATGTAATGAACTTTGAAAATAATAAATCGGTGATACGCAGTTATAGAGATTGGAATGAAATTATGATTAAATACATAGAAGGTGACGATGTTTCTAATCTTGAAAAACGATGTGCTGAATCTATACTAAAATCAAATGAAGGCGATGCAGAATGGTGTCAGTTACGCAAGTATTGGAAAAGTTTAAAACAATAAGCGTTATATATAAGCTTTAGTGGATTACAATAAGTACAATGAACAACTTAAACAATTCAAAAACGTATCGTGCCGTTATATCTGCGAGTAAAATAAAACAATTACGTAATGTTTATTTTAAAAATGCGTTTGTATTTATTTGTAGAAATTTAATACATTCAAAGGTTTTTGAAAATGGTTTATGTTTGCGAGAAGGTACTTCAAAAGAGTGTAAAACAAACCCTTTAACAAAACAACTAATGCAATCACACTGGTTACCATTTGCAAAAGATGTTATCGATTCTATTATTTGCATTGGTTTAGTACCGGTTCGTTACAAAGAAATAAATGGAAATCTTGTCCCATATGTTCCTCAAGTCGGGACATACGAAATTCATATTGTTACACAAGAGGATGGATCAACAACATATGAATTTTTTTCAAAAGACAAACCAATAGATATTACAACACCAACACCTAATGCGTTTGTATTGGCAGGTTTTGGACATGATCCAGAACGCAATGGTGAGTTAAATTCAACTATCGATTGTTTATATCCACATATACGTTTTATCACCGATATGCATGATTATGCAGTGATAGCAGAAAGAATACGGACAAATCCCCCAATTATCATGCAACGACGCGGTGAAAATCAATCATCACAAGCAGATGAATCTTTACATTTTGATCAGTATGTAGATGGTGATAATGTAAAGTTATCTACACACAACCAATATGAAAGAAACAAACAAGATATTGAAAGTTTACAACATCAAAATCGCCTTTTTTTGAATGCAATAGAAGGAAAAAATGTACATTCTGCAGACAACACAGAAAAGGCGATTGAAAATATGGTTCCTTTACCAAGTCAATATAATGTGGGCACAACATTACAGCCATCTGCAAGAACAGACTTTGTTGCAATCAATCGTTTAAACCAGGAAACAATTTGTGCTTTAATTGGGGTGCCTAGAAGTATGATTATTAATGATTCAGTTACCAGAGCGGATATACAAGGTTCGCATGATGTCTTTAGACAAACGTTAATATATTGGAAAAAAAGTATAGGATTAACATTGACCAAAGTCTATCGTATACTATATGGTGATCACGAGTTGCAGAAAATTACAAAAAAAAGCAAAAAACGAAAATTGAAAGATCTTTCAAATTTTGTAGAGTCAAACCTTGTTACCATAGAAATACCAACTACACCTTATGTAAGTAATGACGAATTGCGATCATTGTATTTGCATGGTATTATTAACTGGAAACACTTTGGGGAATACATGTTACGTAATGCTTCCTTACCTATTGATATTCTACAAACAAAAGACCCATGGAAATTAGATGATAAGAGAGAATTTTTAGGAGGAAAAAACAATGCACTTAAAATGGATGGTTCTAACCAGAAAGAACAAACAATAAAACAAACATCGGGTATTAAAAAAGACACGTGACTTCAACATTTTTAAACTATTGCATATAAGCACAAATACTTACACGCACTCACATACACACACATACACACACACATACACACACATACACACACATACACAGATATCTAAATTAAATTGTCTTTACGATTACTAATTGCATTTAATAAACATGGAAGCGCAACTAAACTCACAAAAAATATGCATGAGTATCGGGATGAGTGCTATTTTATTTTATAACCGTAACCGTTTTTTTTACGTTATGGAGAATTGCTTATCTAATAAAAGTTCTAGAGATTCAAATACAAAAATTAGCAAAAAGTGTTGTAGAACCTACTATTGTAATGCAAACAAGTGCATTTTGGCTGATCCAAATATTGATCGTTTGACACCTGACAGTATTTTTCGTCAAAACTACAAACTTTGGATTAAAGGAAAACATTTAACATGTGATGTTATGAAAAAATACATTCGCACAAAGAAAAATGATTTTCAACCAGCGTTGAAGAAAATGTTTGAGTGGCTACTCTGGGAAATAAAGCATTATCCTTGTACTTGCTCCAAGTGTAGTGAATTGCATTTATTCCTTGCGCAACAACAAGAGCCAAGAAAACAATATAGATGTCCAAACTGTCTATGCGGATTAAATTCTTGCAAAGGACTAGCTGTGTCTTGTCACAACGAAGATGGAAGTTGCAAAGGAAAACAGTTTTGCTCTTTTTGTTTTCGTTATAAGCCAGTGTGTAGTTTTAAAAAAATGATGGATCACTTAAAATTGTGTCAAATGACAAAAGATTTTGATTTTATCAATCACGTGTTTTGCTCTTCCAGTTTTATTTGCAATATGTGTTTTGTCAGTAATAAGAGACTTAAATTTGTCAACATTCTTGATGCTAGAGACACGCTAGAAAAATCATTGAGTTCAGAGGACATTGTATTGAGACAAAAACGTAGAAGACAAAAGGTTGATGTATTGCCTAATGACGTTTTACTTCAAGATTTAAACTGGCATATCCCAAGGGAACTAACGTTTTTAGAAACAAAGAGTCATATGCAAGATGTAATTAATAAAAATCGTTCAGACATTATAGCGTTAGAAAACAAAAAGAAGGAAGTTGTAAGGGAATTTAAAAAAAAGCTTTCGAATATTAAGAATGGTAATTATCAAGACATAACTTTTATTGAGCAAATGGTAATGCTTGTTGAACGAAAAAAACGCGATAAAATTAGAATAGACATGGAGAAAGGTACAGTATTAATCTTACAGTGAATGCAAACAAGACAAAAAAATATACGTATAAATGCAAACTGTAGATAATATAAAACTATATACTCATGAGCTTTTTAAAATATGATGATAAAAATACTACCAACAATGTTGATTTAACTAAAAACCCTATGAAAGTTGCTGGTTACGAAAACAGTGACTCTACTATTTCTTTAGAACCAGTGGCACGTCCAGTAGATACGGTTAGCTTTGATTTGAATAAGAACTTGGATCAAAAAGAAGTCTGTTCTAAATTAAAGAAAGAGCAACCACAGTTGTTTCAAGAAAGTTCTGTTATTGTAAAACAAATCGGCAACGAAAAACAATACAAACAAATGCAGCAATTTTCAAGCAAAGCCACTGTAGAATCGTTAATAAAGGTAATGGAGGAATCAAACCTTGTATTACGCTGTAACTTTATCCGCCCTGGATTCAATGCTCGCAATTCTTGTTTGATGTGCACTGTAGAAGACTTAAAACAAATGTTGAAAAATCCGGAAAATGATTTTAATTTGAAATCTGTCAAGTTAAATGTATCGAATGACGATTCTTTTTCACCAAAACATGGTACAATGTTTTTGTCTGCATCAAAAGACAGAAGTGGCCAGCATTTATTATATTCATTAGATTATCATATTAACGAAGATAGAGACAAGGTGTTGTACTCTATTCATTAAATCATGACTGGCTGTTTTTGAGCGTATATCGTTGTGCAACTGTTGCACATCGGTGCCTTGTGTAAAAGTGGTTTCTTCGTATTATAAACTAATATTCTATTACAAGCTGTTTCTGCTTGACACTTTATACAAACATCCTTTTTTGTCATATGACAAACTTTACAATTAATCTCTGTACTGTAAGACAAACTATTTGCTTCAATCAAACATACATTTGCACACGTAGTACACAATGTTATCATTTTGTTATTAAACTGCAATGAATGTCCAAGTAAATCAATCTCTTGTAAAGGTGTATCAATACATTGTTTTGACAAAAAATTTCGTTGTTTCTCCTTAAACATTTTTCTTGATATTGCTTTTTGATCATCTTTCCATTTTTTCTTTGAATTCTTAACATGTCGTTCAGGTTTTCGACCACATACCAATTTCAATGACTCTGAATTATTATCAACAACCACACGTAGACTACCTCGTGCTAAACGGTTGCTATGCCTCGAGCTATTGGATACTTTTGTTAAAAAAAACTTGATATCATTGCATACAAAACAAATGTAACCTAATGATTGTGGAGGATCGAGACACAAAGATTCCTTTAACAATAAGGCTGCACGTTGTTTTTCATACAAATGTTGTGGTAAAATAAAAATGGAAGTCCCTTTTCTTAAATCCATTAGTCTACAAAATTCTTTTAAGACAAATAGTTGTTTACAAGTTAAACTACTAAAATGCACTTGAGTAAATCTTTCGTTCATTAAATGATTAATAATATCTTGTGGAATGGAAAAGTGACGTAACAACGAAAATATTATCTTTTCATCTTTTGTACGTTGCATAAAAGACCAAAGAAAACACCCAATACAGTGATTTACAGGCATGTTTGCGTTTTCTGATACAATATATTTATTTAACAACGTTTTGGTTTTGGAGTAAAAACTGATAGCATTTGAAGTTCGAAATAGCTTTATGTGCTGTTTGGAAACTTGTTGTAAAAAACTTTCAACACTTAAAATCCAATCACCACGATGCAACAACTTGTGTTCGCGCTTTGCTATTGTATTTAATATTTTTCTTGCAGAATCCATACTCTGTACAACTTGCTTTTCAAAGACAGACCACTTCCATTTCTTTTCAATGAAATTATAAACGCTCTTTACTTGCCAAATAGCATCGCATAAGAATTCTTTCAAGCAAAAGAAAATAAAGATTTGGTGATTGTTGTTTGAAAACCATTTTAGGAAGAAACTCTTATTTGACATTTGATAAACAAACATGGAATAAAAAACGTGTCTACCTTCAAAACATAACATTTCCTTGCAATGAGAATAAGTTCCAAACAACGATTTCTTCATCACCTCCAATAAGAAATGATATGTTTCGTCATCGTCTGTGGCATACTGCAATACAATCTCTTTCAAATTACGGATTTGACAACGTTTTGGACAAGCCTTGCTTAATAAATGCAAAATTTTGCTTTTGTCTTTTGATTGCTTGCACGGTGGGAGAATATCCATAATAATTTGTGCAATGAAATTGTCAGTTATTTGTTTATTCTCAAAAGAAACCATGTTTAATGTTGGTAAATTTTTGTAATCCAAGTGAACAATTTTTAAATGATTCAAATCGATCCATTCGTAGAGTATTTTTTGAATGAACACATTATCACATTTTTGCAATAACTCTATCCACACATTCACTGCCTTCACAATGGCTGTGTTTTTCGGTTCTTGCGGTTGCCAAACACGGACGCTAGGCTCGGGGCATAGCCAAGGTGCTACAAAACAACTGCAATAACTTGTACCACTATAATATTCTGTTAATTTTTGTAAACAGAAAACTTTGCGCTTTGAGGCGGTGGTAGGTTTCAAAGCGCTTATTGAAAAAAAGGCACTGCGCTGCTGTCTGGATAGCTGTAGCCGGATTGTTTATAATAACGAATGCCGCCAACACGTTGCATCTCGTACCATTTTCGTACGTGCAACACAACAGGGTCTAGTAACCCAACGTTACTGTCAGAGGACGGCAACAAACAACTTTCCAATGTGTATTCACCAACAACACCAGCGTAATTTCGATAATCACTGATTAGTGAATCTGTATTTACTTTGTCACTGCGATAACTAATGTAAAGTTTAGCAACTGCAGCACGACGGCACATGATACAAAGTTGTTGGTTTTTTGGCAATGTGTTGGTTTCAAGAAATTTTTTGTATTGTGAAGGTAGTAAGAACTCGCGAAGTGTAAATCCCTTTCCAGGCTCAACAGTAGAAATAAAGTGACCTTCACAAGAGTTGCCTTTGATACAAGCACGTTCATTCGTTTTTGGCTCGCGTAAAAACTCGTCTTCATATTCACGATTTACAACTTCGACTACTGGTCGGAATGCAACGTCGGAACTTTTACGATTTAAATACAAACTGTCCAAAGGGGCTTTTTGAAGCAATCTGCGTAAAAAGGCGTAGTCAAAACAATTTTTGGCATTGTTCAATTTTTTCAACGCATTTGCCTTTTGCAGAAATAAACTTTCTGCTTCAACTTGAGAATCTGTTGATTTTAAATAATCATCATCTACCATAAGAATAGTTTGTGTCTGTTGTGGAACATCACGCAGTAAGTCCGAAACAATTGATGGAATGTCTTCTGAACCAGATCGTATGCGTTTTGTCATTATTTATGTAAAGACTGGAATCTATTATATAAGATTTTTCCTTGTGTTTTATATGATGTTGCTTTACTTAGTATTATGGTTTTTAGCAGTAGTGACCATATGCTTCTTCGTCATATACGCAGGCACATGGGTCTACACTGAAAAGAGTTTTTCTGCAGTTAAAGTCGATAGAGGAGTGTTGCTAGTGGCTATGGTAGCGTTCTGGCTCATCATCATTGCACCATTTACGGTCGAACCAAACTCACTAACCATCATGAAAAATATCATTGAGCCAAACATGATGACAGCAGTGTCGTGTATACTTTTACTTTTTTTTACCGGTATGATGATAGCACTAGCCATGCAAGCAAAGCAAGAGGAGAATGATTTCTTAGGTACCATCTACTGGGTCCTTAGCTTGTCTTCTTTGACAACGTATTTTATTGTCCTTCTCATACTCATACCATTAAATATAAATCCATGCCCATGCGTTGATGGATACTTTGGTCCCGACTGCGACAAAACATGCTACATAGACAATACTATATGCTCTGGGCACGGTACGTGCGGCATCACTGGTTGCATTTGTGACGATCGCTTTGTTGGAGAATTTTGCCAACGGTGTACCAACAAATTTAATTATGAAACCAACTGCAGCGCTTGCAGCCGTGGTTACTCGCTTGACCTGGATTGCACAACGTGCGAAAAGGGCCGAGACCCTAGCACGGATTGCCAGAGCTGCTTGGAAGGCTACCTAGACGACGAGGCATACAATAACCCAATGGACGGCTGTACCGTTTGCAAAGAAAACTACTTTCGTCCAACGTCAAATCCATTAGTCGGCTCCTACAATAAATTTCTAGAGTTTGGTGATATGTGTACTGCATGCGAAGGTTACCCAAACGTCTGCAACGGACACGGAACGTGTAACCATTTTTTGCTACCAAACGATGCTGGAAATTTTTTATATAACGGTACAACCACCTTGGGGCAACTTGCGAATGGAGAGTGTGAATGTGATGTTGGCTACGCCGGTCCTAATTGTACTATTGCACCAGGTTTTGATGGAGATAATGAAGAATCCATTTGCAACGCGCATGGACAAATTGTAGAGGTTTTTGATCAAGAAGAAAATGACATTTTTGAAACATTTCAATACATAGAGTGCGAGTGCGATGACGGTTATACCTCCAGAGATAGCAGAGGAAGAGATGCTTGCGCTTGCAAAGGTTCAACCTACGGCAACTGCGATGCTTGCGTGTTTGGATACTACTTAAGCAATGGACAATGCTTAGCTTGTCCTGGAGGCGGTTTTTTGAAATCTTGCAATGCAGATATTGGCGGAGGAGTCTGTCAAGGTGATGGTACTTGTAGTTGCAGTGAATCTTACTTAACAGGAGGCTATAAGGGCAACAGTTGCAATGAGTGCATGAACAATAATTTTTACAAAGAAAAAGCAAACAATCCAGATCCAGACGAACCAGAAAGATGCATACCGTGCCCTGGTGCTACAGGTCCGTCGCCTAACGATGCCTGTGGTGGACATGGCTTCTGTATTACGGACACAAGATTAGCATCTTGGCAGAGCGGTGCGCAAGGCGCCGATTCCTATGCTACTTTTCAAGCGATAACGGCAAATAGCTTAGCAATAGAAGAATTAGCAAATTTAATCGGAACGTGTGTCTGCTTTGAAAATTTTGCATTGAATGGGTTTGGTCTCTGTAGTTAAATAAATTAAATTAAAATTTTAAACACATTATCAAATACCCATGCCTTTATCAACCTTTCCTTATCTTCTTCCCTGTACTTGTTACCTTTACTTAAATTATCTTTTGCCCACATTGGTTGATGGTTCTTGTACCAAAAGCAGTAGTGTTGCTCTATCGGATCAAGCAAATTAAATGCCGCACATGGAACTCGATGATCAATGTGCCATTTGTCTCTATTTTCCCAAGTCATGCCATCGACAAACTGCTTTTTGATGTAGCTTCGAAAAAAGGCTGGTGTGCAGCCTAAAAGTTTTATCGTACCTATTGATTTTGTTGCACCTTGTCTATTTAGTGCATGCCATACACGGCGTCTCAAACGGCCCACAATTGCAAACGCTGGATCCTCACGTCGGCGCTTTCGATAATATGCGCTTAATTTTCCATTTCTTCTTCGTTTTCTATATTTCGCTCGCAATCGTTTCCTGCCATGCTCAGTACTCATTGTTTTCTTATAAGCGATCGCTGAACATATTCTGCATTGACTTTTAAGGCCGTCCGGTGATCTCTTATATATATTAAACTCCTTTAACAATTTCCATTCATCGCATACTAAACAGTGCTTTTTTTCTAAGGCGCCTTCAAATCGGTGCTCTGCTAGCAGCCTCTTTTTTAAGCCTAGCTTCTGTCTCTCTTTTTGATAAGCGACATTATGACATACTTTGCACCTACTTGTAAGTTTATCCCATTTTTTCTTGCATTTGTTGAACTTCTTTAATACTTTCCATGTCTTGCATGTAGAGCATTGCTTTTCTTCTAAGGCACCTTTGAATCGGTGCTGAACTCGGGGCCTTGGCATTATTCAAAGGACTAATGATTACTTGTGTGCAAGAACACAAAACACCTTGACTATACCTGAACTAGCGAATTTAATAGGAACTTGTGTATGCTTTGAAAATTATGCACTAAACGGGTTTGGACTTTGTAGTAATTAAATAAATTATACATTAATTATTTTTTTAAACACATTCTTAAATATCTATGCTTGTAACAAACCTCAGACTGGGCCCTTACATTATTGTTTTTTATAACGCTATCACAACAATAAAACAAATTAAAGTAAGGGAAGGGTCTCTTCACTTACTTTAACTTGTCTTGGATAATTTTTGTCTTGGGAACTGTCTTAAACTACTAAGTGTATCTACTGTGATACTCCTAGGAGTGACAATTACACAGTGTGAAGATTTTTAATATATGTAAGTTTTACCAATGCTGTCTTCATATGACATTACTTTAATCACTAATGATTAGTTGTGTGCTGCTTATGCAACCATTGTAATAGAACAATATCGTCATAGACTACAAAAAGTATCAAGGCGTAGTAGCCTAGGCAGCTTGTATCGAATAAAAAGAGATGCAATCCCCAATTAACAAAGCACACTATAGCGTATGTGTAGTACGCAGTACCACAATAGTCTGTAAGTGACTCTTTATCATAGCAAAGTCGTAGGCCTAAATAAGCGTTCACTGGAAAGGTAATTGCAGATGCAAACGTGTACAAAAATAATAATTTTGCAACTTTACTTTCTTGAAAATCAACTGTCCATGACATTAATAGGAACAAAAAAGTAGTGTAATGGTGTAAACGAGTGCTTGTCTTTAATTTTTGCACGCGGTAAAGGCCAACCATGTCATTGGAAACGTACATCCCAGCTAAGCTTCGTAGCAGAGCATTTGGCCAAATACCATACCATAGGTAGGGCCCAAAAAAGACTACGGTAAGTACTACTAGAAAACAAAGGTAGCAAGCTTTAAGTAAGTTTTTAATGACATAGTATTGCTTTTTTTCGTCTAAGACATTAAAGTGATCTGTCACTGATATTAATTGTTTTTTTACGGGTTCATAGGAAAAGTTGAGTAAATAAATACTGCCTAAAAATACGATAATTTCTATCATTTTACACAATATCACTGACGCTATATACTCCTAGACTCATAGTTTCATCTGGGTTTATTATTATTATATAATTAAGTTCTTGTTTCTCTGATTTACAACAACTATACAATAAGTAGATATGAGCAATTACACCTACTGCCATCAAAATATACTTTATTAAAGTATATGAGGTAATAAAAATTAAAGCACATAAAAATAAATAACAACAGCATACAAAGCAATATAAATCACATACGTAAGAAGAACGCATATGTATTAATTAATGAACTGAACCAATACAGGTCAAGACGCTCACCAGTTGTTGCTCGCGAGTACGAATAACGTTTGATCTACGCATAATTTCTGGTGACAAGTAGTATTCATCTCGTGTAATAGGACCATTGAAACATGCCGAAGACACTTTTGTGCGAAACCTACGACCAGAATTTGAGAGAACGTGGTGGTCTCGTCTACAAAACTGGCAAAGTCTATGACCTTGGCAGAGGAATTCGAGTCAAACTAACAAAGGAGACGAACCGCTTTACAAAATATGCTGGTTTAGGATTACAAACCGTTACGGCAATACCAAAAAATGTTTGCATTGGTTACTTTAAAACCATCAAGATATCACGGTCAGCAATTGAGGGATACTTTAACATCCACCTTGGAAAAAACAAATTCGCCGTCTTGCACAACGATAGTTTGATGAATAAGGCAAACACAATTCCTTACACAAAAGAACGAAAAAAAATGTGCAACTGTGTTGTAAAGGTTATCGGAAATCATGTAGGCCTAAAAACTACTAAAAACATCCGCCCTGGCTCGATGCTTTGGGCCAACTATGGTTGCGTGCCCATGCACTATTGGAAAATTCAGTATGGAATTTGCAAAGCTCGGCTCAGCAGCCAAGCATCGAGGCGTGGCACGCCCAATTCACAAAATAACGACAACGATCCAAAGTGCAGAGATTGTTTTAAGAGACACGTCGAGCTATTGATGTGCGACACATGCACAAAATCTATTTGTGCGGAACACTTAACAAGAAAAGAAGCTTATTTGATAAACAAAGACCATTTTTTTTGTAAAGAGTGCCTAGAAAAGCCACTTGCCTACCCAAATCGTTTCATAAAGCGAACAAAAATAGTGCCTGACAAAGTTAAATTGTTTTTGAACGACTGCAATCGGCGCTACTGCAGTACGTCAGCCTTTCTAGACGAAACATGGAAGTCAAACCTGACAAAAGTGCAAGAGATGTTTCAAAAAGCAAATTTTGAAAAAGTCGAAATCTTGAATTTGTCTGGCTCCTTCGCCAACGACCGTGTGCCATGGGACCGAGCTACGGTAGCCGCCATGCTCGATGCTTTGCAGCGTTCCAAATCGCGGGTCTATGCTTTGAATCTTGGCGAAATTTACTTTAAAGAGGACGCGCTCGCAGAGTTGCATAAAGGTCTGCAGGAAACATGGATTGGATTTATATTTATTGAGCCGATAACCAACAATATTGATACGAAAAAACTGAAAGGCTGCTTTCGCAGGACAACCGAAATTGACAAGCGCTTGCATCCGAATGGCTCCAACCTCAGCCGCAACCGAAAGCTGCGCCCAGATTGGTACAAGAATGGCAGCATAGCACCGTGGTACGATAAGCAAAACAGGGCATTTTTAGAAAAGTCACAGATGGGAAAATGTTTTTTTAGCTCTTTAAATTCTAAACATTTTAAGTAATCTTATTCATAAACTCTAATCTTGTGAACAATATGCGTACGGCAAATAGGACAAGCACTTACCTTTTGAATACATTCCTTGCAGAGTTTGTAGTGTCCACAAGGCGCGCACACGTATTGCCTTTCTTTTTTTAAACAAATAACACATCTTTTTGCCACGGTTGGACTACTAACTTTTTTACACTCTCTTAAATGTTCTCTAATTTCTTCCAAAGTCTTAAAATCCGATAAGAGCTCAACAGAGGCGGTCGCTGGGCTACGTGATCTAATTTCTTGATAAGCAACCGACGGTGGTATGTTAACACGCATATGTTGCATCATTTCAATCATACGCAGACAGCGTTGCATACGATTTGGTGCCCGACATCTAGCAATTCTTTTTTGAGAGAAGCTCATAGAGTTTGTGTACACATAGAGTTAAGAATATAGTTTATTTTTATTTTTTTTACGTTTTTTTTTAGACTTCCCTTTTTTACTGTAATAATCATCTAAATGAAAAACTATCTTTTTATGTTTAATATCTTTTGACTTTTCACCAAATCCTTCACGTTTTGCACATGTTGAATCTCTCTCTGTACAGACTGGTATCATGTTCCCCATTAGATACGTACGGTGATTTCTTTTTTTCGTTGGTAGAATGCTCTCATTTTCATTGTAACATCGGGAGGAAAATCAATCCGCTTCTTTAAATTTTTGCGTTTGCAATCTTCATCATTGCAAAACCAATAACATATACCACTACTCATGTAAACATATAGATAGCTATGATTGGATCGATGCGCACCATTGTTGGATCCATTATTAAACGGACACTGCTTGGTTCGCATTGGTATGTAAATGGTTTCAATGTCTTTGAACTGCGCGATGCCAAAGTCAATGCACGGAAACCGGCGTTGCAGGCATTCTTTGACCTCTTTCCACGCTGCAAGACCAAAGTAAAACTGCTCCAACGCAAGGTGCCCGTGCGAGAAGCTTGGTTCGACTCTTCTTCTTTTACGAGACGTTGATGTTTTTTGCTTTGATAAGCAACTATCACTTGATGTAATATCAAACATGCATCGATTATTATAGGATTGTAGGACAAATAGATCTTCGAAGTTTGGTTTAGGTTTGTTTGTAACAGGTTCTGGGTAATACTGGTCCCATTTTAAAGGCCCAGAGTCTGATCCTAATTTTTGATTACCAAAAATACGAAATAATTTATGCCGAAAATAAACACTATTATCTATTGCGTTTTTGCGTTTATCCGATTCCATGTAGTCAAAAGACGCGACCTTTCCATCTGCAAACCATGCTTCTATCAATGTTAATACAGCTAAAGAATCTCTAAACAAATACTCGACTCCGTTACGAAACATTTTTGCAATAACATGCCACGACTTTTTGTGTGCTCTATGCGACTTTAATATGATTAGTTCACATTTGCAATCCATATAGTCTTCAATGTACTGATGAAATTGTTTTGCAATTTCTAAACCGATCATACTCGGATCCATCTCCGCTGTTTTGTATTCGACCCAATCACATGGATCTTTGAACTCGATGTCTAGGTAGGCCCTTGTACCGAAATGTTGCAGCATGGTTGAGCACGCTGTCATGTCACTGTGGGTACATTTAGAACTTGGCATAAGCTCGTAAAAACAATTTTCAACACCATTTGTTGTGTTTTGTTTCATGGTATTGTACAGTGTCTTTACGTCCATCAACCAATATCGGCGTATACCGTGACCTCGTATGTTTGGATTATCTTCTGCAATAAAACGCAACGTCGGGTCTTTTTTCGCAGAATAGTGAAAATGCATTTGTCGTTGTGGTGTCTTAAACTCCCATGGTCCGAACTTTTTCGATAAACTTACGTTGCCAGACATCTTTTTTATTTTCATTGACTGGAACTTCTGGAAATACTACTAATTCGACTTGCTCCGGTTCACTCCTTTTAGTTTTGACACTTAATTCTTCCTTTTCATTAATACAATCTTCAAGTTCTTTCATGAGCTCTTCTTCACTAATATCCAATGTTTCAAAATCGAGATCCCTTGTCAACGTATTGTTGATTTCTTCAAAATCGTCCTTAAACGTTTCTAGTTTGTCAAGTAAATCTTCCACATCTTCTGTTTGTAATTTACTTTGACGATGCGCTTGTGCCACTGATTGTAAGGATTGTACCTGCATTTCATTTAGATGCAAATTTTCTAGTTGTAAAATACGAGCAAGTACATTATTACGTCGGTTTTCAATATTTTGTATGTGCTTTTTGTACATTAAACGGCGCCTTGCTAGGTGCTTGGTTGGTTTTTGATTTTTGGTGATGTTGATCATGTCTTGTTGCACGCGATTGATCATCAAGTCAAGTGTATGGTCTAAATTTTTCATGTCATTGATGTAGGTACTAATACTCTGTTTTTGTTCCTTTCGTTTCCAACAAGAGGAAAGCATAATGATTGTAACTGTTTTTAGTAATTGTATATAGACTTTAAAAAGTCCCTATGATTCTGTGGCTTTATGTCAAGCAGTGACTTATAATGCGTTTCTACACCATGTGTCACCTGCACATTTTCCAATATTTGCTGACGCTCGGCTAGTAGTGCAGCTACTTTATTTGATACAGTCTCTTGTTCTATTTGGATAAAAAAAATAGTAGTTGCAGTTCCAACAATTAGTACAAAGGATAAGACTAACCCAACCACAAGAAACTCAAATTGTCGATACATTTTGTAAAAACGATGTTCTCGGTATATAGGTGTCGTCATAGCAAGAAGAAATGCGTCTCTTATTATTTTTTTTATTGCCAATTCTAACTCAATGCATAGTTTTAAACGAGAATACACTGTGGAAACAAAAACAAAATTTTAAAACAGCAGAATATTTTTTAAAAGGAATGCAAAAATTACAAAAGGCAAAACAAAACGTAGAACAATTTTGCACACCGTCTAACGATCTAAGTTTTTCTTTGATATGTCATGAAGTGAATGAAGACCAGTTATTTCCATTACCAATACAGGAAGAAGTTCTCCTTTTGCGATTAGTAATCGATACATTTTACGAGCATAAAGACGAGATAGTTGCTTACTTTACAAAGAATAAGAAGTTGGTTGTACCTAATCAACCAATGAATGTAACAGTTATGAGAGAGTTCCAGAAAAAGTATAACATGTAAATTAACTATAATTAATATTTAAATGCTTCATAGACTCTCGTCAGAGAACATTAATCGTAGCGTAGGAAACGTAATTTTGCAATATCCTAATGATTCGTTTTATTTTACTGTAATTTTATTTCATTTTGTTTGCCTTGCAGTAATGATAATATCTCTAAGTTCTAGTTCAAGTATGTTTTTACCAATGTTAACGCTTGCTATATTAATCAATTTTTCAATGTTGTCACTTATTTATTTACTACATATCTCAAAAGAGTGGATACAGGTCCTATTTAACGCTTTTAATTCTGTTTTTGTAATTGAGGAAATATTACGAACTAAATTTTCTGTTAGAGCAAGACGGCGTATACAACATCACGAAGACAACGATGAAATAGGAGACGTCAATGATCCAATCAAAAAAGATAAAACATTGCGCATTGACATGAATCGCTTAAGCACAGCGTTGAAAAAAAACATATTTGCATAAGGTAGTATATAGTACAGGAAATGCATATATAACAAACATATGACGAATATTTTAGATAGATTTGATCAGTTTTTAAAAATAAATTTAAATCACAAGGAGAATGATGTACCGCTGTTTGAAATGTTTCAAGAATTTACAAAACTAAAATGGAACAAAGACAATACATTATTAGTAAACCCAGATGCAATACCAGAAAAAGCTGCACAATTTTTAAAAATTATGGATGAATCGGAAAATACTGTTTTAAAATGGTTTGTAGTAAATCGACAAGTTGGACTGAGCGATCCTAATTTCCAACGTGCAATTAATCAGTATAAATCAAGATTTCTGTACACCAATTTATCTAATCTAAAACTAGATCTTGGCATTGTTGATTATTTACAACGCATAAACACAAATCAGTTGCAATTAAGATTACCACAACCCAAACCAATCATATCCATGCATACAGCAAGGTTGATGCGAGAACTGTATATTTTAAAACGTAACAAGGCTACAAAATATAAATTAAAGTCAGACACGGAGCAAGTCAAAAACATTTTAAAAATATGGTTTGAACAAAATTACACATTGAACGGTGAAGGTATTGGTTATGCACGAAGACAATTATTAGAAGAAGCAAATGATTTTTTGGTATCAAAATTTGGAGATTGCAAAATAGTATATTGTCATGATCCAGCATGGGTATGGTTGATGCAAGAGGTGATAAAAACCAATGATAAGGGACAAAGAGGCATGTATCTACGTTTGCCTATTTGGAAAAAAGGTCAAAATGGTAAAGCTATTTTAAACAAACGAAAAAATATATCAACAGCTGGTGAATTTACATTAGAAAAAAGACAAAAACAACGATTACAGCATCGCAAACCAAATAAGAGAGAACGAGATGCAGCTAGAAAGGCGAGAGCAAAAAAACAAAAAATGGCAACAGAAACACTTTAAAAATATTTATTTGAAATAGTTTTTAATTGTCGCATAGATTGTATCATTTGTATTAAGTCCTTGCACATTTTTTTATCTTCCTCTTTATTTTCTTCAATAACCAGTGCTTGCCTCAATTTTTCTTGTCGTTTTAAACATTCCTTTATGTTAATCATTTTATATAAGCGCTAAGTTTCTCTGTTATAGTCTTTTTATGGAGTCATTTGGTCACTACGTTATACATTTTGCAGACGATACGTTCGGTATAGTAAACTTAGACTACATAAATACAATTGAAGAAATACATAAACCATTTGCACAGCCTTTCTGTTACCTGTTGGGCTTAAAATCGTTTGCTAAGGACAAAAAGGAAGACATATCAGCACAACTACAACAAGTTATCAAAAATTTTAAAGTAATACGTGATACTTTTTTCGAATTAATTTATTTTTTAAAGCATCCAGAAAACGCTCGTGAACTTGTCAATTTCAAATCAGTCTACTTGCTCGGCATGCGGCTTGGCATTGGGCATATGCCGGACCTTTGCAAAGAAGCAATGGAACAATTTGTACAACCATTAGCAGAAGATAACATTTTTGCTGAAGATACCTTTTTAGACATGCAAAGTGATACCGATTCACTTTCAGATACCATGATGGTGCTTACCAATCATTTTTAAACTAAACAAATACCTATTTTTGCAAAACAAGCGAGAACACTTTTACAACACTTACATCCCTCACAAATACATCCTTTGCATACTGGGTCATCTTCTTCTTCCTCTTCTTCCTCCGCTCCCCCATTTTGCAAGCTAACACCTGTATTCCCCGGTGCAATTGCAGCGCCGCGACTCACGTTTACCGTAGCACATTGTCCCATTTTGTATAGAGTAAAAACATCATATATACTCATCATCGGTTTCATCAAGGTTTACTACTACGGTTTCATCTATTTGTTTTGGTATAAGGTTTACAATAGGCGAAGTGCAACTGTCAGAAGATTTGCGCTTAGGCTTCGGACTTAAGCGTTCTTTCAAATTGATAGAAATTCGACAACCCATATTTTATCTAGTGGATCATTCAAATGCCTATATACTGTACTTTATACATAAAAAGACTATGGAGATTTGTCCTAAGTGTCATACTACAGAAGAGCATGATTTTGATACTTGTGATGGTAAACCAGGCGTAATAACAGTGCGTTGGTACACATATACCGAACTAGAAGAAATAGCAAGGGAAAGAGATAAAAACAAAGTATACTATGTAAAAGTGAAGCGACCGCATACACGTTGATTTATTTTTTACTCCCCATTGTAAGATGAACTAACTAACATATGTGGATTAATATAATGTATATGCAATGCATCTCGTATTGCTGCTTGTATAGCGTTGCGACAATTCGTAAAGTTCGTTTTTTGAATTTTATAAACATCAAGAGAGTTTGCTTCTGGTAATGCAGATTCCAAGTAATAATCCTTTGAAATGATCTCTACATTATTCATTCGCAGGCCTTGACGCATAATAAATAAAATCGCGGTGATAAAAGCTTCCAGTGCACTTCCGTGGTAATTTACATTGTGTGGGGTCAGATGCTTGAGTTTTAAACAAATATCATTTATACGTTCCGTGTAAAAATTACAGATGATTTTTTGTATATCATCTGGTGGAATTAAAAACATTCGTGAAATACGACGATTCAATATTGCATGTGCTTCATTGATCATACTTAAAACATTGACTATACTTTTGGATTTATCATAACTACGTTTCATTTTAACCCAGTGTTTTTTAATATCTTTTTGTACATCAAACAATTTTTTCTTTTCTGCCTCAAATCGTTTTTCCGAGAACAACAGTCGAAACAAAACATCGTATGCTATGGTTTTTAAATGATGCTGTTGCACACGAACAACCGTGCTTGAGGTACGATGGTACTCGTGATTTGATTGATATGTGTTTACGTATTTTGGTTTAGCATAACGAATGCCAGATATGGTACAAGTCAAAAACCCATCTGAAAATACTTTTTCAGAATCACATGAATCGGAACAAACATGGATGTCACCACGATGATTCATATAAATGTTGGATACCCTTGTTACAATATTTTCCTCTGTACACCAATGTGGATGATTGGAACACCAACGATGACAAAAATGCGACATTTTCTCATTTAAGAAATGCAAACGTCCCTCTATCAGATGCCAACCTTCTTCTTTTATTTTATGTTTACGACACTCTTGTAACAATACCTTTGTGCAAGAGTCAATATCATTATCTACAACAGTTGTACTTGACGTTTGGAAATCGGACCACAAACTCATTTTTTAGACTATTTGATTGTAATTAGGTTTAAAACTTTGTTGCCAAAAAATTGCGTCGAACACGACATGGTGTATCGTAAAGATTAGTCCCGCAACGATGCTTAAAATATTGGTCGTGTCACTAACTCTATTTAATGATATCGCACAGCTACCGATCAACAACGACATCAATGCCGTCAACCACAAGTTTGCCACCAACAATAAAGAACGCTCGCGGTTCCTTACGTCTGTGATTGCTATGTATGCATACTGTGATGCAGAACCAAGAAACAATGTGTAACAAGCACAGAGAAAAGGTTCTGTATCGGCTATTGACCATGAAAATATCATTGCATCTTCGGGTGCCCAAACAAAGACATAAAACATGTAAGCATAGGATAACACCGTCAAGCACATAGAAGTGAACCAAACATAGTAGATTGTACCTTGTAAACCTGCCCACAGCTTCGATACTTGCTCTTCTTGCATTAACACATAGTAGGAAATTAGCACCGGAATGCCGCCAAATAAAATGACCCAAAATAAATTGCTTAACATGATTCTACCACTTTGAAGAGCAGCCTATATAGGACTATGAAAGAAATAAACAAGATGGATCTATTGCAAGTACAAGACGTATTACAAAAAATTAAAAACAACTTGGAAACCTTCCAAGAAATACATAAAGAAACCGATTTTAAAACAACGCTCAACTATGTACACCAGCTAGACCGCACCATCATGCGAGAAATCAACAAACAACAGCTCAGCCACGAAGCCAAGCCACGAGCCAAGCCAGCAGCTAGGCACCTGTCCGAGTTTAAAACACCCTACTCTAACGACAAATAAGGATATGTTGCTACGATCGAATCGACTGGGTCGTTTATTAACTCATTATCATCTTCGCTTAATTCTTCTTCCTCTTCTCCACTGTTTTCGTCGTCTGGATTATAATTGGGATCTTCATCATCGTCATCTGTGTTCGGATCTGTGTTCGGATCTGTGTTCGGATCTGTGTTCGGATCTGTGGTCGTAGTTGTGCTAGTATCTGTACTAGACTTAACTATTTTAATAGTATGATACCAAAGGTCAAGTGGATAAAATTGTGCTCTCTTGTTCATCATTTTTTCCATCTGTCTAATACTATTGTATTTACCATTTTCAACGTACCGAAATATATGATTATTGAGATTTTCAACGATTTTAAATATTTTGCCCGGTTTGTCTTTAAATTCAAATTTAGTTTCGATTCCAACTTCTGGTATATCAGAATACTGCCACGGATCATTCTTAGAGTCAAAAGAGGTATTTGAATTGTCATCATACCAAAATACAGATTCATTCCCCTCTTTATCTTTATTGTAAATCATATTTTTGTAAGTAACAATTTCATTTCCCCCTTCATCTTTTCCATAAGTCACATTTTCGGAAATAGTTTCATCTTCCCCCTTTTTGAATGTAACGTCTATTCGCATACCGACTTTTAAATCATCTTTTGTTCTTGTTAAATTTTGTTTCTTTTTTTTCTTGCTTTGTTTACCACTAGCACCTCTATCACGACCTCTACCACTACGTCTAGAACGAGGTTTACCACCTATACCACCTATTCCATCTGATTTCATTTCGGAATCCGAACCACTTGATTTGTATTCACTATCAAACCTCTTTTTCGGTCGATCACGATCAGATCGACGTTCTGGTTTTTTAGGTTTTGTCCCCTTTATCGGACTTGTTGGATTCTTATTTATAGTCGTTGATAGTTTACCTTTGTAACATATTCGTTTAAAATACCAATAGTCTTTTTCTTTAATTGCCATAAACCGCATATCATTCGGATTTGTTGTATTTGGACCATCTAATATTTGTTGTGCATAATAATTATGTTCAATACTTTCTGTTTTTAATAGCAACGTGACAAATTCTAAATTAAGCAAGCGTTTTAAAAATAGGTCGTAATGGTGAAATTCCTTGCAATAGATAAAATTTGTGTCCTCTATCACTTGAACTTCTTTGGTTTTTTGTTCATATTCATGTTCTTTTACGTACGGTTTTAGGTAATAGTATGTTTTGTTTTCCACTAAGTTTACAGTACATTCACATCTCTTATCTCCCGTTTCTTTCAATAAATTACAAAA